>NZ_AP022613.1:1871141-2182998 GCF_010730195.1 Mycobacterium conspicuum
CGGATTTGTCGTCGAACGACTGGCGCGCCGGGAGATCTTGATCGACCGTCGATACCCCGGGCGTAGCCGATCTTCAGCTCCCGTCACGCAGATAGTATGCCGGTTAGCCCCCCTTCACCGGGAAGGATCACCGAACCAGTCTTACGGGACGTCGGCATTCCGGTCCTGCCGGGCCGCGGTCGCTCGGTGTCGGCGTGCCGTTTGAGGTTCCTCAAGCGGGTGCTCTACCGACCCTATGCTCGGAGCGTGTGTGAACATCCCTGGACAGGCGGCGGAGACATCTCATGCTGCTGGCAAGTCCAGAAGGGCCGGATGGGCAATGCACTTGACCCCCAGTAAGTAGCGGTAACCCATCTCCGCAGGTCGTCTGCAGTCTGCGGACCCACTCTATTTGCGCATGACGTGCAGAGACGCGGAGGAGTTCACCACTGCGTATCACGTGTGGTCCCAAAGTGGTCCCCAAGGCGCGTTATCCGATCACCGCGGCGTGCCCCACGGTCATCAACGTATCCCCCGCTTCTCGGCACGCTGCCACGCGTCAAGAATGCCGTCACCCATTCGTTCAGGCCGCCGTCGCGTTCGGCGAGCAGAAAGAAGGTTCCGCCAAGCGGCTTGCGGAAGCTTGCCGCCGCCTGCCAAGCGGCACACTGTACTGGGCCCGCATTTGGCCCCTTCCAAACCTCGTCTGGTCAGAGCGGCACTTGCTGACACAGTTCGAGAAAAACGCCGCGTGTCGCTGCACGCGTTCGGACCATACCTGTGCGATCTTATGGGGTTGCCCACCAGAAGGGAGCCGCATACACGATGTGACAATTTTAGGGAAAGGAACAGACGTGAAGGAAGAGGAGGAAGAGGTAGCGCGGGTAAGGAACTGGATCGGCCGGCTCGAGGGGTTCATCTCGTCATTCGACGGACTAGACGGCGAAACGCCAATTGACTTCTGCGAGAGTGCCTGTGACACCTGGCAAAGCACCGTGATGAGCGATAGCCCGCCGCCAACAAGTCCGGCTATCCTGGTGATCGTCGAGTCGTTCGGCGCACTGGCTAAGGTGATGACGACGGTATCGATGGATTGGGCGGACACGCCCGACGTTCGGGACCGATTGACCCGCAGTGACGTTGAGCAGCAAGTAAAAGACGCACTGGACGGCATTTGCCACGATGCCCGGCGGTGGCTGGCAGAAGGTCTGCCTTCTGACGACGAGATTAAGCAACGTATTGCCTCTGCGGGTGAGCAGTTACATGAGTCATTGAAAGCAAATGAGACCAAGAACGCCGAACTGGAAGCCGAGGACGCAGAGGCTGAATCAGACCCCTACGGCGCGATCCTCGTTCACCTCGACCCCAGCCGGTCTGATGCCCCAATCTTCGAGAAGGTCTGTTCGTTGACTGAAGACGAGGATATGCGTTATCGCGATGCGTACGAACAGCTTCGGCGCATGATCGACAGTGAGTTACTGCAGCACATCTCCGATGAGAGCGACCGTCTGTGGGATGTATTGATGGCGCTCCTGATGGATCTGCGTGATAACCGCATTCCAATCTTCGATGAGGATGCGTGGGATGAACACAGGCGCAAAGTGCGGTCGGCGCTGATCTCGTTCACCGCTGCCCTACACATTCACCGGGAACAGACGATCAATGCGGCGAAGAAGACGTTCGGCCGCGACACCGCACAGCTTGCCGCTGTCGAGCAGCTATTCACAGATTTGAGGAAGTCGTCGTTCGAGTACGGCTGGCTCGAAGAGATGCGGGGTGCGCTGCAGCACGGCGACATCAACGCGTTCAGGTACGACTTCTCGGCACGAGTGAACGGCGAGCCTGCGGCGAACGTGTACATGAGCCGCAAGTTCATGCTCGACTTCACGCGGCGCTCCTCCCGGAAGAAGTGGCTGAAGCGTCGTGAGTTGGAAGACATGGAGTCCGACCCCAGCGTGGTGGACATGATCAATGCGATTCAGCCGCTCATGGGGCCGCTTCAAGCGAAGCTGGACAAGATTTTGTATCCCAACGTGGCTGACGACGTGGCCACGGTGCGCGAACTCTTGAGCCAATACCCGGGCAAGCCAGGACTACATGCGTTGCAGAACGGTCCTGGTTTTACACGGCGCAACCTGTGGCCGGCCATGACCCCGCTTGCGCCGCGAGTGCTTGCATTCGTGGCCAATTACGAGGGCGCCCAGTGAGCTGAGCGGCGGTGTTCAACACCTTCCTGCCGCGAACACCCCAGGAGTTGGCCGACTGGCTCGACAACCTGCCCGCGACCTGACTAACCGCCAGAAAGTAGCGGCAGCGCGTCTTCGCGGTTCGGCATCAGTGAGCGCCGAGGTTTGCCGTGCACAACGTGCGCATGCGCGCGGATCGTCTGACCAGTGCGCATGAGGCGTGGCCCCAAGGTGGTTACGCTCGAGGCCAACCCAAATACTCTTGACGTTGTCTCGTATTACGCGCTTTAATATTGACAGATCGCAAGGGTTAAGGGGATGATGTGAACAACGCAATCGTCAAGATTGCCAAATGGGCGAGTTCGCAACAGTGGACGGTCGAGGATGACGCCAGCGGCTATACACGCTTCTACAACCCGCAAGGCGAATACATCGCCCGCTACCCCGCAACACCAAGCAACGAGTACCGGCGAACGCAGGATTTGGTAGTGGCGCTCAAGAAAGCCGGGCTGCCGTGGCCGCCGCCGAGCAAGAAGGAACAACGGGCACAACGCACGAAGGGAGACGAATCGTGACTGCCGATTGGGTCATCACGTTCACCTTCGACGCCGACCCCCCGATGGAGTCCATGGACACGTGGGAGAGGGACCTCGAAGGTTTTGATGTGTCCGTAGCTCGTGTCCCTGGCCGCGGCGTCGACGTGACCGTGTATGCGCCAGGCAACATGGGCCTGTTCGATGCGCTCAGCAAGATGCAGGGCGAGGTTCTGCATGTGGTTGACGTCGGGCAGCCGATCGGTGTCGAGATCGTCCCCGAGTCCGAGCAACGGCGGCGCGCCGAGGCGTACACGATGCCTGAGTTGATGTCTGCGGCTGAGATCGCCGACGAGTTAGGGATCTCGCGGCAGCGGGTGCATCAGTTGCGGGCGACCGCTGGGTTTCCAGAGCCGTTGGCTGATCTGCGCGGCGGCGCCGTGTGGGACGCGGCCGCGGTACGGAAGTTCGCCCAGACTTGGGAGCGGAAGCCCGGCCGACCGCCAAGCGGGACTTCTGGTGGCAGGTTTACTTTTCAGGTGACAGAGGGGCAACGACGCCGACCCGGTGATGTCAACTGGCGCATCGAGAACCCCACCAAGAACTGCTTCGTGTTGCGCAACATCGGCATCGACATCGCAGAAAACATTGAGATCGACATCGCCAGAATCGACGCGATTACCCGAGACCTGCCGAACGGCGCATCGTTGCGACCCGGAGAGGGCCTCGACATGATGCTGATAGCCGCGTGGGGTCACCCGGTTCCGAATCAGCTGTATGTGCGTTGGGCGGGACACCCAGAATGGCAAGCGGTCCCATTGGCCAGTTCGTTCTAACCGGTCTCCGATCGGTAGAGCTCAGCTAACGCAAGGTCTCGCGCAGCCAACCCCGCGGGCTGACGGACAAGTGATGCAGCCACGTCCCGATGTGGGCCGCAACGGACTCAGATCCGATGTCTGTCAGGAGCAGGGTGCATCCTGCGAGGACGAGGCTCGCCAATGCGACGTAGAGAGCAATGCGGCTGATTTTGAAAGGGTCCCGTGCGGCCCGCAACGAGGCCACCGTCGACAGGATGTCCCGGATGTTTGCGTCGCCACGGGGCTTCATCGAAGGCGCTGGTAATACGCCTTGCGCGCCCATTCAGCCCTCTTAGCGCGCTCCTGAACACTGAGCTCGCCTTCGGGATCGACCTCGTTCTCGAACGTGTAGGCCGTGATCGCAATCCGATTGATCGGTGAAGCGCCTGCCGCCGATTTCCCGAAAGTCTCCGAGCGCACAACTACGCTCGGCTCAATATTGATCAAGACGACGATGAAGGCACGGTTAAGGAGGGGCGCGGTGGACGCCTTCGGGGTGCTCGACGAGGTCCTGACCGACTACAAGTCGTTCGTCGAGGGGTTCCTCAACATCCAGGACGACCGGGTGCGCACCAAGGTCGATGACGAAATCGACGGCGGATTGCTGTGGCCCGAACCGTGGCTGGCGCTCAACCCCGCCTTTGAACCCGGCGGCACGGTCAGCGAACTGGTCGGCCGCGACGTACTGCACCCGGCTGCCACCGAGATTTTCCGGGTGCGCAGCGAGCCGTCCGATCCCGGCCGCGAGATCACCTTCCACCGGCATCAGACCGACGCTTTCGAGGTCGCCAACCGGCGAGAATCGTACGTGCTGACCACCGGGACCGGGTCGGGCAAGTCGATGGCCTACATCGTGCCGATCGTCGACCGGGTTTTGCGCGAAGGCTCCGGCAAAGGGGTGCGGGCGATCGTGGTGTACCCGATGAACGCCCTGGCCAACAGCCAGCGCAACGAGCTGGAGAAGTTTCTCGGCGCCGAGGACCCGAAGGTCACCTTCGAGCGCTACACCGGCCAGGAGTCGCGGGTGGACCGGGAGCGGATCCTGGCCGACCCGCCCGACATCTTGCTCACCAACTACGTGATGCTCGAACTGATGCTGACCCGGCCCAAGGAGCGGGTGGGTCTGATCGCCAGCGCGAAGAACCTATCGTTTTTGGTGCTCGACGAGTTGCACACCTACCGCGGCCGCCAGGGCGCCGACGTTGCGATGCTGGTGCGCCGGCTCCGTGGCGCCGTCGGCGCCGACGCGCTGCAGTGCATCGGCACCAGCGCCACCCTGGCCGGCCCGGGCACTCGCGCGGCCCAGCGCGAGCAGGTCGCCGAGGTGGCCACCATGATCTTCGGCACGCCGATCGGCGCCGGCAACGTCATCGACGAAACCCTGCGCCGGGCTACCATGGGCAGCCCCGACCCGGCGGCACTGACCGCCCGGCTCAGCCGCGACGCCCCCAGCACGTGGGAGGCGCTGCGGGTCGATCCCCTTGCCGTCTGGGTTGAAGAGACCTTCGGGCTTACCGACAAGGAAGGTCGCCTCGCGCGGCAGTCCCCGAGACGGCTCAGCACCGCTGTTTCCGACCTGAGTGCGCTGACCGGCGTGAAGGCCAAGACCTGCGACAAACGGCTGCGCGAGCTGTTGCTGGCCGGCTCGAAGGTCCGCGACCCCGCGGGTGCCACCCTGTTCGCGTTCAAACTGCACCAGTTCATCGGCAAGGGTGACACCGTCTACACCACCCTCGAAGCCCCCGAAAACCGCTACCTGACAACCCAGTACCAGCGTAGCGCCCCGCACGGAACGCCGGGTCGGCCGCTGTTTCCGCTGGCGTTCTGCCGCGAATGCGGCCAGGAATTCCTGGTGGTCAACCTCGATAAGAACGCCGAGAAGTTCAGCCCGCGACCACTCAACGACACCCGCGGCGAGCAGGCCAACGCCACCGGACTGCTGTTCCTCTCCGGGGCCCCATGGCCAAGCCCCGCCGACCTCGCCGTGGTCGACCTGCTCCCCGAGGACTGGATCATCGTCGACGGCGAGAACCGCAGCCTGGACAAGACGCGTGTGAACCGTCTGCCGGTCGGCTACCGGGTTGACCAGTTCGGCACCGTGGTCGATGACGGCCTGCCGGCGGCATTCTTCGAGCGCCTGGACTTCTGCCCGTCCTGCAAAACCAGCTACGAGAGTTCCCAGCAGTCGGAATTCTCCCGGGTCTCCAGCCTGGGCACCGAAGGGCGCGCCAGCGCCGTCACGGTGCTCACCCAGTCGGTGGTGCGCACCCTAAGATCGCAGTCCGACCTCGACGCCGAGGCCCGAAAGTTCCTGGCGTTCAGTGACAACCGCCAGGACGCCAGCCTGCAGGCCGGCCACTTCAACGACTTCGCCCTGGTCGGCCTGGTCCGGTCGGCGCTCTACCGGGCCGCCAGGCACCAGGAGGAACTGCATCCCGAGGAACCGCTGACCGACGACACCCTCGGCATGGAGGTACTCAAGGCGCTCGGCGGCGACCTCACCCTGTTCGCCCGCGACCCGGAAAGCGCGTCAGAACCCATGCCCAGCAAGAAGATCGCCCGCGCCCTGCGCGACGTCGTGACCTACCGGGTGTGGGCCGACCTGAAACGCGGCTGGCGCATCACCATGCCCAACCTCGAGCAGACCGGGCAACTGCGCCTGAGCTACGGCGGGCTCGACGACCTGGCTGCCGACGACACCAAGTGGCAGGCCGCCGGCCAGCCGTTGGCCGGGGCAGAACCGGCCACACGCTCGAAGGTCATGCATGCGCTGCTCGACGAGATGCGGCGCAACCTGTGCATCGAGTCGGAGTTCCTCACCGAGGAGAAATACGACGCGATCAAACGCGCCAGCGCCCAATGGCTCAAAGCGCCATGGACATTGTCGGATGAGACCGGGGTGTACTCCGGCACCGCCTTTCCCGGCAGCCGGCCCCGCGGCGGGTCGTTCGGTGGCGACCTCTACGTCTCCGGGCTGGGCCTTTACGGACGGTGGCTGCGCCGCCACGACCGCTTCCCGCGCCACGACCATCAGCTAAAGCCCGCCGACGCCGACGTGGTCATCGCCGGCCTTTTCGCCACCATGGCCAAGGCCGGCATCCTCGCCGAGATCAAGGGCTCGAACAAGCGCACCGGCTACCAGATCAAGTCCAGCCTGATCGAATGGCGTTGCGCATCAGGGGAATCCCGCGCACCCGACCCGATCCGCGGCAACCAGAAACAGGGCCGGGTCAACCCGTTCTTCAGGCACCTGTACGAGGAGACCGCCAAGGGACTGGTCGGCCTGGAGGCGCGCGAACACACCGCCCAGGTCGAACCCACCATCCGCCAGGAACGCGAGAAGCTCTTCAGTGACGCCAAACTGCCGGTGCTGTACTGCTCGCCGACCATGGAACTCGGCGTGGACATCAAGAGCCTCAATGTGGTCGGCATGCGCAACGTCCCTCCCACCCCGGCCAACTACGCGCAACGGTCCGGACGGGCCGGTCGTTCCGGGCAACCCGCTGTGGTGCTGACCTACTGCGCCACCGGAAACGCCCACGACGCCTACTATTTCGGCCGCAGCCACGACATGGTCGCCGGGGCGGTGGCCCCGCCCCGGCTGGAACTGGGCAACCAGGACCTGGTCCGGGCGCACGCGCACTCCATCTGGCTGGCCGCATGCGAGCTGGACCTTAAGGCCAGCATGGTCGACCTGATTGACATCGACCAAGCCGCGCTGCCGCTGCGGGCCGAGGTGCTGGCCACCACCAACTCCAACACCGCCCGCACCGGCGCCACCGCCGCCATCGCCAAAGTGCTGGCCGCCACCCCGGAGGTCACTCAGGCGCCGTGGTGGACCCCAGACTGGGTCAAAGACACCGTGGCCGGCGCCCCCGCGCAGTTCAACGAGGCCGCCGACCGGTGGCGCACCCTATACCGGGAGGCGCTGGCCGAACTTGACGCCTCCAATAAGGTGCTCAAGGAGATCGGCGCCTCCGAACCGGCCAAACGCGGCGCCCGCGCCCGCATCATCGAGGCCCGCGCCGCCTTGGACCTGCTGCGCGGTCAGGTCGACGACATCGTGCAGAGCGACTTCTACCCCTACCGCTACTTCGCCTCCGAGGGCTTCCTGCCCGGCTACTCATTCCCCCGGCTGCCGCTGGCGGCATTCATCCCAGCCGACCGGCGCACGAAGAACGGCCAGGGCGACTACGTGCAGCGGCCCAGGTTCATCGCTATCAGCGAATTCGGCCCCAACGCCTTCATCTACCACGAGGGCGCCCGCTACGAGGTGGATCGGGTTAGCCTGCCGGCCCGCGACGACGGCGCCGGGGTCAACATCACCGAGATCAAACGCTGCAACACATGCGGCTATCTGCACGACAACCCGACCGGTGTCGAACTGTGCCAGCACTGCAACGGCGCCTCGCTCGAAACGCTGACCCACATGATGCGGCTGATGTCGGTGAAAACCCGTCGCCGCGACCGGATCAGCGCCGACGAGGAGGAACGCCAGCGCGCCGGCTACGAGATCATCACCTCGATCCGGTTCGTGCCGCACGGCGAACGCGCCGGGCAGACCACCAGCACCGTGACCGTTGACGGCGACGAGGTGGCCGCCATCACCTACGGTGACACCGCACTGATCCGCCGCATGAACGTCGGCCTACGACGCCGCAAGGACAAACACGTCAAGGGCTACTTGCTGGACACCCTGGAAGGCCGCTGGGCCAAGGAGGCCGACCTGGCCAAAAACGTCGAAGGCCAGGACCCCCGCATTCGCCTGGTTGTGCCTTACGTGGAAGACCGGCGCAACGCCATGGTCATGCACCTGGACCCCGGCATCGGTACCGACGAGCGGATGGCGCTGATGTATGCCCTGAAGCGCGGCATCGAAACGGTGTACCAGCTGGAAAGCAGCGAACTGGCGGTCGAGCCGCTGCCCGGCCACACAGGCGACAACGCCTGGTCGCGGCTGCTGTTCTTCGAAGCCGCCGAAGGCGGGGCCGGGGTGCTGCGCCGGGTCGCCACCGAGGACGGCCAGCTGCGGACTGTCGCCCGAAAAGCCTTGGAGTTACTGCACTTCGACCCCGAAACCGGCGAGGACCGGCACCGTGCCCCGTACGCCAGGGAGGACTGCGCCCAAGCCTGCTACGACTGCCTGCTGTCGTACTCCAACCAATGGGACCACCAGCACCTCGACCGCCACACCGTACTCGGGCTACTGCAACGCCTGACTCGGGCGTCCACCGAGGCGGAATCTGCCGCCAGCGATGCCCCCGACGAGCAGTACGAAAAGCTTGCAGCTGTAAGCAACAGCCTCGAACGGGAATTCCTCGACATGCTCAAGGCCCACGGATACCGACTGCCCGACGAAGCGCAGCAGATCGTTGACGGCTACTACGTTCGCCCGGACTTCGCCTACCACACACCGGGGATGAGCGTCGCTGTGTTCATCGACGGCCCGGTTCATGACAGCGATCACCAGCACCAGACGGACGACAAAGCGCAGATGAAGCTTGAGGATGAACTCGGCTGGCTGGTAATGCGATTCAAGTATGGGGACGTCGAAGCAGGCTGGCTGCCTGCTATTGCCGCGCACCCCGACATCTTCGGCAACGGGAACCCCGGCGCATGACGGCCACCACTTTCCCGCCCGGCACCCTGGTGCGCGCCCGCGGTCGCGACTGGCTGGTCATCCCCGGCGGCACTGAGACCATGCTGCACGCCCGCCCGCTGGGCGGCAGCGACGCCGAAACCACGCTGCTGCTACGCGATTTCGACCACCCCACCCCGTCGGTGTTCACCCCGCCCACGGTTGAGGACCGCGGCGATTCCACCCGTGCCCGGCTGTTGCGCGACGCGCTGCGACTGTCGTTTCAGGCCACCGGCGGCCCGTTCCGCTCCTTCGCCCGCATCGGCGTCACCCCCCGCAACTACCAGCTGGTGCCGCTGATGATGGCCACCGCCCAAGACACCACCCGGCTGCTGATCGCCGACGGCGTCGGCATCGGCAAAACCGTGGAAGCCGGACTGATCGTCGCCGAACTGCTGGCCACCGGCGACGCCGACCGGCTGGCCGTGCTCTGCTCGCCGCAGCTGGCCCCGCAGTGGCAGTCCGAACTGGCCACCAAGTTCGGGATCGACGCCAAGCTGTTATTGCCCTCCACCGTCAACCGGCTGCAACGCACCGTGCCGTTCGGGTCCACCCTCTACGAGCACTACCCGCACCTGGTGATCTCCACCGACTTCATCAAGCAGCACACCCGCCGCGACGAATTCGCTGTGTACTGCCCGGAATTGGTCATCGTCGACGAGGCCCACACCTGCGTGGCCGCCTCCACCGCGGCCAAGACCTCGCATGCCCACCTGCGCTACACGCTGCTGCGCAAGCTCGCCGACGACCCCACCCGCCACCTGCTGCTGCTGACCGCCACCCCGCACAGCGGCGACAACGAGGCCTGGCAGTCCCTCATCGGTCTGCTCGACGCCCGGCTGGACGACCTGCCCGCCGACCTGTCCGGCCGCGACCGTGAAAACGACCGAAAGCTGCTGGCGCAATTCATGATTCAGCGACAGCGCGCCGACATCCGCGAGTACCTCGACGAGGACACCCCGTTCCCGGAGCGACAGTCCACCGAGACCTCGTATCAGCTGACCCCCGGCTACCGGGAGCTGTTCGATAACGTCATGGCCTTCGTCCGCAAAGAGGTCGACGACCCGACGCTGAGCGCCGTGCACCGCCGGGTCCGCTGGTGGTCGGCCATCGCGCTGCTGCGCTGCCTGGCCTCCAGCCCAGCCGCCGCCGAACAGACCCTCCTCAACCGGGCCGCGCTCAGCGCCGACGACACCACCGAATCCCTGGACGCCCGCGCCGAACCCCGCATCCTGGACACCGACATCGACGACACCACCGAGGGCGAGGACACCGCGTTCGGCTGGGACATCGAGGAACACACCAAACCCACCAAAACCCAACGCCGGCTCCGCGAGCTTGCCGTCGCCGCCGCGGAGCTCAAGGGCCCCAAGGCCGACGCCAAGCTCAAGCGGCTCATCCCGCTGCTGACCGGCCTGCTCACCGACGGCTACCACCCCATCGTGTTCTGCCGCTACATTCCCACCGGCGATTACCTCGCCGAGCACTTGGGCGCCGCCCTGACCAAAAAGGTTGCCGGCCTGCGCATCGACGCCGTCACCGGCAACCTGCCCCCAGAGGAGCGCGAACTGCGGGTCAATACGCTCACCGACCACCCCGGCCCGCGGCTGCTGATCGCCACCGACTGCCTCTCGGAAGGCATCAACCTGCAGGAGGGCTTCACCGCCGTCGTGCATTATGACCTGGCCTGGAACCCCACCCGCCACGAACAACGCGAAGGCCGGGTGGACCGCTTCGGCCAGCAAGCCGACACCGTGCGCACCATCACCTACTACGGTGAGGACAACGGCATCGACGGCATCGTGCTCGACGTCCTGATCCGCCGGCACAACAAGATCCTGAAAGCCACCGGGGTCTCGGTGCCGGTGCCGGTGGACTCCACCACCGTGATGAAAGCCATCTGGGAGTCACTCCTGTTGCGCGGCAAGGAAACCGAACAACTCACTCTCGACCTCGGGGCAGCAACCTCGCACACACTGGCTGAAGCTGTCGAGGTCGAATGGTTCAACGTCGCCGAACGAGAGAAGGCCTCCCGCTCCCGGTTCCGCCAGGCCGGCATCAAACCCGCCGCAGTGTCCAAACTCCTCGACGAGATCCGCAGCGCCCTCGGCGGTCCCGCCGACGCCGAACACTTCACCCGCACCGCGCTGTCCCTGCTCGGCGCAACCATCGCCGACACCGCCGACGGCTTCACCGCCCGCACCGACACCCTGCCCCCCGAGGTGCGCAACCAGCTGCCCGTGACCAAGGACCACCGGCTGCACTTCCACCGCTCCCTGCCCGTGCCGCCCGGCCACCACGTGCTCAACCGCGTCGACGCCGTCGTGGAAACCCTGTCCCGCTACGTGCTCGACGCCGCCCTCGATCCCACCCTGTCCGCGCTGCTGCGGCCCGGCCGGCGCGCCGCAGTGGCCCGCTCCTCGGCCGTGCAAAAGGTCACCACCCTGCTGGTGGTGCGCTACCGCTTCGAGGTCACCCTGCCCGGCTCCCGGGCCACGGTTACCCAGGTCGCCGAGGACGCCCACTTCCTGGCCTTCACCGCCACCGGCGACCACATCCACTGGCTGCCCACCGACGAGGTCGACCAGCTGCTCACCATCCCGCCCACCGCCAACGTCGCCGACGCACTCGCCGACACCCAACTGACCCGCGCCCTGCACCGCCTGCCCGACCTACACAGCCACCTCGAGGCGACCGGCCGGCACAAAGCCGACCAGCTCGTCGCCGAGCACCGCGACGTGCGCACTGGCAGCCGCGCCGGCGGCAAGACCGTGACCGCCAAACTGCTACCACCACCCGACGTGCTCGGCGTCTACGTGTTCCTCCCAGACGGGGCCGCCCGATGAGCGCGCTATCCCCGTTCCGGTCCATCAGCACCGTGGGCACCGTACTCACCGGCGACGTCCTAGCCAACGCCGCCGAGCTGCGGATGCCCGGCCAAACCGCCGCCGACTACCAGCTGCCCCCCGGCATGACAGTCAACGCCGCCATCGCCCGAGCCTGGGACGCCATGCTGGCCGCCTACGCCGAATGGCACAAAGCGCTCACCAAACTTCCGGCCACCGACCCGGCCACCAAAATCACCCGCGACAAATGGCTGCTTCCACTGTTTTACGAACTCGGTTGGGGCCGAATCGAAATCGTCAGCGGCGGCCTCGACATCAAGGGCGAACTCGGCGATACCACTACAGCACACTTCCCGATCTCCCACCGCTGGTCCTACCCCGACGCCGCCTCACCCACCGCCTGGGTGCCCATCCACCTGCTCGGCGCCCGCGTCGCCCTGGACGCCAAAACCGCCGGGGTCACCGCCCGCGCACCACAGTCGATGGTGCAGGACTACCTCAACCGCCAAGACCGGACGCTGTGGGCGATCCTGTCCAACGGCAGCCAGCTGCGGCTGCTCCGCGACGCCTCCGCGCTGTCGCGGCAGTCCTACGTCGAATTCGACCTCGACGAGATCTTCGCCAACCAGCTCTACGCCGACTTCCGCCTGCTGTTCCTCACCGCGCACGCCACCCGCTTCACCCCCCGGCTCACCGGCGCAGCCGCCAAACAAGCCGGGACCGCTGCCGCCCAGGGCGATGACGAGGAAGACGTCGACACCGAGGCCGAACTGCCCGAAGCCCGGCTAGACAACTGCTGGCTGGAACGCTGGCGCCTGCAAGCCATCGACGTCGGATCGCGGGCCCGGCTTAATCTGCAAAACGGCATCGCCGTCGCCATGGAACAGCTCGGCAACGGCTTTCTGGCCTGCCCGGACAACGCCCACCTTCGCGACGCGCTGGCCAGCGCGCCTGACGCCGACCTCGACCTGCACCGCGCCCTACTGCGCATCGCTTATCGGCTTATCCTGCTGTTCGTCGCCGAGGACCGCGAGCTCCTGCATACCGACGCCGCCAAACCCGCAGCCCGGCAACGCTACTCCACCTACTTCTCCACCGCCCGGCTGCGCCAACTGGCCACCACCCACGCCGGCGGACGCCACACCGACCTGTGGGACGCCCACCAGATCATCACCGACGCCCTGGCCGGCCACGGCCTGCCCGCCCTCGGCCTCAACGGCCTGGGCGCCGGGCTGTACGCGCGGGACTTCCTCGGCATCCTTGACGGCGCCCGACTGCCCAACTACGCATTCGTCGCCGCCATCAAGGCGCTGTCCCAGATCAGCGACCCGCAGACCGGCACGCCGCGCAACGTCGACTACCGCAACCTCGACAGCGAAGAGTTCGGCGGCATGTACGAAGGGCTGCTGGCCTATACCCCTCGCTACGACCCCACCGACCACACCTTCAGCCTCACCGTCGCCGCCGGCAACGAACGCAAGAAGTCCGGCTCCTACTACACCCCCACCGAACTCATCGACGTCGTGCTCACCGAAACCCTCGACCCGCTCATCGCCGACGCGCGGAAGCAGTCCGATCCGGAACAAGCGTTGCTGGCGCTCACCGTCGTCGACCCCGCCTGCGGCAGCGGACATTTCGTGGTCGGTGCAGCCCGACGCATCGCCACCGCACTGGCCGAAGTCCGCACCGGCGACACTGAACCCAGCCCCGCCGCCGTCCGCGCCGCCACCGCCGATGTCATCGAACGCTGCCTCTACGGCGTCGACATCAACGACCTCGCCATTGAGATCACCAAGGTCGCGTTATTGCTGGAAGCCTTCGACGCCAGCCGGCCGCTGCCCTTCCTCGACGCACACTTCCGCGTAGGCAACACCCTGCTCGGCACCACCCCCGCCCTGCTGAAGAACAACATTCCCGATACCGCGTTCGTCGCCCTCGGCGACGATGACAAAGCCTGGACCACCAAACTCAAGGCCCGCAACAAGGCCGAATGTGAAGCCGACACCGACCAGCTCAGTTTCGAATTCGGTTCGGAGACACTCAACGTCGACACTGGCCAATTCCATAAGGCCGCCCAGGAGGCCGACACCGGCACCATCGCCGACCTCGCCCAACTGCGCGCTCGTGCCGACGCCTGGCGCAAGCTCGAACACGATCGCGACCTCAAAGCCGCTAAGCTGACCGCTGACGCGTGGTGTGCCGCATTCGTCCAGCTTAAAACCGGGGCGCACAGTTCCGGCCACGGGATCACCCACGCAACCCTGCGCGCCCTGTCCGAAGGACAAACCGTACCTTCGAGCATCACCAAGCAGATTGGGAGACTCGCCCGCCAGTACCGGTTCTTTCACTGGCACTTGGAATTTCCCACCATCTTCACAGTTGGTGACGGCGGACAAGTAGACCCGGCGACCGGCTGGAGCGGCGGCTTCTCCTGCGTGATCGGCAATCCGCCCTGGGAAACGCTGCAGATGGAGGACAAACAGTTCTTCAGTAACTTGGGTCGTAACGATATCGCTGACGCGCCGAATGCGGCGGCCCGCAAGAAGATGATCGAGAAACTCGCGACGACAGACCTCCCGCTGTATCAGCGTTATCGGGACGCCGCTCGCGAGTCGGAGGCAACAACTCACTTCGTTCGCGGCGGCCGGTACCCGCTGACGGCTACAGGAAAGATCAACACCTACAGCTTGTTCGCTGAAACCATGCGCACCGTCGTCGGACCGCACGGTGCCGCCGGCATCCTCACGCCCACGGGCCTGGCCACCGACAAGACAACCTCGGCTTTCTTCTCGGATACGCTGAGCGCCAAGCGGCTATATGCCTTCTACGACTTCGAAAACGAAGACAAAATCTTCCGCGACGTAGACCACCGGGTACGCTTCGCTGTCACCGTGATGACCGGCAGCCGACACACGATCAAGAAAACTCGATTCGCCTTCCTTACCCGCCACATCGCCGACCTCGCGTCACGTCGTTTCGCCTTGGCACCAAACGAGGTGCTGAGGATGAACCCAAATACAGGCACCTTGCCGATGTTCCGCAGCCGCGTCGACGCCGACATCACTCTTGGCATATACAACCGTCACCCCGTACTCATCCGTGATGATGATCCTGACGGCAACGCATGGGGATTGTCTTTCAGTCAGGGTCTTTTCAACATGGCGTCTGATTCGCACTTATTCCATCAGGCCGACGACCTGTCCCGTGCTCACTTCAATGGTTGGTCTTACGAACACGGGCGCAAGGAGTATGTGCCTCTCTATGAGGCGAAGATGCTGAGCCACTTCGATCACCGTTTCTCCACCTATCGGGGTGCGACCCAAGCCCAACTGAACGTGGGCTCCCTGCCTCGACCATCGGACAAGGAGCATGACGATCCGGACATGGAGGTCCTTGCCCGCTACTGGATTGATCGAAGCGAGGTGTCTGCGAGACTCGCGGGCCGCTGGGATCGGGACTGGCTTCTTGGTTGGCGCGATATTGCTCGCTCCAGCGATTCGCGCACCCTCCTGCCATCGGTGTTGCCAGCTTCGGCAGTGGGCCATGTTTTTCCGGTTGCTTTCCTAGCCGAGCCCGCGTCGGCACCCCGCCTACAAGCCGTCTGGTCAACTCTTGTTTTCGACTACGTCGCACGGCAGAAGTTGAGCGGCACTCATATGACCTACAACATCATCAAGCAGCTAGCTGGCCCAACGCCAGAGACCTTCGATGATCGAGCGCTATGGCACAGACAGTTGTCGCTTGGTGAGTGGGTAACTCCGTACGTTCTCGAACTTTCCTACACCTCGTGGCGTCTCAAGCCGTATGCGAAGGACCTTGGCCATGACGGCCCGCCCTTTCACTGGGATCCCGACCGTCGCGCGCTTATTCGTGCCGACCTCGACGCCGGCTTCCTCCACGTATACGGACTCGACCGCGACGAATCCGAACATGTCCTCGACTCCTTCCCGGTCGTCCGGAAGAACGAGGAACGTGACCTCGGCGAGTTCCGCACCAAGCGACTTGTCTTGGAAGCCTACGACCGCATGGCCGCCGCAATCGCCAAGGGCGGTAAGGGGTGGAAGCCGCTCGCCGATATCCCGGCGGGATCGGGTCCACGGCACCGTAAGTGAGTCCTGCTACACGCTGACAACAGATTTGGGGAGCAGCCACCGACATGCCGACCCTCGCCATCGACAGGTTTTCTGTCTGACCTGGTGAAGCTGGAGAAGCCAGTCGCCAAACGGGTCACCGAGGTGTTCGACGAGTTCGACACCGCCACCCACACAGGACGTCACCTGGAGAAAATCAACAACGCGCGCAATCCCCGGTTTCGGTCGATCCGTATTGATCAGTTCTGGCGCGGTATCCTGCTGGCCCCCGACTCCGGCGACGTCTACACCCTGCTGAAGGTGCTGCCGCACGACGACGCCTACGACTGGGCGCAGCGAGCAACATCTCGGTAAATAAGGCCACCGGCGGCATCGAGATCCGCGACGAGGCCGCTCTCGAAGAGAGTCTCCCCGAACTGCAGAAGACCGCCCAAGCCACCGACACCCAGCCCGCCGATAGCCCATGTCAGGTGGAAGGCGTTGAATGAACGAGGGCTCAGTATGCCTCGAGCCCGCCAATGATGCACGTCTCCGGCTACGACTCGACGCTGTCGTGCCGCAGAAAGCCGCTCCACGCGCCGAAATCCATTGCCGGCACTGTGCCGTGTTGTTGAAGTGCCGCGAGAAGCCGGAGATAGAAGAAGACGAGGGCGTGCTCTGGCACGCTTCGACTTACGCTTGGCTGATCGCTGTAGGTTGCTTCCCAGCCCGCCACTTTGACGATGCAGCCGATATCCAAACGACCTTCGGCGACTTGGTTGTGCAATGCGTCCACGAACGGTACCCCGAGCACTGTCCAGTCTGAAGTAGTTGTGAGTAATCCGCCGAGGATCGGCTTGGGTGCACTCGGTTCCTTGATGACGCCACCGGCGTGCACAATCGGCGCGCTGGTCCGCTCAAGTTTCCGTACGGATTGGACTTTCTCCGCGGCGTACCGGACGTAATCTCGGTTAGTGCGCTGCTTGACTTCGAAGACGGCGTAGACGGCTTCCGCTGGCACGAATATGCGAGTGCCAGCTCGCAAAATGAGTGTTGTGTACTGGCGGTCGCAGAGTGCGATATCGATCTCCTGGCTACATTCCCCGCGATGGTCGACGACAAAGCACTTGTCGACAACCTGGTAGCGCCGTGGCAAGTGTGCAGACAGCATCTGGACCCAGTTCCCCTCGGTTTCGTCCCCCATGCCGACGGGATGCGGAATGACCTTCGTAAGTCCTAGCGACGCTGCTAACTGTTCCTGCAGCGCAAGGAAATACACCTCGATACCCGAGGGTGAGGATGGATCGGGCCGGGTCACCACACCACCTGCTCCCAGTACGTCGCGTTGCGTGACTGCCTCGCCTGCGTGGCGATCGATGTCTTCTCCGCAGTGGTCAACTCATCTGCGACGTCGTTGTTGCTGTTCGCCGGATCGATGAGCTGTGCTGTCCCAATTCGATCGCGCAGAAATTCCAGAACGAGGTTGAAACGACTTGCGAGACCGCTGTAACGCGACGTCTGTTGCAGACCACGTAGGACCGCGAGCTCTACCGCAAAAGACGGAAACTCGAGCGAGTGCAGCTTCCGCCAACGCTTCATGAGCCGAATGACGTCAGTGTGAGCAGACCCTCCGATGCTCTGAATATGCCTGCCGACATTCGTTTGTTGCCAAGTATTTTGGCGCGATACCCAAATGCTGTGATCAGTGCTGTAGGCATTCCGGAGCCTGCCAGGCGTGATGTCAACTGACTTGCTTTGATACGTGACGTTGATAGATACGTTCTGTCGACGGACCGAGAAGCCCTGCCCACCAAGATAACTAGCAAGGCTGTCGTAGATCTCCTTCAGCGTTTGGCTCGTCTCGGGTCTTAACGATGCAAACAAGTCAACGTCGGTACCGCCGAGGATCGCCGTGCCCTTTGCGTACGAGCCTGAGACATCGAGAGATACGAGCTGGCGACCAGCCCACTGGCTGACGTAGGGGAGTAACCCGGCGCGGATGATATTTCCCGGGCCACTCACTCCCGTGGGAGCGGTAATTTTCGAGAGCACACTGTGCAAATATGTGTCGGCGTCCATATCCTAGGTTTCTCCACTATTAATGAGCTCCCCGATACTACGTAGAAGGCAGCAAATACAGCGGTGGGGCCGGCCCCCCAACGGAGGAGCCGGCCCCGTTGGAGTGCCTGGGTGTGCTACTTCTTCTTGCCCTTGGCCTGCGCTAATGCGCTTGCGGCGACAGACTTTGTCTTTGTCGATGTCCGGCCGTCGCGTAAGAGGCCTGATGCTTCCTTGGCGACCTTCGGACTCGTGACCTTGCGGCTGCTTGACTTCGCCATCCGTATAACCTCCTTCCTCGCCCTTGCTTGGTTTGCCCGGCCGTCCTCCGACTTCCCCAATCAGAGGACGGGCTAGGTGCGCCGAGACCGACCGGCTCCCGGTAGGGGCGCACGCCATGCCGATGGCCATCACCGCACGGACACCCAGTGATGTCAGCCACGCCGTAACAGCGCAGCCCTACATTGTCTCGCGGCTAGCGACAAACTGTCGGATGTTGCGGCCGACACGCCGAAAATCGAAGCGCGCGACATCCAGGGGTTAGCGGCGTCGGGCGGTAGGCTGACCTGCCGAAAGGAGTGATCTACCGTGCCGCGCCCCGCCCGTTGGAAGGCGTCCGCTGATGCTGCTTGTGCTGAAGCTTGCCTCGCCGTTCGCCTGTACAACGACCCATCAGAGCCCCGCTCGTTCGAGGGCTTCGTCGTCCACATGCACCTGGCGTGGCTCTACCTGTTGCATGCAGAGTTCAAGCGGGATCGCATCGATTGCCGCTACCGCCAAAAGGACAACCCGCGTCGGCTGGAGCGGGTCGACGGAGAACCGAAGCTGTGGGAACTGGCCAAGTGCGTCGCTGAACGGTGGCCAGATCAGACCCCCGTGCGGGCGAACATCGAATTCTTCATCGCGCTGCGGAACAAGATCGAGCACCGGTACACGCGGTTCCAGCAGGAGCTGGCACTGGCGGTCGGCGGGAAGTCGCAGGCCCTGCTGCTCAATTTCGAGGAGCATCTGACCTTGCAGTTTGGGGTCCGGTTCTCACTAGCGACCAAACTGCGTTTCCCAATCTTCATCGGCTCCTTCACGACGGAGGGCCAGCAAGCGCTCGAACGGCTGCACGCGAAGCTGCCGAACGAGCTGAACCGGTTCATCGTCCGGTGCGCCGAGGCCCTGCCCGATGAAGTACGGGACGATGACAAGTATGACCTGCGCCTGCGCGTGTTTCTGGAACTGGTCAAGAATCCGGCATCGGGCCTGCCGATCCGGTTCGTGCGGGCGGCCGACATGACGGAGGAGCAGAAAACCGCGCTCAGGGACACCGGTCTGGTGATCGTCCGCGAACAGCAGCGTGACGTCAGCAACCGCGGCTGGCTGAAACCCAATCAAGTCGTAAAAGCGGTTGCAGCGCAAATTCCGTTCAAGTTCACAATGGGCCATTTCATTAAAGCCTGGAAAGTTGAATCAGTACGGCCATCGGTCGGGAGCGTGCACCCCGAGCGGACGAAAGAGCAGTACTGCCGCTATGACGAGCCGCATGGCGATTACACCTACAGCCCCGGCTACGTTGAGCACCTCGTGCGGCATCTCAGTACAGCCGGTGGTTTTCGCGATCTGCTTGGCATCAGCCCGGTTCCGCTACAGAGGCAGCAGGCAGCTGCATCATGATTGCTTCGCGGTCCGACATGTTCGAAAGAAGCGAAATCGCGAGTGTCCAAGTGCTTTGGCAGCGGAGCGGCACACACACGCGGTGATCGCGCAGAATGATCTTTGCCATCGAGTGCTTGATACCAGTAACGAAACTCCTCACCGCCGAGCCTGGCGGCCTGGCGGCACTAGGCAAGCCTGGCGGCGCAAGCCTGGCGGACGCACCAGGGTCGCCTTAGTAACTCGAACGAAACTGATTGTTTAGTAAGCCCGCAAGGGGATTCCCGTACGGGCGGCGACCGATACGGCACCTACCGACATCGACGGCGAGCTCCGCCGCGAAGGCCGCCGACCACTACGCGTCCCCGCATAACCGTCGCGAAATCACAAAACAACCCAAACCATTCGAGTTATAAGTTGATCCCTGCTGCCCGACGAGTCGTGGGGGCCGGGTTCGGGATCTCGAAGCGCTTGGAGTAGCTCATTGTCCAGCTGTTGCTGGTAGGCGGGTATCCACTGGCCAAGCGCCGCCGTGCGATTGAGATGTTTGGTCCCGGCGAGCAGTCTGCGCCGGGCACCAGCATCGGTGGCGGCCCCCATGTTGTCGATCACGTCGGCCGCCCGTTGGCACAGCTCGGCCGCTATGTCCCAGACAACGGCTGCCGTGCGGTTGTTTCTGGGTGCCCTGTCGATGTCGCGGGCGAGCGCGGCGATCCGTGCGGCGTCGGCCCCATTGTTTTAGCGGCCTTTCACGGGAGTTTCGTGTCGGCGAGTGGGGTGCGGTCTCGGTCGGGTTGAGGGCGCGCGTCGGGAGGTTGACGATCCGATGCGGGTCCGGAGGTGGCGCGCTGGGTGGGGGTGCGGCGTGTGGTGCCGGCTCGGCCCGTCGCTGGTGCTGGGGCCGGTTGGGCGACGTTCGGTACCGCGGCCCCGCCTTGGGGTGAGGAGCTGGGCGGGGCGGGCTGGCCGCTGTCCGCGCGGGCGCCGCGGCTGCGGTCGCGGTGCAGGCGCTGGGTGACCTGGCTGGCGACAGCGGCGCCGGCCACCGCTTCGGGTGCGACGACGGCGGTCGCGGCTTCTCCGGCCACCATTGCCCCGTCAGCGGTGCCCGCGCCGGCAACCGGTGCGCTGTCACTGGCTGCGGTCGCACCGGTGGCGGGGGGCGGACTAGGTGGGGGGCCCGGGGTGTGGTGGCGCGGGCTTCCGGGTGAGGGTGGCCGCCCGCCGGGTGGGCGGCCGTTGACGGGGGGGCCGGTGAGGGGCTGGTCGGGGGTATCGGATTGGTCGGGGTCGGGGTTGTTGGCCCATGGTGCGCGCGAGTTGAGGTCTCGTGCGCGGTCGTAGGCGTCTTGTCCGCGTTGGTAGCCTTCGCGGCCTCGGCGGCCGAGTTCGCTAATCGAGTGGGTGAAGTCCTGGCGGGTGTGATCGCCGAGTTCGCGTTTGAGCCACCAGAACACGCCGATGGCGACGACGGAAATGATGGCGATCATGAACAGCCGGGCCAGCGGGTGGGTCATGCCGACTTGATCGGCGTAGCCGCTGCGGGCACCCATTTTCAGCACGATCATCGCCGCGATGGAGATGTAGGTGGTGTAGGCGAAGACCAGGGCGGCGTGTTTGAAGAACATTTTGATGCGCCGGCCGGCACGCCGGCGCGGGTGTCCGTGGATCATGGCGGGCGCGGCGGCCACGATGGACAGCAGGGCGTTGATGAAGGCCGCGCAGCACACCATGACGTAGCTGTAGGTGACGTAGCAGACGAAGAAGGCGAAGATCGCCCCGAGTAGGCCGTAGCAGCTGCCGAGTGCGAGGTTGGCGCCGCTGACGTGCTGGGCGAAGGACAGGGCTTGTGGTGCTCCGCAGGAGGCCATGGCGTGGGCCGGGCCGGCGAGGTCGCTGCCGTCGTGGGGGGTGAGCATGGCCGCGGTGTAGGCGTTTCCGCAGTTTCCGATGTCATCGACGGTGGTGCCGAAGTTCATCAGCTGCAACGGCATTCGCAAGGTGGTGTCGGCGATGAGGCCGGTGAGGTGTTGAAGCTGGGCTTGGCCGCCGCCGATGGTGATGGAGCCGTTGTTGAACGCCGCTTGGGAGACGCTGAAACCTAGGTTGCGTCCTTGGGTCAGCAGCCCGTTTTCGCTGCAGAGGTCGGACAGCGGGTCGTGGGTGAGCACGATGCCCAGCACGCCGATGGCCACGGTGGACACCATGATTCCCGATCCGAAGCCTTTGCGGCCATGCCACAGGATATGGAATGCGCCCACTGCCAGACCCAGCATGAGGCAGATGGGAAAGACCCACAGGTCGGCCAGGATGACCCGAATTGTCTCGAACACGGGGCGAAACCAGGTGGCCAGCCACAACAGCCAGGTGTTGGACATGGCGAACCGCAACAGCCAGAGCGACATGGCGATCATGAAGATGTAGATGGCGGCTTGGGCTTGCAGCATTTCGACGATGCTTTCGTGGGTCAGTCCGACGGTCAGCGCGTTGGCCAGCCACCGGGCCCAGCTTGAGGGGTCGAAGCTTAGGCCCGGGCCTGCTTTGGTGATGGCTTCGCTGGTGTTGACCACTGACAGGTAGTAGTTGCCCACCGGGACGCCGTGGCTGTCGGTGACGCCGGTCCAGTTGAGCGCGCCTGCCAGGGTGGAGGCGGCCGCGGGTGGGGCGGCGCCGATCGCGGCCGCGCCCAGGGTGTGGGTGATCACCCAGAAGGCGGTCAGGCGCCGGAGGCGGGGCCGGGTGGCCATTTGGTAGCCGAGGTATTCGGCGGCGCGTTGGCCGAACGTGGTTGGGGCGGTGGTCATGCCGCCCGTCCGGGGGTGGTGTCGTAGGCGTGGTGCACGGCGGTGTCGGGTTCGGTGGCCACCCAGATGGGTGATTTGCGGCGGAACTCGTCGATGAAGAATCCGTAGCCTTGCCGGGCGCCTCGGTGGGCGCCGGCGCCGGTGTCGAGGTCGTCGAATGCGGTGGGGTCGCGCATTTCCTCGGGTGAGGGCTGAGCGAGGAAGAACTCTTCGATGTCGGGGTAGTCCTCGAGGCGGATGCCGACTTTAGCGGCGACTTGGCGTGCGAGGTCTTCGTTTTCAAACGGCATGATCAACTGCTGGGTAATGAATTCATCGCCCGTGAGGGCTAGGTCTTTGACCGGGTTTTGCGTGATGATCAGCAACCCCGTGTAGTGCTTGCGAGCGCGGCGGCTGATCAGGTGTGCGTCGTCGGCGCCGGCGCGGGAGTTGAGCAGGGCGCCGGCTTCTTCGAGGACGATGAGCCCGAAGCGGGCGCTGTCGGCGAAGAACGTCACTCTGGCCAGTCGCACGAGCATGCTGTAGATGGCCACTGAGGCGCGTTTGCGGTCGGAGAGTCGTTCGTAGAGGTGGGGGGTGTTCATTTCATCGGCGGTGGGCAGATCGAGGCTGCCGGTGAGCCAGATTGTGACGTCGAGGCTGGCCAGGTCGGGCACGGGCAGGGTGGCGTCGAAGATGGCTTGGGTGAAGTCGTAGGTGGCCCACGATTGCAGGGCGGCGCCGATGGGGGCGAGGTCGTCGGCGAGTTTTGCGACTTGCGGTGAGCGGGTGTCGGGGCCGGTCGCGGGGGCTTGGATGTGGCTGATGTAGGTGATGAGAGCGGCGGTGCTGGTGATGCCGAGCCGTTGGCGGGCATCGGCTTGCAAGATGGTGCGCAGGCGGCTCACCGCCACGCTGCGCGGGTCTAGGCTCATCATGGGAATCATGTAGTCCAGCCAGTAGCTGCCGGCGTGGTGGGGCGGGAAGGTGCGCAGCGGGTCGCAGCTGAAGTGGTTGCCCGCCATGTCGATGATGGCTTTGTTGTCGACGTCGCAGAGGGCTTTTTGCCATTCGATGCCGGGGTCGACGATGAATGCTTGTGTGCCGCGCTCGATTTCGGCTCGGGTGATGCGTTTGGCGGAATAGGATTTGCCGTATCCTAGGGCGCCGCTGCACACCAGACACGGGCTGTGGTTGCGGCGGGCGGCGGCGGGCAGGTCGAGCAGCACTGCGCTGTTGAGTGCGTTGTTTCGGTTGAATCCCAACAAGATTCCGGTGCTGTTGCCGACCATGGAGGAGGTGAACGGCACAAACCGTGACCATTTTTTGGTGGTGGTGGGTTGGGCGAACTGGTCGACGGTGGTTTTATGGGTTGGCGCGGCGGGGTTGAAGGCCGCCCACAGTTTGGTCTGGGCGCCGCGGTAGTGGCGGATGGCGATTTGGCCCGATTGGGTGAGTTCTTCGCGCAGGCGTTTGACGCTGTAGTCCAGGGTGCGCGGGTCGGGGGCACCGACGGCGATGACGAAGGCGGCGTGCAGGGGACGTTCGTCGATGTTGGCTTCGAGTTGGCGGTTGTATTCGGCGAGTTGGCGCCAGGTGGCGATGAGTTCGGCGTCGCCGTTGCGCACGTCGCGGCGCTGGGTGAACTGGTCGTCGATGTTGCCTTTGGCACGGTCGTTGCGCACGAATTCCATTTCGCGGCTTAAGGTGACGAGGTTGACGGCGAAGTCGAAGGTGGCGCCGGTGTCGAGGTCGTCGAGGGCTTGCAGGAATTCTGAGCCGGGAAACACGATGCCGGCCTTGGGCATGTCGACGATGGGCAGGATGGCTTGGTAGCTGTCGGGATAGCTGCCGTCGGGGCTGGATACCCGCAGGGTTGCGTTCCAGGACGGGATGCGCCGGATGCCGGCGGTCCAGGCCAGCAGCGCGACCGCGCCCAGGGCGGCGGGTGGGGCGGCGAGCAGGGGCCCGACGAAGACGCCGGCCGCGGCGGCCGCGCCCGCCAGTGCGGTGGCGACGAGGCGCAGCGGCAGGGTGCGCCCGCCGTGGTGGAGCTGGTCGCCGTCGTCGAAGACAGCGACCGGCAGCGCGGTGGTGTCGAGCTGGCCGGTGGTGGCGCGGCGGGGCAGGGGGTTGTTGAACACTCCGCGCCAGGCGTTGTGGCGCCAGAACCAGTCCATCATGTCTGCGCTGACTGGTTGGGGGCCGAATTCTTCGGGGATGGCGGTGATGATGTTGTGGGCCAGTCGCTGGTAGGCGGCCACGGAGTCGTCGCAGTCTTTGTCGCGGCCGATCACCCAGTCGCGCAATTTGGCGACTTGGCCCGCGGGGCTGTGCCCTGCCCGGCCGGCGTCGACGGGCATGGCTAGCCAGTAGATGCGGGTGCGGGGTGTTTGTGCGGTGATGACGGGCGCCATCTGCCGGCAGGCGTTGATCCAGCGGTGTTTGTCGCGGTGGCCATCGAGCATGGCGCGCAGCAGTTGGCGTTGGTTTTGGGGCACGGACAGCCCGAAGACCCATGTGCCGGCCGGGATTTCGCGGGCCAGGGCTTGGTGGCGGTCGGCCACGCCGATGCGGCGTTTGGTGGATTGCAGGTAGTAGGGCAATCCGCTGATCAGATAGTGGGCGTAGACGCCGTGGGCGGTGAAACTCAGGTTGCCGATGACGGTGTGCGGTGGCGCCAGCAGCGGGTTGCTGGCGCTGCTGGCCAGGGTGGGGCGCAGGGCGCGGCATGCGCTGGCAATGCGGAAGCGCAGGGTGGGCCGCTGGCGGGGGATCAGTGCTGCGCCGCCGGCGGCGGCGCCGGTGAGGGTCAGGCCGTAGATCAAGATGGCGCGGGCGTGCCCGGAGTCCAGGGCGAGGATGGTGAGCGCCACGGTCAAGGCCGTGCCCCCGTAGAGGCTGATCGCCACCCCCAGTCGTAGCGGCTTTTTGAACAGGATGTCGGTGTAGACGGGGGTGTCGTGCACACCTTTGAACAGCTGCGCTGACTCGGTCATGGGTTCTTTTCCTCGGGCGTTGTGACCGCGAATCGGGTGACGGTCGCGGGGTGAAGTGTCGGGGCCGCGGGTGGGTTACTGGCCGAATTGGCCGGTGGTGATGCCGGTGCGGTCGACGGTGCGTTTGGTCGAGGTGTAGATGGCGTAGCCGGAGCCGACGACGACGGCGACGATGACCGCGGTCAGGGCCCAGGCCACGGTGGCCCCGATGCGCCCGCCGAAGAAGGCGCCGGCCGCGCGTGCCCCGCCGCCAAGCAGGATGAGCACGACCAGCACCCCCACGCCGATGGTGTAGAGGGAGTGGCTGCCTGAAACCAGGTCGGTGGCGGCCAAAACCGTTGGGGCCGAGGCGATATTCATGTCAGGTTTCCTTTCGTGATTAGTGCAATGACAGCGGGAGGGCTCCCAGGATGGGGCCGGCGTTGATGGCGTGGCCGGACGCGGCCAGCAGTAGCGCGCCCGCGGCGACGGCGGCGCTCAGTAGGCCGGTTCGGATGAGCGCGCGCAGGTAGTAGCGATAGCGCACGAGCCGTGCCAACCGCAGCAGCAGTGTGGCGGTCAGGATCGCTGAGGGAAGGTGCGTAAGACTCATGTTGGATGGCTCCTGGCTGCTCTAGCGCGGCGCGGCGGCGGTAGGAATGACGGGGGTCAGTTCGGCGCCCTCGGCGAGCAGGGGCGCATAGTCCAGCCCTGAGACGCTCCAGCGGCCGCTGGTGACGGTCAACACGATCGGGTAGTCCAGTTGCAGCGGGGCGTATTGGCTGGTGACGGCGTTGACGGTGGCCAACACGTGCACGGTGGCGCCCTCAGCGGGGACGTCGTGATCCCCGGCGGCGTGGTTGGCGACGAGCTTGATGACTTGGGCGGAGCGGTAGTCGGCGGCGGGCAGCAGCCCGGAGCTGGTGGTGACGTAGCGTTCCAGGCCGTCGGCGCCGGTCAAAAAGCTGGTGATGAATCCGCTGACGGTGGCGAAAGCGGGTGAGGTGTCCGCGACGGCGGTGGAGTAGCCCAGCGGCGCGTCCGCGCCGGCGCCGGGCCCGTTGACCCGGGCCGGTAGCGCGCTGGCCCGCAGTCCGTAGGTGCTGTAGACGACGGGCAGCCGGTAGTAGGCGGTGCGGGGGGTGGCGGCCTCAAATGCCCGCTCGGAGACGCTGATGACCACGCTCCACTGCTGGGCGCCACCGGTGTCGCCGACCAGGGTGACCGCCGAGACAGCCGGGGAGGTGACGATGAGCGCGGGCGTGGTGGGCAGCCGGATCGGGTCGCGCAGCGACCAGCAGTCGTGCAGTACCTGCTGATGGGCTGCGGTGGCGGTAAGCCACCGAGTCACACAGTCTTGGGCATAGGAGCCGACCAGGGCGGTACGGTTGACAGCGCTGCGCGCTGGGCCGGCCACGTCGATGGGCTCGTTGAAGATCCACCCCCAGATGGTGGCGATGGCCACGACACTGCACGAGGCGAGGCCGACGATGAGTGCGCCGCGGCGAACCGCGCGGTGGGTGCCGTCGAGGCGCTTGCGCCAGGTGTTGGTGAGCATGGTTGGTGGAAACCTTCACTGGGGTGGGTGGCCGAAGATTTTGATCGACGACACCGCAAACGTGTTGTCGGCGGGGTCGGTGTGGGTTGAGTCGGCGGGCAGCCCGGGCAGCGCGGGGATGCTGCTGATCGGCGCCGGATCCGCGGGTGCTGCCGGTGGGCCCAGGACCTCGCCGATGAGCCCACCTCCACCGCCGGGGGCCGGGCTGGTGGTCGGGGTGATGTCGGCGGGTGCGCGCCCGGTCTCTTGGACGAGCATGATGATGCGCGAGGCCAGCACGCCACGGGTCGGCATGGGTTTAGCAGCTTCGCCGTGCACGCTGGCGGTCTCTTGGGGCACCACGGTGGGCGGGCTGTCGTTGAAGCTCCATTGCACACGGGTGAGCACGCGGTGCTGGTGCCATTGGTCGGCGCCCGACGCGTCGGCGCCGACCCAGCCCGGGGTGATCGACACGGCAGTGACGACCATGCTGCGGCCGAGATTGAGCACGAGATATTGGCCGACGTTGCCGCCGGTGACACACACCCAGGCCTGGGTGGAGTCGGGCCCGGCGACGGATTGCGCGGCGGTCGAGCCTGGTAGGCATCCCACCGACGTGGCGGTGTAGGGGATGGTCAAGTCCTGGTTGTCGGGCGCCGGGGTGGCGCTTGATGGTGCGGCAAGAACACTGAGCCGGGTGTTGGCCGCCGCAGGTTGGGATGGCTCGCTGGTGTGCGGGTCGCCGCGCATGGCCAGCAGAGCACCGCTGGCAATCAGGGTGGCCACCACGGTGGCGGCCGCGAACCCAACAGCGATGTTCTTGTTGTAGCGGGGGGTCCGCTTGGATTCCGCAGGGCTATCTGCGGCATCGTCGGTTCCGCTGGTGGAGGTGAGCTGGTCGACGAGATCGCTACCTGGCAGCGGGGTTTCGGTGCTGTCGTGCTGCCCGCTGGTGTTGGGATCACTCGTGTCGGCGCCCTGAGTGCTGGGCTGCTCACCGGAGTCGCTGGGGCCGTCGAGATCAATGGGTGGGTCATCGGTGGGCCGACACGCACCCAGATGGACGGGACCCGCGGCGGCACGGCCGCCGACGTCGATGGTGTCCTCGGGCCGCGCGGCACCATGGCTGATCGGTGCGTCGTGCGCATCGCCGACCTCGGCGGAAGGGTCAATCTCAGCGGGGGGGTCGATCTCAGCGCAGGAGTCGACCCGAACGGCACCCAGGCCGTCGCGGTCGACGTCGGCGAGGAACGCTTGGGTGATCGCGATCACGCAATCGCGCTCGTGGTCGATCGGGGGATTGCTCATGGCAGGCACCGCCCGGGCGGCAGGCTTGGCAAGCAGCGGCGACGCGAGACCGCTGAAGACATCTCTGGTGCGGCCGACCGGCTCACCGGCGGCAGCTGCGGGCCCGTCATGGCGGCGGGATATCCCAAGCCAGGCTGTGACCGCCGGGTCTGGCGTCGACGCACGGTGGCAACCAGGGCTGCGGCGGCCAGGCTGGCCAGCATAAGGCTGGCAAACAAGTGTTGGATCACGAAGATCGCTGCCGTCATCAGGGTGAAAACGCATCCCATGATGGCGGTGAACACAGCGCCGATAACAACACGCATCCGCTGGCCTCCTTATCCCTTGGGGTCAGCCTAAGGGGTGGAATAACAGATATTCCACGGCCGTAGCGAAATAACTAGATCGGTTGTTACCGTCTTTTGTGTGAACGCATTACCGGCAGACGGAGTAAGGCGGCTGCTATTTTTCGTCGAGGACCGCCTGGCGCAGTTGCGCTGGACCCGCGGAGACCTAGCAGCCGCGGGCGGCCCAGCCCCGTCGACGCTGTATAAGGCCGCCGAGCGCGATGGTGGGCTCGCGCTCAAAACGCTCGCGCGTCTCGATGTCGCGTTGGGCTGGCAAGAAGGTTCTGCGCAGCGGGTGCTGGCCGGCGAAAGTCCTGCCGTGCGGATATCAGAGCAGCTCAGCCTATGCACAGCTGCGATCGACGCGGCGCGGCGCGGCGCCGAATGCACCGGGGTATCGCGCTGCGCGAGCGAGTTGAAGACCTTTCTGCTGGACGTCGCGCAACGTCTCGACGACTTTTACACTGAGCCTGTACGAGCCGTGGGGGATGCTGCTGATGCCAGCGCCTGCTGATCGGTTCGACGAGATCCGCCGCAAGTGGATCGCCCGCAATCAACGCACTTTCATATTCCAGAAAAGGCGTGCAGAAATTCTCGCGCGCCAAATAAGAGACCGCGACACCGAACGCACCGGAGCGCGGGTCGATCCCGCCGACGACGACGTTATTAATCCCTGGTATGCGCGGCCAATCAAAACGCCGTACGCAATGTTTGACTGGGTCATTCTTATGACGGCGGCAGCGCTGGCGCCGCTGGGGTGGCCGGCGGGCAAAGCCATGTCCGTCCGCATGGCCCAGCTAATCCCCGGCGAACTGCGCGCGTACCCGATCGCAGCGTTCATGTGGGCAGCGGCGGTGGTCGGTCTGCCGCTGCCGCTGCTGTATGAGCCCGGCGATTCCCTGGTGTCAGCGGCAGCGGTGCCGTGGCTGGTGGCCCAAATCCCGGCCGCGCTGCTCACCGCCGGCATCTACGGCATCACGGAAGGCTGGCTGGCCGTTGACGGGGCCCGCGACTGGTGGCCGATGCGCCCACCCGAAGAGGTCGACGACGTCGATTTCGGCTTCCTGCAACCCGATGACCTCACCGGCCCGGGGGTGTTTCCCACGCGCCGCGACGACCCACCCGGCGATCCGATCCCATCCAGAAGGTTCTAGCGATGTATCGTCCCCCGTCCTCGCCGTACTGCGGGTTTAGCCGCGACGGCTCGACCAACAAGCTATCGCTGGCTGACGGCGCCTGCCACCTGCTGGTGTCCGCCCCCACCGAAACTGGTAAGACGCGCGCCGTGTTAGCCCCGGCGACGGTGTTGTGGGGAGGGCCCACGGTATGCGTATCGTCCAAAGACGATCTGATGTGGCTCGTGTGCCAACGCCGTTGGGGCCCAAAGCAAGTGATCGACCTGCGGCCGGACTACTCGCCGGTGTACCCAGCAGATGCGCAGGTCCGCTCGTTTGATCCCACCGCGCTGATCAGCACGCCCGATCAAGCGGTGACCGCGGCCAACACCATGATGCAAATGTCGGCTGTCGGACTGGGCTCGGGCATCGATCAGGTGTCCGATGCCGGAATTTGGGAAGCCAACACCGAGGCCCCGCTGGCGGCAATGCTGTACGCGGCTTCCCCCTGCGGGAACGGCAAAGGCATCAAATGGGTGCTGCTGGCCGTGGACAACTTGGCAAAAGACGACAAGGACCCCGACGCACCGGGCTGGCACAGCGCCGCGCGGCACGTGTCCAGCCAGCCGCTGTTTCGCAACGCGCTGATGCGCACCCTGGCCATGGACCCCCGCCAGCGCGACAGCATCGCGTTGACCATGCGCAAGGCGGTCACCCCGTGGATGCGATTGGCGCTGCGCGGCATCAACGATCCCTGCTTCGATGCGTCGTTTCTGTCAGAACCCGATGCGACGCTGTTCATCCTCGCCCCCGCCGAAGGATCGATCGCCGGGGCCGCCGTCACCTTGCTCGAACACCTGGTGCGCAGCTGGCGCGGCAAGACAGCCCGCAAGGAAATGCTGCACCGGCTGCTGCTGGTAATCGACGAGGCCGCCAACGTCGCCCCGATGCCGGCACTGCGCCGGCACGTCTCAGAAGGCCGCGGCCTGGGTGTCAACCTGCTGCTGTCGGTGCAGGCCTCCAGCCAGTTCGACACCGTCTATGGCAGCACATACGCCCGCGAACTGCGCGACACCTTCCCGGCCGCGCTGATCATGTACGGAGCCGCCGAAATGGAGATGCTGCAGCGCGGCGAACAGTGGTCACGCGAAACCACCCGCCGCCAAGAAAGCTTCGACCAGGCCAGCGGCGCTAAGACGCTGTCCTCCCATTTAGGTCCCAGCCTCGACTACCGGAGGCTGCTCCCGCAGAACCTCGGGCAGGCCCGGCTGCTGCGCCGCGGAACGGCCGGCATCACCACCGAGCTACCCGACTGGCAGGACTTCGTAGCCAAATACGACCACGCGGTCAAAACCCTGCTGCAGGCTGACCAGCCCGCCGTCGAGCAGCCGCGCAACCTGTGGGACTGGGTGGTAGCCCGTCACCGCCGCGCCGCCGAAGCGATCACCCAGTGAACGCCGAGCAGCTACGCGACCAACTTCTTGAGGTGCTGACCGGCGCGAGTGAACCGATGTCGGCCACCCAAGCCCACCTGGCCGTCACCGAGTACTGCCGGCGCCGCGGGCGGCCTGCGTTGGCCGAGGAGGTTTATCGCGCGCTGGCGATCCTGGCGCGGCGCGGCGTCGTACGCCGCGTCGCAGGCCGGCCCGGCCGCGGCTCCCACTGGGAACTGACCCGCCGCCGCGTGCGGCCGGCGGCCGCAGGATGAGCTCGCCAATGAGGCCGCCGGCGAGCACCCTCCTCGCACAGTCAGTAACTCTGTTGCAGCGGCTTTCCAATTCCCAAGGAGGACAAGATGATATGCCAAACTCCTAATGACGATCCGTGCTCGTGGGTGACCTCGCCGGCCGAAGCGGTCGAATACGCGGAGGCGTTGCTGGTCACGTCGGCGAAGGCGGGTAGGGAGTTTTGGGCCGCGGCAGCGGTTGGACCTCTGGCGGGGATGTTGTATGCCGCCTCGCCGAGGGGGAACAACGAAGGGATCGAATGGTTGATACAGGCGACCGCAGCCATCCCAGACCATGCATCTGGCGACAGCGCGCGGGTGCGCGCGACTCGGCGCTGGGGTCCCAGCTGGGACAGCGCCATCGCCTGCCTGGCTGAGCAGCCTCGACTGAGCAACGAACTGCAGAGTGCGCTCAAGCTCCACCCGCGCCAGCGGGACAGCCTGGTAATGATGATTCGAGATGCGCTCTCGCCGTGGAGGCAGGCCGAAAGCTGTGACGAGCATGAATGATTCGCGCAAGTTCCCGTGGCTCGGCGGACTGGTCGTGGCCTTGGTGGTCGCGACGGTGCTGATCGCAGTGGCTGTCCAAGGCACATTGCAGGTGATCGATGACTTCGGCACCCAGGACGCCGACACCTACCAACCCTGATCCAGACGGCGCCTTGCAATGGCGAAATTCGCCACCTGAACCTATGTGGGTGGGACCGCGCGCAGCAGTTCGGCGAGCGTCTCTTGTGTCGTACCAATCGCGTAGGCTGGCGGGTTGGTCTGGCGAAGGCATAAATGGAAGGTGATGCAGATGTCGGTGCGGGCGGTGGTATCGCGGTATTGGCCACCCGCGGTGCTGGCCGCAGTCTCCACCGTCACCGTGACGTTTGCGATCAACTTCCTGACCGCCGGCAAGCCCGGGTGGTGGTGGATCGTGCTGGTACTCGGCGCCCTGGGCTTCGCCGGGGCCGGGGTGTGGGGCTACGTTGTCCAACACGATCGCGGCGGCGATGAACCTGCATCGCGATCCGAGGCGGTGGCTCAGCAGGACGCCGGGGTGGCGCAACAGTCCGCGACCGGCAACGGCACGAACGTCTCCATCAACGCCGACAACCAATCGGTGGCGGCCTGGGAGATCGGAAGCGTCAACTTCGGTGGCGGACCCGACAACCCGAAGCCAAAGACGCAGTGACGCAGACGCAAGGACAACCGGGCGAGCAAGACCCCCAGTCCGGGCAGGTTGAAATCAGCGCGACGGATAGGGGTGTCGCCGCTTTCCACATCGGTCAGGTCAATACTCACCTCCACGTTGACGGCGTCGCCGGGCTCTGGGACTTTTTGCAACGCAATCAGGTTGTCAGCACGACAACCGGCGACCCGGCCAACGACATCAGACGCCAGTTGAGCCAACAATCGCCCGATATTTCGGTGCACGGTACGGTGACTGAGCAGCTCGGCCGGCTGCGTGGGCTGCCCGAGTTCGCTCTTGGTGACTACAACAACTACGACCGAGACCACGCCCAAACGCTTTCCGACCGGGTCGTTGAAGCCACCGGGATACCGGTCGCCGTCGTCGCCGTCTTGGCATTCTGGGGCGACCCCGACACCGACAGCTGGTGGATGCCGGACCTGCAGCGACTCGCGAGGGTTACTCGGCGCGGCGGCAGTGCATGGCTTATCAATCTGCCATTGGTCGCGGCGTCGATGCTGTTCTACGCCGCCGGCGTCGCCGCTGTCTGCGCGGAGAACTACGGGCGCGTGGCCAAGTTGTTGGCCTTGTATGGGGAGCCAATCGACATCGCGGGCCCCGTACCGTTGCCCCGGATGCTGGCGCCCAACCCCTCGGCGATCAAACTCACTCCGGCCCAGAATTATCAGGCGGTCAGTCCCACGGTGGTCGAAGCATTGCATCTGGGCTCCGATGCCCTCGACGACGCATGGCAGCTGTTCGAAATCCTGCGGCTCGCTTCAGAACTGATGGGCCGTAGTCAGTTCGACGCGGCTCTCGCAAAATACACCGCGGCGAATAGGCGACGCGATGCGACTGCCAGCCTCGATCAGACCGCGCGACTGCAAGCCGAGGCGACGAAGAACGGCATACTCGATGACCTTGCCGGATGCAGCCCTGCCAGGGGCTTGCATCTGCTTGCCGCCGACAAGGTATACAGCCCGGGAACCGGTTTTCGTTGGGGCAGCCCCACTGCCGAACGGGTCGCCGCAGAAGTCAGCCGCGACGGCAACCAGCACCCCATTGTGCGCGGTCTGAGCATCAGCGCCGAGCGAATTGAGCTGGCACTTCGAGCAGTGAGTCGTGCTGTTGGTGCCGCGGCCGTAGCGCACCCCGCCAATTGGGCTAGCGGTGCTGTACCTGACGAGATCTGGCTAGACGGTTGAAGCCGTTAACTCCGACGGTGCGCTAATTTCCACGCAAATTCGGTTGCGGCCCAATCGTCCTTCTGACTGGTTGTCGTCGGCGGCGGCAGGTAGCGCGGGGGTGGGCCGGATCGGTTAGAGCCCGATGCCGTTGCCGCGGTCTTGGTGGCGGCCACGGGCGCGGTCGCGTTCGGCGATGGCGTCCAATCGCGTTGCGGTGGTGGCGATGTCGCGTAGATGCGCGAGCACGTGGTTGCGTTGGTGCAGTAGTTGGACGGCGCGGTTTTGGGCCGGGCTGGGTGCGTTAGTGGCGGCCAGGTGGTGTTCGGCGCGGTCGATCGCGGTGCGGGGTGGGCGCCGCTCGGGGTCGGGGGTACCCAGCTGTTGGGTGTGGGGCAGGTCGTTGGACAGGACGGTGAGCAGGGTGTGCGCGGGCTGCTGGTCGCCGGCGGTAATGAACACGAGTTTGGTGTTGGTGGTGGCGGCGCTGTCGGCGAGCCAGCGCAGCTGAGTGGGGGTGAGCGCTTGGGCGTCCTCGACGATGACCAGGCTGCCTAGCGGTGGCGTGTGGCCCTTGGCGGTGAGGTCGTCGCGGTAGCTGCCGATGGTGGCGGTGGTGTCGGCGTAGGCTCGATCGGCGCCGTTGTCAGTGCCGGCCAACGCAATGATGTGTTTGTTGTGGTGGTGGGCGGTGTCGGCGAGGGCGCCCAGCGTAGCGGTTTTGTCGGCGCCGGTGTGTAGGTGGAGCAGTTGGACGCTGTGGATGTTGGTGGTGATGGCGTTGACTGTGCGGCGGTGCGCGTCGTCGAGGCCGGCAACGGCGGCGTTCGGTGGGGTGTACATAGCGGCGGGGCTGGTTGCGCTGGCGGCGTGAAGGAAGTCGACTTCCGCATGTAGTTGGTCAAGGTCGGCGCCCAGATCGTAGGTGTGGGTGGGGCTTTGGGCCAGGGAGCGGGCGGCGGTGGCTTCGGCGCGGGCGAGTTGGTCATCAAGGTCGCGGGCGTGGCGGCGGGCGGCGTTGAGGCTGTCGCTGTCGGCGCGCATAGCTTGCGTGCGGCGGGCGTGCAGGTCGTGTTCGGTGACGATGCCGGCTACGCCGCCGGCGGCCGCTATGAGTGCGGAGCGGGCAGCGTCGAGACGGTCGCGGGCGCTGCGCACCGCGGTGTCGACCCGGTCGGTTTGTTCGCTGACCTGCGTGTGGTGTTGGCCGTAGCGGACGGCGGCGTCGTGCTCGCCGCGCTCGGTGGCCGCGGTGATCGCGGCGGCAAGTTGGGTGAGTAGTTGGCGGTGCAGTTCGGCGGTGTCTTCGGCGTGGACCCAGCGGTCGTGAGCGCTGGCCAGGGCCTGCTGGTAGGGGCGTTGTTCACCCAAGCGGCGGTGCAGCTCGGCCAGTTCGGCCGTGGCGGCGTGTTCGGCGGGTCCGCCGCCACCGGTGAGGATGGTGTTGGCGAGTTGGTGGGCGTGACGATGGGCGGCGTCGCGGCGGGCGCGTAGGGCGGGAATGTCGATGTCGTCGACGCGGGCGGGTGCGGCGGGACGCACGGTGGGCAGGTCGTCGATGTCGAGGCCGCCGAGGTCGTCTTCGACGAAGCCGTAGGAGTAGTCGTAGGGGTCGGGCGGGGGCTCGTGTAGGTCGGCGTCGATGTGGTGGTCGTCGAGGTCGAATTGCTGTTGGCCGGTGGATGTTTCGGCCTGTTCGGCGGGATGGGGGATGTCGGGGTCGATGGTGGCGGCGTGGTGGGTGAGCAGTTCGACGCGGTAGGTGAGCAGGCGGGCGTATTCGTCGGGCCGGATGGTCTGGGTGGCGGCGATGTCGTGCAGGTGTTCAGCGGCCGCGGCGAGCAGATCGTGGGGGGGCCAGTCGGCGGCGGTGACCGCGGCGACCAGGCCGGGCCAGGCGGGGTCGGTGATGACGGCTTCGGCGATGCGGGTGCCCAGGAGGTGGTGCAGGTCGGCGGTCCAGGGGGGCCGCAGGTTGGTGTCGGTGCCCTCCAGGGAGGGGGGCGCGAGGGTGCCGGCCAGCCGCCACCACAGGGCAGCAGCGGGCATTTCAGCGGGGAGCGGCCCGTGTTCGGTCGCGGCCTCGTGCAGCAGGGCGGCGACGTCGGCGCCGGCGCGGGCGGCGCCGTCGAGGTGGGTGGCCAGCCGCGGCCAGTATGGGTCGTCGGTGAGGTGTGGGTCGATGGTGTGCGCGAGTTGGCGCCAGCGGGCGGTGTCGGCGCCGGCGCTGGTCAGAGCGGCATCGAGGCGGGAGTGGATGGCTTCCTGGACCATGGCCGAGCGGTTGGCGTGCTGTTCGGGCCCGGTAATCCGGGTGTCGGCGGCCTCGACGCGGTGGGCAGCGCGGAAGACCGCGATTTCGGCCAGCAGGTTGCGGTTGCCGTCGAGCAGGGGCCGCGCCCAGGCGGGGGCGGTGGCGGCATCCCAGGCGCGGGCGGTGCCGCGGATGTGATCGGCGAGGTCGCTGAGGAGTTCGGCGCGCTGCTGCAGGTAGGTCGCCCAGGTCGGGTCGGTAGTGATGACGTCGGGGATGGCGGGCAGCCAGTGCAGCGGTCCACGGTCTGCGGCACTTGAGCCGGTGGGGGCCGGGAGGCGCCAGTCCAGGACGGCGGCGGGGTCGTGGGCGTCACCGAGTCCGGTGGCCGCGGCCTGGTGCAGGGCGTCGATGGGGTCGTGTCCTTCGATGGCCAGCAGGGCGAGGTGGCTGCGCAGCACGGGCCAGGCTTGGGCGTCGGTGAGGTGATGGCCCAGCCGGGCGGCGGCGGTGTCGATGCGGGCCATGACATCCGGGCCGGCGTGTTGTTCGGCGGCGGCGCTCAGCGCATCGGAATACATGTCGGCGGCCAGGTGAAGCCGGTTGAAGGGGTCGGTGTCGGCGGCGGCGATGCTGTGGGCAGAGTGTTGGGCGCCGTCGCGGCCCAGGATGGTGATCAGGATGTCCACGGCGGTGGGCGGGTGGGTGGCTTTAGGGGTCAGGATGCGGTGTGGGTCGGCTTCGGCGGTGGAGAGGTAGAGGTGGTTTTCGGTGCATCCGCGGGTGGCGGCGACGTAGAGCTGTTGGCGGGTGAGCCGGTCGGAGCCGACGATGTGGCAGGTGCCTTCGGTGTCGCGGTGCCCGGCGGTCATGCCTTGGGCGGCGTTGATGGTGCTGGCGTAACCCAGGGTGGTGTAGGTGGTGACGTAGCGGGCGGGCAGGCGCACCGGGGTGGCCGGGCCGCGCAGGGGGACGACGGTGATCGAGCCGTCGTCGTGCACGGCGCGGATGATCCAGCGGTGGCCGTTTTTGACCCAGGCGCCATGCGTGGTGGTGCGTAGCCAGCGGGCGTTTTTGCGGGTGGCGATCCAGTCGCCGGCCGAGGCGGTGAGGCCGTCGGCGAGGGTGACGGTGGCCGCTGATTGTGGATCGTTCGGAGGGCTGGCGGGGGTGGTGGGGGTGTGGGTGAGCCGGTCGAGGCGGGCGCGTTCGTTGAGTTGGGCGACGAGGTCGTTGGTGGGGGCCAGCAGGATGGAGTCGCGGCCGGCGGCGCGGTCGGCGGCCCAGGCTTGGAATGCCATGTCGGCGGCGGTCTGGTCGGCGCCGACATGCACCCGGTGGTGGTCGATGTAGAAGCCGATTCCGGCAGGGTCACCGGCGCGGATGGCCAGGCTGGCGGCGGCTTCGGCTTTCCCGGTTTCGGGGTGGGTGAAGCGCACGACGGTGCTCAGGGTGACGGTGTCGTGGCGCTCGGCCAGGTCGCGCAGGACGCCGCCGGCCGAAACCGACGCCAGTTGTTGGTCGTCGCCGATCAGGCGCACGCTGGCTCCGCGTGCCAGGGCGTGGGCGATGAGGGTGGCGAGGTCCGCGGTGGAGGCCATGCCGGCTTCGTCGACGATGAGCAGGGTGTCCGAACTGATGCGGTCGAACCATGCTCGGGCGGGGTCATCGGCGGGTGCGGGGGTGACGGTGCTGGTGTCGGTGAGTTGGTTGAGTTTGGCGATGGTATCGGTGGGGGAGGCGAGGTCTTGGGCGAGGACTTCGGCCGCGCCGGCGGTGGGGGCCAGGCCGATGACGGTGCCGCCACTGTTGCGCCAGGCGGCCGCCAGGGCGGCCATGGCGGTGGTTTTGCCGGTGCCGGCCGGTGCGAGCGCGAGCTGGAGGCGGGCACCGGAAGCGGCCATGTCGCGCACCAGGGCGACTTGTCCTTGGTTGAGTGTTAGGCCGTGGTTGGCGTGGGTTTCGGCCAGGGCTAAACCGATGTTGATGTCATCGACGGTGCGCCCGTCGCGCGTGGTGGCGGCGGCCAGGATGCGCCGTTCGGCGGCCATGATGGCGGCACTGGTGTAGACGGTGGTGTCGTGGCGGGTGTAGACGCTGGCGCCGTCGCGGCGGCGCAGCACGGCGGGCTCGTTTTTGTCCGTATCAGCGTCGGTCGTCAAGGTGATGCTGTGTGCGCCAAGGGCGCTCGCCACGATGCGGTTGACGAGCTCGGGGCCGCCGGGGTGGTTGGCGTAGCGCAGGGCTCGTTGGGCTTGGGCGCGCACGTGGTTGACCGTCCAGGTGGCCCGGGTTTGGGCGACGGTGGCGATGACCGCCGCGGCCTGCTCACTGATCCATTTTTCGGTGATTTCGAATTGTTGTGCGACGACCTGATTGGTGGCGTCGACGATCATGGCGGTTAGGGCGCGCTGGCTGCCCAGCACCTCGACGGCCTGCACGCGCCACACGTGGCGCTGCTCGGCCAGCGAGCGCGGTTCGTGTTTGGCTTGCCGAGTTTCCAAGGTGGCCTGCTGCGACAACGCCAGCATCTCCACCATGGTCGGTTCACGCCCGTGCGCGGTTTGGAATTGCTTGGCCAGCTGGCCGACGCGATGGTCAATGGCCGCGCTGCGTGAGGAGTATTTTTCGATCAATTCGGTGGGGATGCCGGCGATTTCACGCACCGGCCGTTTACCCGGTTTGGCATCGGTTTCGGCGAACCGGACACCGAGTTGTGCGGTGAGCAGGGCTTCGATGCGGGTGTTGTACAACTCCGATGCGGCGACGGTGGCGTGGTGTAGCGGGGTGCCATCTAACGCCAGCCAGCGCGGGATGCGATCGGCGCCAACGGCTTGCACTTTGTTGCTGATCACCAGGTGGGTGTGCAGGTTAGGGTCCCCGGCGCGGGAGTCGCGGTGATCGAAGGCGGCCGCGGTCAATCCGGTGGTGTTGACCTGGGCGACACCGTGGGCTCCGATGCGGGAAAACGCGGCGTTGTCTTCGAGAAATTCCAGGGTTTCGGCCACGGCGTCGTGGTGGCATTCCTCGATCGCCCGCGCGATCGGTGTCGGCGCGATCGCCCACAGCGCCGACACCGATTTGACCGGGGTGAATGTCAGGTCATAGCCGGCCACCGCGGTGGTGGCCGCACGCGAATTGCGGGCGATGAACCCCGACAGTTCCCGGTCATCGGCGGGGGGTCGGGCGTAGCTTTCGGCGAACATTTGGCGCCCGAGTGCGGTGCGAATGCGGGCGCGGATGTCGGCGGCGAGGGTGGCGTGCTCGTCGTTGCCCACGGTGGTGTTGTAGTCGCGGTAGGCCTGGCGCAGCCGGGTGACGAACTGGTTTTCGCTGTTGTTGATGGCAAACGGCCTGCCCAGCCGCGCGGCCGCGATCGCGCCGGCCTGGGCGAGGCCAAATCCGCTGAGATGCCGGGTGATTCGGTCGGCGTTGGGGTGTAAGCCTTCACCGAAGAGGGCTTTCATTTGGTCTTCGCTGACTTGTGATCCGTGCGGGACCGCCCACAGGTCGGCGACCAGCGGGGCTGAGGCATCCCGGGCGATGGGCTGCCCGAGTGCGGCCAGGCCGCGGCCCATCCAGTTGCCCGGAGTTTCACCCTTGGCGCTGTAGTAATCCGAAAGGCTAGGGCGCCCACGGTCGGTCGCATCCGAGGCGGCGACTTGGCGGATCAGGTACATGTAGCCGTCGCCAGCGGTCAGTTTGTGTAGGCCCATCACCGCGGCATCACCACAAATTCGACTCTGGCATCGCCTCGGGCGTTACGCGACGGCCGCGGGCAGAAAAATCGCTGCGGTTAGGCGCCCTAATGATCGCCCGTTACCGAACCGTGACCTGAGTGCAAGAGGTGTGATGTTCAGGGAGGGGCTGAAGTTAGGGTGCGCTAAGTGACGGTGGGCTGGTGTGGTGAGTGATCGGATCCGGGCATAGGGAGTCAGCGTCGTGGTGGAGATTTTTGTGTTCGGCTGCGGCGTAAGGGTTTTGCGGGCTATAGCGTGTGAGACATGGGAAACAAGGCGGTCAGTAGGGAGGCCCGGCGGGCGGCGCGGGAAGCGGCGACGGCGGCCCAGGATGAAATCATTCGGCGCACGAAGGCCAACGTGGAGGATTTAGCGACGTTCTTCGATGCGCGCGAGCGCGAGGACGGGGTCAACGTGTGGTTGGCCGAGCGCCAGCAGGCGCTGCGGGAGCAGGCCGCTCACCGGCGCGCCGCTCGCCGCCTCCAATGCGGCACAGCGCTACGCGCGATGCGCGATCGCGGGGAAACGCTGCGTGAGATCGGCCGCATGGCCGGCATCAGCGAGAAAGCTGTCCGGGAGCTGATTCGCGAAACCGAATCGACCGAGGAGGCCGCTGCTGCGCCGGCGGTCGCGACCACAGTAGCAATACCGGCGGCGGTGTCAGAAACCCTGGGGCGCAACGAGGTGAGCGTGCAGAGCACACAACCGGAGGCCCGGCACCCGGAGGCGATGTCGGCGCGGGGCTAGCCGTGTGCGGGACGCTGTCAGTGGGTGCGGGGATGATGACGGCTACGGGCGGTCCAGGGCCGCAAGGAGCCGAAAGCATCGGGAGTTATGAGGGTTTCGTCACCGCTACGGCTGGTGGTGGATCCGGACGGCGCACGCCGACGAGTTACGCCGGTTCGAAGACAACCTAGTGCGGGGCCCCCGCGCGCCGAAGATTGCGCGATCTGGTGTTCCTCGATCGGCACGGATGGGCACGGGCGTTTTTGGGTGCGCCGCGACGGAAGACGGATCATGGTGCGCGCCAACCGTTATGCTCTGGCCGCCGCGATGAACGGCAAGGCATTGGAGCCGTGGGTGCGGGCGCTGCGCGGCTGCGACAACCCGGCGTGTGTGCGGGCGAGTCTGCGCGGCGAGATCGGTCTGTTGCACATCATCCGCGGCTCGCAGCGCGACAACACGTCTGATGATGGCGCGGGCCCGCCGCGGCGGCGGGCGGGTCCTGGTGCGCCGCGGCGATCACGGAGTCAAGGCGCGCCGCGGCCGGGCGGTGGCGCTACGCGAAGCGGTACGCCACGGATGGGACGCCGAAGCTGTCGAGGCGGCGCTGCTGGGCTCAACCGACCCGACCCTGTGGTAAGCCGGACGGCGACAACGCAATCAGGGCACCGCCGCGCGTGCCAACGCAGACGGAACCGCGGCGAGCGGAGCCGGCGCGCGGAGCGTCGGCGGCGGCCGCTGATGAGGTCAAGGAGTGCCGGTGGCGGTCAGGTGGTGCGGCGGTGTCGTTCGGCGGCGTTGCCGCCCGATCGGGCAGAGGGAGCTGGGCTGGTTACAGCCCGCGCCAGGAGACCAGCGACGGAGCCCAACTCGGAGGTGGCGAACGTTTGGCGCGCGGCGGCGAGTAAGCCGCCGGGCAGGGTGCCGCGGGAAGAAAAAAGGGGCCCGGCCAACCCCGCGGGATGCAGTGCTAGCCGGGCCCCAGTTAGCCAGTGGCGCACTTACAGCGTCTGCAGCAAGCGGAACGCTTGGGCCTTGAGCGATCCGCTACCGGCGGCAGCGGTGAGAGTCCGCAACGCGCGGGCGGTGCTGGCCTCACTGGCGGTTCGCGCGCCGCGGACAGGAACGACGTGGTCAAGGAATTCGGTGACCGCGTTGTAGGCCGCCCACCGGGTGCCGGCGATGGGGGCGACGGTGGGCGAAGACGTCCACAGTTTGACGATGCCGCTGGCGCGTTCGCGTCGGTGGCGCAAGGTGGCGGCAGTGCCAGCCGAGTCGACCTCGAGCAAGGTGCTGGCGAAGCGCCGCATCTGATCGGTGTCCATCGGGGCCGCGTAGAGCGCGGCGGCCTCGGCTTCGAACGCTTCGACGTAACGCCAGCTGAGCTTGAGGGCGTTGCGGGCTTCGGTGATGGAGGCACGTGCGCCGCCGGTGTGGCGGATGGAGAAGCTGGCCTTGGCGGCGGCGAGAGCGGCGGACTGGGTGTTCGCGCACACGATCCGGATGGGCGAGACCAAGAAACGGAAGGCTGAACTGCCGTCGTGAGAATTTAAGGCCGCGAGGTAGAAATCGGTGCGGTCCTTGCTGCCATCTTTGCCGTCGAAGACCATGCTGCTGGGCAGCTTCATGGTGACGAACGTTTCGCGCCCGCACCGCAGTGCGCCGGCGGTCTCGAAATGCGCGCCGCCGCTTTGATCCACCAGGGCGTCGAGCAGGTCGCAGGACGCCTCGTTTTGGACGGGCTCGTACTTGCTGCCAACGACACCGAGAACGTCCAGGCGCCCGTTGATGGGGTTGGTGCGCACGGTGGCGTAGAAGTCCGGCACAGCCAGCGGTGCTGGAGTGGCGACGCCGGTGTGGTCGATGACGGGTTCCTGGGGCACCTGCAGCGGCATTTTGCGGACGTTCCAGCCGGCCAGGTGAGAGGCCTGTAGCGCCTCGCGGGCGGTCATGGCGTGGCCAACCGATTGGCCGAGACGGTGCCAGGCGTCGGGGCGAGAGTTGGCGAAGGAGGCCTGACCATCGGTGATATCGAGCTCGTGTGGCATCGGATTGTTCCTTTCAGGAAGGGGTTGGTTCGCGCCGTTCAGCGCTGGGTGTGGGGGGACCGACGGGGTGGCGGTGTCAACCCCGCAGAGCCCGGCGGAGAAGCAGGAGGCGGATTTTCGGCCCGGCGAGCCCGGCGCGCAGCGCCGCGGGGTGAGCTGCCATAGGGCCGACAAATGCCGCCGGTGCCGCCCGGGCGCAGCGGGAGCCGGCCGCATAGGCCGGCGGGAGCGAAGAACGGGCGAGCCCGCCGGGCGTGGGTTGACAGCGACGGGGTCCCTGGCGGTCAAACTTGGCCCCCGCTGACGGCTAGAAGAAGGTGAGGGGCTACGGACGGTCGCCGCCGGTAGGCGGCGGTCGCGCCCGTGGAGGGCGCGCAAGGATGAAGCGCCGGAAGAAAAAGGGGGCCTGGCCAACCCTGCGTGTGGGGAGCTGGCCGGGCCCGGGGAACCGTTGGGGGTTAGTCGCGGGTGGTGGCGTCGATGATGGCGCGGCTGATCTGCTGGGGTGGTATACCGGAGCGCAGCGCGGTGAGAAGCATGAGAGCGAGCCGTGGCGGCGGGGTCTGGGTGCCTTGGGCCTCGTTGAGTGCAGCGTCGGCGGCGATGCCGGCGCGGACGCTGTCGTCGAGGAGGCAGTAGCAGGCGGCGGCGATGGTGAGCGCTTCGGCCCGGGGCCGGCCGCGCAGGCGCCGGGCGATGTGGGTCCACAGATAGGCGCCGGTGTCAGTGTGTTGGGCGGCGGCGGCGATCATGGCGTCGCGCACGGCGACGTCGGCGGTGATGGCGATGCCCGCGCGGGTGGGCAGGGTGCGGCTGATCGGGTGACCTGCGAGGGCGTCGGCGATCTCCTGGGCGGCGGCGAGGACAAGTTCGCCGTGGTCACCGAGGGCCATCGGTGGGGCGGGCGGCAGGCAGGCGAATTCGGCTTCGATGTCGCTGCGCCCCGCACTGACTCGGTCACCGCCGAGGACCCGGTGGGCGGTGACGATCGAGTCGGTGTAGGGATAGGTCGGGCCGGTGCCGCCGCTGTCGGGGTCATACCACTGCCCTTCGGTGGTGACGTCGCGGGTCATGATGCGGCGCAGCACGGGGATGCCGGCGGCGCGGAGCGCCACGCGCAGGGCATCGAGGACGGTGAGGGCTTGCCAGTCGTGGGGTTGGTCGCACACCGCCAAAAGCACGGCGGCGTGGTTGTTCCCGGGTCGCAGGTTTGCAGGTGGCCGGGAAGTTCGCGGCTTGGTCCACGGTGATCGTGACGTCGAACCGAATCGCGGCGCGGACCACCATGTTGCCGGTGTTGTGGTCGCGGTGCAGCATGTAGGCCACGACGCTGTTGGTGGGGGCGAAGCCCAGCAGTGCCGCGGCGGCGGCAACGATGTCTGCTTCGGTGCGCAAGGTGGTGGTTGGCATGGTGTGTTCTCCGTTCTGTGCGGTGAGTGGTGCGCCGGTCAGCGCTGGGGGAGCGGTCAATCGGCTGAGGGTGGGCGGTCAACCCCGAAGAGTCCGCGGCGGGCGGAGCAGGGTTTTCGGCCCGCGCTCGCCGGCGCGAAGCGCCCTGGCGAGCTGGCATAGGGCCGAAAAGGTCACTCGGCCTGCGTAGTTCGGCGCGGGCGTGGGTTGAGCGGTCGGGCCCCCGGCCGATTAGGCTGCGACCACTGCTGACGGCTTAAAGGTGAGGGGCTACGGACCGGTGGCCACCGCAGGTGACCAATCCGACGGCGGCGCGGGGCGCGCCGACGCCACCTCACACCGGAAGAAAAAGGGGGGACCCGGCCACCCCCTCGTGTGGTGCGCGAGGTGGCCGGGCCCCCGAAAGGGATGCCGCTCAGGTGATCTCAAAGCGACTACGTAGTGAGGTCGACCGGCTCAAACACCTTCTCCGCGAGGGACTCGGCGCCGAACTAGAAGCTGAATCCGGTCAGTCGCTTTGGCGACGGGTCGACGAACTTACCGAAGCCAATGCGCGTTACCGCAGTGAGAACATCAAACTCAGCGCCGACGTGAGCGAAGGCCCGAGCACAACTCCACGTAGTCGAAGATGATCTCGCGGCCGCGAGAACCAGCCTGCGGCGGATGATCAAGGATCAATCCCAGCACCTTCCGGTTGAATCATGATGGGTGCAACCTCGTGAGTGCCCTTGATCCGCGAAGCGGAGAGGACACGTTCGACCTGATTGATGACGCCGTCGCCGCGCTGACCGACCGCCGCGGCGTTTGGCTGGGAGATGACCTGACCGCAGTCGCGTTGGTTGCCAGCCTCATCCAGCAAGCGGAACGATGTCTGCCCCAAATGATCCACGACGCTCGCGCCAACGGGCATGGCTGGATCGAGATCGCGCGAGCACTCGGCACCAACCCCGACGAGGCATGCCTGCGATTTGACCCGGATTCCCCAGCTGCTGATGGCAGATGGCCCTGAGCATCCCGAGCTGCGCTCAGAGGTCGGGGCCTAGCGGGAATCCCTTGGACAGCTTGAAAGAGCCAGCGCCAACCGGTCCGACCGGGCCTCAACTGTACGGGTCAAGTGTTGCCGGCGATGACAAGCCGCCGATGTCCCGGGAATTGACGCACTGGGTGGTTACCCTCCCCGGATGGGAGTGAGCGATCCACCCGACGTCGCCGCGGGCGCGATGAAGACGCCGCGTCCGGGCGAGCAGACCGCAGAGGTGATGGTTACCGTGAAGACTTACCCGAACCCGAGCGAGACGTACGGCGAAACCGTCTGCGTTGCCGGCGTGCGCCTCGACCGTGAACGGCCCGAGTGGATTCGGCTGTACCCGGTGAAGTTCCGCAACGCCGACTTCGACATTCAGTTCAAGAAGTACGAGATAATCCGTGTCAACGGGGCCTACCAGCACGTCAACGACAACCGCCCCGAGTCGTTCCGGCCGCGGCAGGACGAGCTGGAGCACGTGGAACAGCTCGACACGAGCAGCAACTGGCAGCGGCGGCGGATGAACCTGGACGGACTCATCGGCGCCATCACGATGTGCGAGCTCCTCGACCAGAACCCGGTCGGCGGCATGTCCGTCCCGTCACCGTCGCTCGGCCTGATCAAGCCCCTCGACGTCGTAGCCACCGTGGCCGACGGCGACCGGTGGAACGCAGCCGAGCAGGCGAAGATCGACAAGGCCTCGGCGCCGGACCTGTTTGGCACCTCGCTCAAGCCGCTAGAGCCCGCACCGTTCGCGGTCCGATACAAGTACCGCTGCGAGTCGCAGAAGTGCGGGGGACACGACCAGAAGGTGCTCGACTGGGAGGCTGGCCAGGCCGGCCGGCGGTGGCTGCGGGAGTACGGCGACGCCGGTGCCCGCGCGGCGATGCTCAAGAAGTGGCGGGACGAGATGCTCGCGCACGACAACGACGTGCACTTCTACGTCGGGAACCAGAACGCGCACCGGCGGTCCTTCTCGGTCCTCGGCGTGTGGCGGCCTAAGTTCGAGAACGCGTTGTTCTAGACGTGCACCACGGCCGCGTTGGGGCGGGTCTTCAGCAGCCGGCGCACGACGATGTCGCGGTGGCATTCGGCGTGGTCGTGCTCGAAGCACAGCAGCGCCACGACGCCTCCGTCCAGTAGCTCGCAGACGTGCGCGAGCGCGTCGGTGGCCGCCGCGGTGTCCAGCACGTCGCGGTAGCGAGCAAGGGACTCCGGCTCACCGGCACGGAACCCGGCCCGGTTGTGCTTCGGGTTGCCGAGCGCGCGGTGGTGCACGTAGCCGATCCCGACGGCGGCGAGGGCCTCGGAGAGCTTCGTCTTCGACAGGCCGGGCTTGCGGCTCAGCGGGGTCAGGCGCACGTCGACGAGGACCTGCACCTGCTGTTCGAGGAGCTTGGCGACGAGATCGCCGACGGTCTTCCCTTCGTAGCCGATGCTGACAAGGGTTCCCTCGGCGGTGTACCCGGCGGTGTCAGAGGTTGCCATGGGTCCCTATGGTGCCGCAGCGGTCGGGGAGAAGTGAGGCAACCCCCGCGGGTGCGATGGAACCGTGACCACAGCCGGGAGGGTACGCAGCTGGTCCGACAGGGCGCCGTCGGTGCTAGTCCCACGACGTGGCGATCGTCCGAAACGCCAGTGTCGGTGTCGCGGGCTAGCCTGCTGCGATGACAGATGCCCGTGTTGAGGCGTTCACGCCGGGGACGATCGAGGCCGTGGCGAAGGCGATCGGTGAGCTGTACAGCGGCTCGGAGCTGACCCGGGTCCTGGCGACGGCGAAGCTGCCGGACGTGATCGGCGAGGGCACGACGAAGTGGAAGCGCCTCGCGGAGGCCATGCAGCAACAGCAGTTCAAGCAGAGGGACGGCCGCCCGATCCTCGCGCTCATCATCGCGGCGATGGCACCCGACCGCACGCTCGGCCGTCGCCCCGCCGCGAGCGCCACGCGAGACGAGTTGAACCAGATCCTGTCGCTGTCCGGCTACCGCGTCCGGGACGACGGGCGCATCGGCCGCGCGTCGAAGGCGACCACCGACGCGGAGGCGGCGAGTCGGAGCACACGTCTGCGCACCCACCTGACCGACCGTGGTGCGCATCCGGAAGTCGTGCGCCACTGCCGGGCGGAGCTGCTGAAGACCGACTACTACGAGGCCGTGTTCGAGGCGGTCAAGGGACTCGGTACGCGCCTGCGGGTGAAGTCGAAGTTGGACCTGGACGGGCGTCCTCTTGTCCAAGCCGTGTTGCAGGGAAAGTCGCCGCGCATCCTCCTCACCCCGTGCACCACCGAGACCGAACGCAATGAGCAGATGGGCATCGCTCTGCTCGCCGAGGGCGTGTTCGCCGCCTTCCGCAACCCATCGGCACATGAGCCCCGGTTGGTCTGGCACGTCACCGAGCAGGACGCCCTCGACGTGCTCGGGACACTGTCGATGATTCACCGCCGCCTCGACACGGCGCGTCTCAGTGGGGAAGCGCCTAGCGCGCTCCGCGGCAGGAGTAATCATCCAAACGTGCCTTACATGCCATAGCGCACATCATCGCGGGCATCACGTTAGATGCACCGGTTAACCGGTATCTTTTTGCGCTGTACCTTCGGAAGACAGCTAGATAACGATCGAGGCCAGCGCGCAGTCGGTCTCGGTCATTCGGGTGAGTCCCTTCTGATGCGGAAATGGGATGCGGCCGGGCCGACGTTCGGATGCGAGACGTCGGCCCAGCCGCGAAGCACGGGTCAGGGGTTAGGCCGGCAACAGTCCGGCGGCGGCGATGTGGTCGAGGGCGGTCTCGAGGTCCTCGTGCGCGACGGGCGGGTTGACATCGAGAGCGACGGTCCACATCGGTTCCTCGCCGATTCCGGCGGTCAGGGTGTAAGTGTGGCCGGCGTGGGCGGCGCGGTAGGACCAGTCGCGGCCGGGCACGGCGTGGAAGGTGAGGTCGCCGGCGCGGACCTTGAGGATGCGAGTGTGCGGCGCGGTGTTGAGGTCAGGTGCGGTCGCTTCGACGGCGGCCATCTGCCCGTGGGCGTCGGTGGCGAAGAGAACGAGGCGGTGCCCGCCCTCGCGGGTGTAGTCGTGCACGGTGGTGAGCCCGATGTCGCCGTGGTTGTGAAACGGGATTCGGGTGATGCCGTACTGCTGGTGCTGGATGCGTCCTGCGGCTTCGTCAACGAGGTTGAAGGCGAGCTCGAATTCGTGGTCCATGGTGTGTTCTCCGTTCTGTGCGGTGAGTGGTGCGCCGGTCAGCGCTGGGGGAGCGGTCAATCGGCTGAGGGTGGGCGGTCAACCCCGAAGAGTCCGCGGCGGGCGGAGCAGGGTTTTCGGCCCGCGCTCGCCGGCGCGAAGCGCCCTGGCGAGCTGGCATAGGGCCGAAAAGGTCACTCGGCCTGCGTAGTTCGGCGCGGGCGTGGGTTGAGCGGTCGGGCCCCCGGCCGATTAGGCTGCGACCACTGCTGACGGCTTAAAGGTGAGGGGCTACGGACCGGTGGCCACCGCAGGTGACCAATCCGACGGCCGCACGGGGCGCGGCGATGCCACCTCACACCGGAAGAAAAAGGGGGACTGCGGCCAACCCCGTGGAAGGGCCGGCCAAAGCCCTGGTGGTGGTATCTTCGGCGCAGTCAGGGCGCCGACGTTGCGACCAGTTCGCGGCAGGTGTTGTTGTTCAACCCGAGTCGTGCCGCGATGCGGTGCACGGTGCGCGTGGTCGTGTAGAGGCGCCAGGCGATCAGATCCAGCTCGACACGTCCGTGCATGCGGCGTACTGCTTCATCGCGTTCCGCCCCGCGCAACCGCAGCCGTAGGCCGTCGTGGGCGACCTGGACGACGGCCAATTCGTCGAGTTCGGAAAGATTGTTGTGCTCGGGTTCCCGATCGCGCGAGCGCTGGGGGCGGGCTACTTGGCCGTGAGATGGCAGCGCTTGGGCTTCGTCGTGGTCGTTGATCGCCCACGGGTCGATAACTGGGGTCATGATGTTTGCTCCGTTCTGTGCGGTGAGTGGTGCGCTGGTCAGCGCGGGAGTGCGGGCAAGCGGGTGAGGGTGGGTGGTCAAACCCCGAAGAGTCCGCGCCGGGTGCTCGCCGGGTTTTCGGCCGCGCTCGCCGGCGCGAGAGCGCCTGGGGGCGAGCTGGCATTAGGGCCGAAAACAGTCACTCGACACGGCGTGCCCGGTGCGGGCGTGGGTTGAGCGCTCGGGCCCCCGCCCGCTTACCATGAGCACCCTGCTGACGGCTAAAAGAAGTGAGGGGCTACGGATTTCGCACACCGCAAGGGACCGCTTCGGCGGGCGCGGGGCGCGCCCGCCGCCACCGCAACCGGAAGAAAAAAGGGGGACCCGGCCGACCCCGGGTGCTCCAAGCGCTGACGCCAAATCGCGATGCGGTGAGGGTCGCTGTGGCCGCCGCACCGCGGGTAGCCTAAGAACGTGATGGAAACGGCGGTGCTACAGGAGCTCGTGGAATCGGATCGTATTCCGACACCGGTGATCGACTGGCTGGTGAACGGTGACTGGTCCCCGCCGGTGCTGGCTTGTGATGTGTCGTATCCTGGCGCCGATTACTCGGGACCGCTGGAGTTTTGATCAAGCCGGCCGGGTGCGTTGAGGGCGCGAACACCGTTCGATAGTGAGGCGAAGCGGCCGTACTGTTGGCCGGCCGCGGTCGTTTTGTCCCCTAGCCAAATCCCGATGATTTGCGGGAAGCCGCGCAGGGTCCGCGTCCACACCGGGCCTCCGGAGTCACCGGGGATGCTGGGCGGCATGCCAGTGGTCAGGTATTGGTCTTCACCTTGGCCGGCGGCGATTTGACCGCAATGTGGACCGCTGGAAATACCGATCCGACAGACGGTTTCGCCGATTTGGGGTTCGGGGTGGTCATCGGTGAAAGGCATGCGGGTGTCGACGATGAACGCTGACGCCAAGGAGTTGGTGCTGAAGTCGATCAGTGCATAGTCCGCGCCGCCGCTGGGCGGGGGCTCGAAAACGGTGCGCACGAAGTGTCCGGTGAGCCCGTTTCGCTTGTCTCGGGCATAACCTGATGCCGAGTCGGCGCGGCAGTGTCCGGCGGTGATGGCGTAGGTGTGAAAGTCGACGCCGGTGTAGACGTAGCCGATCGTGCAGAACTGGTTGCCTCCGGCGGGACTGATGTAGTCGACCTCTTCGCCGGGGCTGACGACGGTCAGTGCGGCGTGTGACGAGGGTGAGTCGGTCAGTGCCAGCGCTGCCGTGGTGAGCAGGTCGCAGACGATGGCGGCGAGTCGGTGCGTTGTGGTGCGCATGGGTCAGTCAGCGTCCAGGTTCTAGGCGGCCCGGGCGTGGCGCAGGCGGCGTTCGGAGCGCAGTTGCGCGGGCGGTCATGCTGTCGATCCAGGCGCGAGCGGTGCTGGCCGCGGGCCCGGGTCGGCCTGCGGCCGCCGTGATGGCTGCGGCCGCGCGGTTGGTGATGGCGGTCTCGAAACGCGTTGTCATGCAGACTCCTTCACACCGGCGGCGGTGGCGGCTTGAACTGGGTACCGACGAGTGTTGTGCCGGTAGTCGACGGTGAGCCGCTCGAGAATGCCCTCGACGGCGTGGACCGCGGCGCGCGCCACTGGTGACGGCTGCTGGTTGCTGTGGTGCAGCAGCTCTTGTTGGGCGTGTTGCACTGCGCGCAGTTGGTCGGCGGCTTCAGCGAGCCATCGCGCGGCGTTGCGTGCGCTGCCGGGCACCAGGCCGCGCCGGTCGTGGTGGGCGCGGACTTCCTGTAGGGCGGTGTCGAAGCGGTCGGCGGCCCAGCGGGCCTTCGCGGCGGCGGCCAAGACGTGCAGCTCGGCGGGGGTGAGGACGGTTAGACCTCCGAAGGGGTCGCTGGGGTCCCACAGGCCGGCGTTGACGTGATCGGTGGCGTCGGCTTTATCGACCTCGATGGCGGGCATGAGCAGAACCACCTGAGCGGAGCTGGCGTGCAGACGTTCATGCAGGTTGATCGCCCGCTGATAGCCGGCGAGGTCTCGGTCGGCCACGATGGCGACGTTGAGTCCGGTGAATGCGTCGACCATTTCGGCGGGGAAGTTGGCGGCCCCTTGGGCGTTGGTGGTGGCCAGGCAGCCAAGCGCGGCAAGTGTGTCGGCGTCTTTCTCGCCTTCGGTGACCCATACCCAGGCGCCGGTCTTGGCTGCGCTCCGAATTGCGTTGGGCCGATACAGCACCGGGGTGAATCCGCGCGGCTTGCGATACACCCATTGGTGCGCGTCGCGGTAGCGCTGCCGGAACTGTTTGTGGGGTTGACCGGTGCAGGTGCATTCTTCGCGAATGACCTGCTGCACTGGTGTGCCGGTGGGGCTGAGGTAGGTGTAGACCCGGACCCGGCGCCACTGGTGCTCGGCGTGTTCGCGGAGCACGGTGATACGCCCTGGCAACGGTCCTAACCCGGGAACTCGTCGCGCCGCCTTCGGTTGTGCGGCGCGCGTCCGGCCCTGCCCGGTTGCGGGCGCAGGGTTGTCGAACAGATCGGCCAGGCGCAGACCGAGGGCGGCGGCGATGTCGGCGGCGGGGGCCTGGCAGCTAAAGCAGTGCAGCAGGACCGCCCCGCCCCGGCCGGCGTGGGTATTTTCGCGCCACCCAACCGATAGCGAGGGGGAGTGGTCGGTGTGCAGGGGGCAGCTGGCCATGAAGGCGTCCCCGCCACGGGGGCGGATGCTGTGCCCTGCTGCTTGCAGAGCGTCCCGCACGTGGTCCAAAGCGGTTCCGGGCCGGCGGCTTTGGTGTGTGCTGGCCATTACGGCGTCTCCTGGTCGATGACTGTGTGCACCACGGCGTAGGCCGCGCGAGTATTGCGGATGCTGTCGTCGAGGAAAGTGGCGACATCGCGTCCGTCACGGCCGTCCACAAACTCGACGTCGTAGATGGTGTTACTGCGCAACTGCTCAAGACTGCTCGCGGCCTTCTGCAGGGCTTTCACGGCGGCGGACAGGTGGGCAAGCAAATGGCTTCGCGTTTCACCGATTTGCTCGATACGGTCCAGTTCGGCGAACTCGGCAACTGCTTGCTCCAGTGCGGCGTCGGTATACATGGGGTGGGTCCTTCGGTCAGCAGTGGGGTCTAGGCGGCGGCCAGGAGAGCCACGCGATCCGGACGAAAGCCGGACCAATGCACCGTGGGGGAGACATAGACGACGGGCGCGCCCAGGTAGCCCAAACCCATCACGTATTCGCGGGCCTCGGGATTTTCGGTGACGTCGATCTTCTGGTAGTCGATTCCCGCTTTGTCGAGCGCTTTGAATGTCGCGTTGCACTGCACACAGGCCGGCTTCGTATATACCGTTATTGGGGACATTACTAGCCTCCTTCGTAAATGCATGGTGCTGCGCTGGATAATTAAAGATTACTGCCGTAGTTGACCCTATGCCATAGTCGCGCAAAAGAATTTCGAGCAATTGTGGATAGTTCGCAACACCGATTGAAGTTGGGTATGCGCAACCTCCTTTCGGCGCGAGGCCCCCGCATGTTTTTCGCGCCGTAACCACCTGTACCATACGGCTTTACAGCGTTGTGCGCAGGCAGCGCACAGGAGCCCGCGAACCGGCCACTGCCCCATGGATTCACGCTTATTCTCGCTTCGCGCGACCTGGCGGTAACCGTTTAGCAGCAGCGATAGTGCCCCGTTCTTCTTTTTGTGTTTCATCATGGATTTACCTTGCATAACCGGTCGGTGTAAGGCATTTGCGCTCACTACCTCCACGCTCCCTTCGCTGTAATTGCCACCATTGTTCTTGCCTTTCTGGCATTCACGATGTGAACCGGCCGACGGGCCGTGGAGTGCAAGGCCCGGGCGCGGAGTTTTCCCAGTGAGCGTCAGCGAGCGGCGCGTGGAAAAGTTCGCGGGCCCACCGCCCGCAGCAGCGCGAAGGCCGGCGCCTTGCAGGTAGCGGTCCGGTCGGTCAGAATCGAACGGCCAGTCGGCACAACATGTTTCGCCGTACACCCGAGGATCGAACCGCCGCCGCCGCCGTGATGAGCGGGCAGCACCGGCTGGCGGGTGGGACCGCAGTCGCCAAGGGTGGGGCCAGAACCGCAGCCCTGACCCCACCCGAGCGGCGCGCTACTCCTTTACCGCATCGGCCAAATACTGCTCGTACACGTCGTCGGCGTCCTTGGCCCTGGTCACGACTTCCTCGACGGGAGCCAGCGGATAGTCGTTGTCCGCGAGCCAACCCAGGTACTCGCCGCTGCCGACGTGGTGGCCCCACCCGCCCGCGCTGTTGCGCCAGGCATCCTTAGGGGTCCGCGACTCGAGCGCACCGAGCACCAGGGCCAACGTGATCACCTGAGCGCGCCCGTCGCCGCTGGCGGGCAGGTCGGCCACCAGCTTGGCAACGGCCTGGCCGCTGTCCACTCCCAGCAGTTCAGCAGTCGTGTCCAGCGCGTTGTGATTGGTCAGCAAGAAACTGTCACGAGACAAGCAGTCAGCAACGAACATGGCAGCGCCCTTGGGAGGTGTCTTGCGTGTTAGCAGCTTCCGCACGAAATCGCGACGCACACTGATAGCGGCCGCGCCGAGTTTGTTGAGCGCCAAGACCTTTTTGCGTTCACGCTTTTCAGCATCGGCCCGTTCGGCGAGCGCTTGAGCGCGGGCCGCCTCGCGTGCCTCGTCATCGAGATCGACCGTGGCATCGCCGTCTATCTCGACCATGCCAGCCCTGCGGGCAAACCAGTCTGCGGGCTTCAATGCGGCCGCGCGGTAGTCGATGCAGAAGTACTCGGGCGCAAACACTGTTGCCTCGGTGACGCTCGCGGCGTGCCGCTTCCCCTCGGCAGGCGTGGCCTCAGCGTCATCTTCGGTGTCCCAATCGACGTCGTCCTCGTCCACGAGCTCGCCGCTATCCACGTCGCAAAGGGCTGTGTCCTCATAGAGCAGGACCGCCCAGTGTGCCGGTTCGGTGACGGCCTGTTCATCGGCCTCCGCCCCGTCTGCGGTGAGCAGGTAGCGCAGAGGGATGTAGTCCTCGCTGCACGCTTGCGGGCGTTGGGACAGGATGGTGAAGCCACGTTCGGAGTAGCCTTGTGCGGCTTGGGCTTCGGCCTCTGCGCTGGCCCGCTGTTCGCGAAGCTGGGCTACCGTGTGCTCGAATCGCCGGGTACCGGCATCGTTGAGGAGTCGGTCCAGCGCGCCTGGCATGTCCTCAAATTCAGTGATCGCAGCTGCTTCGACGAGGCTGAGCTGGCCGTTGGCCAGGGCATCCATCGCCGCGGTGGACTTAGCTGCGGTTTCTGCGGCTTTGATGGTGTCCTTGGCGACGGCTAATCTTCTGGCGACCCTGGTGACCGACAGGCCTGCATCGATCATCTGCTGGATGCCGCGTGCCCGCTGCGCGTCGGTGAGGTCCGAGCGGTGGTCGTTCTCGACGATTTGCTCGGCGACTCGTTCGACTAGCTGCGCGTTTTCGTCGCCGCCAGTTGCGGCCCGGACATAGACCGGGACAGTGGCCAGCCCCGCTTCGCGGGCGGCCAGAGTGCGGCGCTGACCGGCTCGCACGCGGACATTTCCGTCGTCGGCACGCACACCTGCGATCGGAACGAGTACGCCGTGTTCTTTGATGCTGGCCACGAACTGGGCATCCAAATACGCGCAGTCGCGCACGTTGGTGTCCAAGATCAGCGTGTGTGGGTCAATATGTTCGATGGTGCCGGTGGGGGGTTGGCTGATGCTGTCGGTCATTTCAGTACCTTTCTTGGTAGTCGCGGGCGTCCTGGTGGCCGCCCGTTCTTTTTGCCTTCTGGCACTGAAGATTTAGGCCGGCATGAGGGCCGCGGGAGTGCAAGGTCCGGGCGCAAAGTTTCCGGCCGCGAGCTTTGTGAGCGCGACGGGAAAATTTGCGAGCCTTGTGCCCGCAGCGAAGCGGAGGCCGTGTCCTTGCGCGCAGCGGACCGCCGGCCACAATCGAAAGGCCAGAAGGCAACCAAGGAAGGGCTTACGTCCTGATGAGGGTCAAGCTCTGTAGGTTCTCATCCAACATGGCGGAGTTCTCATCTTCGTGACATCAAAATGGCGGATCCGCCACAAAGATGAGAATCTCGTTAGTCGAGCTAGGTTTCTATGGCTGTATCAGCGACTCGGGCTTGTGATCGGCCTCGGCCACGTCGCCGAGCGGCGCGGCGGAGTCAGGAGGCGACACCCTGACCTATCCGTACAGCAGGCCCAAAAGAAACTGGTTCGCCTGACTAGGTATCGCTAATCGCTAACAGCAAGTAGGCAGCAACCCGCCGCCAAGCAGCCACGCCCAATACTGAGCTGTGTCGGTTTAGTCAGTTTGACGGTCTGGTCTGCGATGATCTGGATGGTGGGTGCCGCCGCAGGGGCGGGAACACGCGTGGAGGCGGAGCAGGGCTTGTGGCGAGATCAGACTTGATTATCGACTTGGTGGAAGCCCAGCAGCGCGGCGATAACACTAGATTTCGGACACTGGTTGAAGCGATCATCGCTGAAGAGCGCAACAACCAGCACCATCTGGTCGCCGACAGGCTATCGGAGCTGATCACCACGTCGGGAACGCGGCACCTGCTGGGTCGCGATGACTCCGCGCGCCAGGTAGCAGACTTGCTGCAAGAGATTGTGCCGAAGCGGCGGCTTTCCGATGTCCAGTTGACGCCGACGCTGGCCGCGAGCATCGCAGAACTGATCGAGGAGCATCGGCGCAGCGAGTTGCTGCGCAACCACGGTCTTGAACCACGCAACCGAATCCTGTTAGAAGGCCCGCCCGGCAACGGGAAAACCACGCTGGCCGAGGCGGTGGCGGCGGAGTTGATGGTGCCGTTTTATGCGGTGCGCTATGAGGGGGTGGTGTCGAGTTTCCTCGGCGAGACCACGAGCAGGCTTGACCACGTCTTCGAGTTTGCGCGCACACGCCGGTGCGTGCTGTTCTTCGACGAGTTCGACACCATCGCCAAAGAACGCGCCGATGTCCATGAAACCGGTGAGATCAAACGAGTGGTATCAACGCTGCTCTTGCAGATAGATCGGCTGCCGTCACATGTGGTGGCCATCTGTGCCACCAATCACGGCGAGCTGCTTGACCGCGCGGCGTGGCGGCGCTTTCAGCTCCGCCTGACGCTGGACCCGCCGTCCCGCGCCCAGGCCACCGAATTTCTGGAAAAGCTGCGCGTGCGGCTCGGCGGGAGCCTTGGGTTGGCGCCACGGACCCTCGCCGACAAGCTTGCCGGGGCCAGTTACGCCGAGATCGAGGAGTTCGCCCAAGACGTGATGCGCCGCTATGTGCTCACGTTGCCGGACGGACGCATTGAAGATGTGGTCCGCAATCGTTTACAGCAGCGTGCGCATCAGAGGGAGCGGTGACCGCACCGCGCCCGCCGTTGGCGTTCGGTCCGCCTGCACGGGGCCCAATCCCGACTGGGGCACCGCGGTTCGCGGGCACGCCGGTCGCCGGCCCGGGCCCGGCCCGGCAGGGTCAGCGGCTCGGACCGCAGTTCACCGCGCTGGGGCAGGCTTTGGCGGCAGGCCGGGTCAGTGTGGACGACGACACCACCGAACCCGACCCCGAACTCGTTGTGGTCTTCGACCTGGCCGCCCCGGTGACCGAGTTCGCGCGCGCGGCCGCTCAGGTGCCGGGGTTGGAATTCCTCCTCGAGGTCGATGGCGACGATTTCGAGGCCGACGACGATTTTCACATCGTCAAAAAGGGCGAACCAACGACCGACATTGTGACTGACAGCCTCTATGTGGTCATGTCGAACGCGCAGGCGGTCGCCGAGCTGCTGGCACTGTTTCAGCGTTGGCAGGCGAATCCGCAAGAATCGTTTCCTCGAGGGCTGGCGCCGCTGCGCCATGTTTTTGAGCTGCTGCGCGACGTCCGCCGATGGGGTGCTCTGGACCGTGTCCGTGAAACCGGACTGCTCGAGCAATGGCGCGAAGACGTCGCCGTTGTTGGACAGTCAGCGACTCGGGTACGAGTCGAGATCGAACTGTGGTACCGCCGCGACGCAGGCCGCCGCGCCCAGGCTGAAGCAACGGTGCGGCGCATCATCGCCGATGCTGGGGGAGCGGTCATCACGGAGGCAACGATCGGGGGAATCGAGTATCACGCACTGCTCGCCGATATCCCTTATCCCCAAGTCGAATTGGTTGTTGAGAGCGGCCCTGAAGCGATCGCATTGCTGACCACCGACACGATCATGTACGTATCGCCAGCTCGACCGATGACCATCCCGGCGGTAGCGCCGGCCGATCAGCCGCTTAGCCCGCAGATGTTTGGTGTGAAGCCGATCAGCGATCGCCCCCGGGTCGCCCTGCTCGACGGCTTACCGATGGTAGGACATATTGCCCTGAGCGAACGGCTCATCGTCGACGACCCCGACGAAATCGCGCAGTCCTACACCAGCACTACCCAGATGCAGCACGGCACAGCCATGGCATCACTGATTTGTCACGGTGATCTGAACGCCGCGGGCCGGCCACCGACTCGGCGCGTCTACGTCCGACCGATCCTGCAACCGCATCCGGTCATCGGCAGCGAAGAGACCGTGCTGCGCGACCAGCTCTTGGTCGACCTCATCCACCGATCACTGCGCCGGATGCTTGAAGGTGAAGGGTCCGGAGACGCTCGAGCGCCCAGTGTCCGTGTCGTCAACCTGTCGATCGGCGATCCGATCCAGATGTTCGTGCGCCGGATAAGCCCGCTCGCCAAGCTGCTCGATTGGCTAGCGCACCGATACAACCTGGTGGTCTTGGTCAGCGCGGGAAATCACCCGATCGACATGGAGGTCCCCGCCGCGGCGATCGCGGAACCCGCCGAGCTGCGCCGTGCGGTTGCTGGCTCGATGTACGAGCGTGCCCGTCAACGCCGGTTGCTTTCGCCCGCCGAAGCGGTCAACGTGGTCAGTGTCGGCGCCCTGCATGCCGATAGCGCCCCTGATATTGTCAGCGACACGGTGCTGGAGACGGTCACTGCTGGAATGCCGGCGCTCTACAGTCCCGTCGGGTTCGGCCACCGCAACTCGATCAAACCCGAAGTGCTCCTACCTGGTGGCCGAAGTCTGCACCAACGACCCGGTTCAGCCGAGGGCGCCACGATGCTCTACCCGGCTGAGACCACGATGACCGGCCCAGGCATGCGCGTAGCGTCCCCGGGTTTGGCAGGATCGCTCAACGCGACCGCCTACACGCATGGCACCAGCAACGCCACTGCGCTAGCCACCCGTACTGTCGACGCCATCTTCGATGCCCTGGAATCGCTGCAGTCGGCAAGCGGGGAATTCGATTTTCCGGCAGGCGAATACCATCCGGTGCTGGCGAAGACGCTACTGGTGCACGCGGCTTCATGGGGGGCGATTCCGGATGACTTGGCAGGGCTTCAGATCGGCGAGCTCGAATTGACCCGCCGCCACCTGTCTCAGATCCTGGGTTACGGTGCGGTCGATCCGGACCGCGTTATGAGCGCGACCCCCAGCAGAGCGCTGCTGGTGGGCGCCGGTTCGATTATCGCCGACCAGCGCCACACGTTCACCTTGCCGTTGCCGCCCAGCCTGGCTGTCACCACGGAATGGCGACGGTTAACCATCACGATGGCGTGGCTGTCCCCGGTGCATACCATAAGCCGCCGACATCGCGTGGCGCGGTTAACATTTGAGCCACCGCTGCAACGGCTTGGGATCAGGCGCGCCGAGGCCGACGGGCGGGCCAGCCGCAACGGCACGGTACAGCACGAGATCCTTGAAGGGCGCCGCGCTGTGGCCTTCGCTGCCGGTGACGCCATCGAGATCAACGTCGACTGTCGGGTGGCCGTCGGCACTCTGCCAACACCGGTCCGCTACGGGCTGGCCGCGACCCTGGAAGTAGGCCCAGGGATCCGCGCAGACATCCAAGAAGAGGTCCGCCAACAACTTCAGGTACGGCTGCGCGCCCAGACTGGATCGGCAAGCACTTGAATCAGCGGCGACGGCCCTACTGAATCCTCCACGACCGTACGGTTCTAGGATCCGCGATGAAGAATGGTAAAAGCGCGCCCGCCATTTTGCTGGGAATCTTGGAACGCCGCAGTTGGATACACCGCCGTCCGCCACGGACTTTGGGAACCTACAAGCTCCTCTGTAGGTTCCCATCCAAGCTGGCGGAATTCCCATCTTTGTGACGTAGAAATGGCGGATCCGCCACAAAGATGGGAATCTCGTTAGTCAACCTAAGCGTTAGCGTCCCTTGGTGGTACCCACTCGCTTTCGGCCGCAAATTATTGGACTCGCGAATGCGTTGTACACCAGGGACATTGGCGGTCGATCGTCAAGGGGATGGCTGTAGCGACCGATCTCACGACGGCAAAGTGCGTGGATATCAGCGGGTCCATGAGAGCGCTGCGGTCGTGGGTCGCAAGAGAGTCGCGAGCTCCCCTGGAACGAGGACCGGCCCGGGCCGTATTTCTTTGGACGTCAATGCCAGTGGTAGGCGCCAAATACGGGCGCCGTGATGATGCCCGGGTGTGCTTGCAGCACATAGGGGATCGCGCGTACCGCGGTCATGGCGACCGCGAGTTGGCCGCCGGAGGAAGCGGCGAGTTCGTCGACTGGATTGTTGTCGATGGTCAGATCCACCCGGATCGGCGGAGCTCCTTCGATGCGGACGCGTACCAAGAATTGTTCGTCGGGGAGGTCGGGCCAGTCGACGACGTCGCGTGTGGCGGTCCAGTATTCCTCGGCGACCAGTACCGGTGTGCCGCGGTGGTAGGCCGTCCACGAAAGCTTCTGGGCGACAACGGTGCCGGCCGGCAAGGGGCCGAACGCGACCGGCACGTCGTGGTCGGCGGTGGCGGTTTCGATGCTCGGGCGAACCTCGTCGATCGTCAGGTGCAGAACATCGGCAGTGGAGGCTAGAGCCTGCTCGTACTGTATCGAGACGGCCCGGAACATCGGTGCGTCGACGGTGATATCCGCGGGGTCCTTGCCCATCCCCATCAGGTCGACGAGCATGCCCTTTCCCGGTACCGCCGAGCAGTCGACGAACTCCGAAACGGTGATCCGATCCACGCGCTGCGACAGCCCCGTAAGGGTGGTGGCCAGACGCTCGAACATGAAACCGGGATGCTCTCCGGCAGCGTGAAAGCGCGCTCCGGATTGCTCGCAGGCATTGGCGATTCGTAGCATGGCTTCCGTGCCATAGGTGGGCAGGTGGCTGTAACTGGTGGTGGTGATCACGCTCTTGCCGCTGGCCAGCAGCTTCACGATGTCGTCGGTGTTGGTGTTGTCGCGGACGGCCTTTGACGCGGCATGCAAGACGAGGTCGGCGTCGAGCGCCAGGATCGCGGACTTGTCGCCGGTGACCGTGACGTTCGTTGGCGCCCGGCCGACCAGCGTGCCGGCGTCGACGCCGGCTTTCGCGGGGCTGTAGGCGAAGACGCCGGCCAGTTCGAGGCCCGGGTTGTCGATGATCTCGCGCAGTTGTGCCGACCCGACCTGGCCGGTCGCCCACTGGATTACCCGGACCGTCACGCCGGCCCGCCCGGAAACTTCAACAGCGCGCCCGCATCCACCCGGATCTGCTGTCCGGTGACGTAGCGTGACTCGTCGCTGGCCAGGAACACGGCGAGGTTGGCGATGTCCTCCGGTTCGACGTAGGGGATGGGCATCGCCTGGAAGTGGGTGAAGGCCGGCTCCGCGTCGGCGCGGGCGGGCTTTTCCCTCTTCATGTCGGGGCGGAACACCGCGTACAGCCCGTCGTTATGCAGCAGATGCGTGTTGCAGTTGGTGGGGTGAATGGCGCTGACCCGAATCATCGTGGGCGCCAGATGGAGTGCCATCTGTTCGACGTACCCGATCAGGGTGTTCTTGGCCCACGCATATCCGGCGCCACCCGGGCCCATCAGCGGGTTCGTCGTGGTGGCGGGCATCATGCCGGCTGTCGATCCGGTCACGATGATCGAGCCACCGTCGCCGAGGTAGGGCAGCGAAACCGCGACGGTGTTCATCACGCCGAGCAGGTCGACGTCGGTGGCGTCGACGAAATCGGATGGCAGCGGATCGCCCATCGCCATCGGCAGGATGCCGGCATTGGCAACCACGATGTCCAGGCGGGAAAGCTCGGAGATCGCTTCATCCAGCGCTTTTCGCAGTTGACCACGTTCGCGCACATCCGCCTTCATGGCGATGCAGCGCCGACCGAGGTTCTCGACGAGTTTGGAAGTCGTCTCCAGATCCTCGATCGTGGACAGCGGGTAGTTGTTGGACTCGATCTGCTCGCAGATGTCGATAAAGACGATGTCGGCGCCCTCGGCGGCCATCTGGACCGCGTGTGCGCGTCCCTGACCTCGCGCCGCCCCGGTGATGAAGGCGACCTTGCCGCTCAGCCGATTGCTCATGTTCTCCGTCGGGTCGTTTTCGCGCAATCTAAACCTCTAGATGTATCTTTTGTAAAGCCGTTGACGTCAGACCTCGGCGGCCGGTGGAGAAGGAGTGACGTGGCTAAGCCCAAACAGATTGCCGACGAGTTGCGCGGGCTGATCATCACCGGAGATCTTGACGAGGGCGACCTGTTGGGCACCGAGGCCGAGCTCATCGAACGATTCGAGGCCTCGCGTCCGTCGTTGCGCGAAGCCCTGAGGACGCTCGAGGCCGAAGGCCTGATCTCGGTCGTTCGCGGCGCGTTGGGCGGGGTTATCGTCCACCGTCCCGACCAGCGCATGACCGCGCGCGCGGCGGCCCTGGTGTTGCAATCGCGCAGCGTGGCGCTGGCCGACGTGTTCGAAGCCAGCGCGGTGATCGAGCCGGCGGCGGCCAGGATGATCGCCACATCACGTCAGCGCCAGCGCGCCGTGGCGCAGTTACGCAACGTGATCGTCGAACAAAAGCGATCGGTGCACGACCCGCTGGCGTGCACCAACGCCATGGTCAAATTCCACAGCGATATCGTCCACCTGGCGGGCAATCAGACGCTGATCATCATCAGCGAGATGCTGAACGAGGTCATTGCGCGGGCAGTCGCGGATGTGCAGAAGCGCACCGGGCAAGAGCCGCAGACGGCGTGGCGCCGCAACATTCGCGCCAACGAGCTGCTGACCGATCTCATCGAAGCCGGCGATGGGGATGGGGCACAGGCACATTGGAATGCGCACATGGGGCGGTTGCGCCGGGCACTGCTCGGTGAGCGTGCGGGAGCCCTGATCGATCTCAACCACCACCGTTAGCCTTCTCCAGCATGCCGAGCCCGCGCACGCGCCACCATAAACCTCTAGAGGTATGTCTAGACGTTTGCGCGCGCCGTGGGGTACCTTGAGCCCGAGCCCGCAGCCTTTCACCAAGGAAAGCGATTGAGCACCAACACCAAAAGAGCCAGTGCTCCCGTGTCGAGATTCGACTTCGTCAACGGCGCCTCGTCGCTTTCGTCGGCCGACCCGCACCCCAGCAACCATGCGTTGGCCAAGCAGAGAGTGCTGGGCCTGAACGGCAGCGTGATGGTCGCCTCCCGCGAGCTGACCACCGAAACGCTGGGCAAGCCCGAGGTGTTCTCCTCGGCCGATCTGGTGGAGCAAGGCAACACCCGGCCCTTGATCCCGCTCGGGGTCGACCCGCCCGAGCACGGGCGTTACCGGAGGTTTCTCGATCCGCTGTTTTCCCCGCGCCGGATGGAAGCTCAAGAAGCCGACATCGCCGAACGGGTCAACCACTTCATCGACACCTTCATCGATCGCGGATCATGCGATTTCACAGCCGAATTCGCCGAACTCTTCCCGTCGGCGGTGTTTCTCGGTCTGATGGGCCTGCCCTGGGAGGAGCTCCAAACGCTGGTGGCGCTGCGGGACGGGCTGCTGCATCCCGGAACCGCGGAGTCCACTGCCGAAGAGCGCTCCGCGATTCAACGCGACACCGCGCAACAGGTTTACGCCTATTTCGATCGGATTCTGGACGACCGCGAGGCCAATCCGCGCGGCGATGTGCTGTCGGCGATCGTCGGACATGGCGACGATGATGTGGTGTTGCCCGAGGATTCGTTGTCCCGCGATGAGGCGCTCGGCACCTGTTTCGTGTTGTTGACGGCCGGGCTCGACACCGTCACCGACTCGCTGACCTGCTTCTGGGCCCACCTGGCCCAAAACCCGGACCGCCGCCGCGAAATCGCCGCCGACCCGGCGGTGATCCCCCACGCGGTCGAGGAGTTGCTGCGGTGGGAAACTCCGGTGCCGATGGTCGTGCGGTGGGCGCGAGAGGAGAGCCGCCTGGGCGGCGAGGTCGTGGCCGCCGGGCACCACGTTCTGGTCAACCTCAGCGCGGCTAACCTGGATCCCGCCGAATTCGCCGACCCGCTCGCGGTGCGGTTCGACCGCGCCGGAAACCGCCATCTGGCGTTCGGTGGCGGCGCACACCGATGCCTGGGATCGCACTTGGCGCGCCGCGAGCTGCGGATCGCGTTGCGCGAATGGCACCGGCGCATACCGGAATACACCCTGTCATCCGGCTACGTGGTGCGGTACCGGCCCCCGCTGCGTTTCGTTCCCGATCTGCAGCTGTCGTGGCCGCTATGACCCGGGTCGCGCAGTGGGCCACCGGCACCACCGGCCGGCTTGCGCTGCGAGCCATCATTGACGCGCCCGCCCTGAACCTTGTCGGCGTGCGCGTCTATGACCCGGGCAAGGTCAACGTGGACGCCGGGACCTTGGCCGGGCGTCCCGCGACCGGTGTGTTGGCTACCGACGACAACGCGAGGTTGGTGCGCGCTCGACCGGACGTCGTGCTCTACATGGGCGCGGTGGAAAAGCATCCCGAGGAGTGCTTCGCCGACGTAACCAACCTGCTGCTGGCGGGCATCGACGTGATCGCCACGGGCAGTTCGTTCATCGATGTCAACGCGTTCGATCGGGCGCGGGCCGCGGACATCGACGCGGCATGCCGGCGCGGCGGCGCTACGTTCCTCGGTGTGGGGATCTTTCCCGGTTTCTGGGGGGAGGCGGTCGCACCGCTGCTGGCCCGGCTGTCGGCCGGGTGCAGCAGCATCACGGTCCGCGAATCGCTGTCTTACGCCGGCTACCCGAGTCGGGAGATGCTCGTCGACGTGATGGGATACGGGCAGCCGCCGAAATCCACGGCGCCGCTGTTGAGCGACCCGGCGCGCGCGGGCAGTGCATTCATCGCCACCGCCAGCGTGCTCGCCAGGGCGCTGGATCTGGAAGTCGTTGCGGTCGAACCATTTCGGGAGACAGCCGTGACGCAATCCCGCTTGAACATCGCCGTCGGCGAGATCGCGGCCGGAACCGTGGCTGCCATGAAACTAGGCGTACGCGCGGACTGCGGCCCGGTGACCATCGTCGTCGAGCATGTCACCTGGCTCGACGACGAGGTTGCCCCCGAGTGGTCGACCGGTGAGGGCTACGAGATCGAATTCGACGGCGCCCCGACGTTGCGGTGCAACCTGGTGCTCGGTACCGCCGGCGAGGATCGTACCGAGATGGGTTGTCTGGCGACGGCAATGCATGCGGTGCACGCGATCGGATTTGTCACCGCGGCGCCCCCGGGCGTGGTGGATCTGGCCGAGACGGCTTCGATCACGGGAGGACAGGCATGGCTGCAGAGGTAACCCCCGCGCGAGTCGGTTTGCTCATCGACTACCTCAATACCGAAGGCCGCTTTGACGATACGATCCTGCCGTCGCTGCAACTGGTCGCCGACGACTATCTGCAGCGGGGCATCCTCGATCGCCCCGTCGAATTCGTCGTGCGAGCCGTGCAAGGCCTGCCCAACGGATCGTTCCGGGCGGTTCGTGATGCGTTCCATGAGCTGCTGGCCGAAGACGCGCTGGTCATCTTCGGCCCGTGGGTCTCCGAGAACGGTGTCGCGCTGCGCCCCTACGTCGAGAACGCCGCCGAGGTGCCGATCATCACGATGGGCGCTTCGGAAAGCATGCTGGGGGAGTGGGTGTTCGGGCTGCCCGCCGGTTCAATGGAGGAAGAGCCCATCATTATGGCGACGGTGGCCGCCTTCGACGGCTGTCGCACCGTGGGCCTCGCCTTCGAGGATTCCCTGATCGGTCGCGAGTACCTGAGGACGGCACGGTTCGCCTGCGAACAGGCCGGGTTGACGATCACCGCCGAAGTGGCTGTCCCACATGTGGAAGCGGACAAGCGCAAGGCGATGGCCACCCTGGCGGCCGACAAACCCGACGCTCTGATGCACGTCGGGTTCGGGCTGGGCCTGATCGGAATGAATGAGGCGCTCGAGGCGATCGGCTGGATGCCGCGGCGCTACACCACCACGGCTTTTGAGTTCGCCGCCACTTCGGACTGGTGGTGCCACCAGCTGGCCGGCTGGACCGGTCTGGACCAGTACGACGAACGCAACCTCGTCGCGAGAGAGTTCTTGGATCGATTCGAAGCAAGGCATGGCCGGCGACCTGAGTACTTCTTTCCGATTTACTGCTACGACGTCGGACGGCTGATGATGACGGCGCTGGCGGCGGCGCGTCCGCTGAGCGGCCCCGCGGTCAAAGAGGCGCTGGAGCGGATCAAGATGCTGCCCGCCGCCAGCGGAGCACCCGGGACGCGATTGCGGTTCGGCAAGTTCATCCGCCACGGGTGGATGGGCAGCGAGTTCCTGGTGGCCCGCCGCGTGTTGCCCGACGGCAGCCGATCGGTTCTGCACGCCACGATCGAGGGTCTCATCGATCCGCCCGATCCGGTGTGACGCTCAGGAGTGTGCTTGTGGCAGAGCAGCATCCGAGTGAGATGTTCGATCTGGCGGGCCGGGTCGCGGTGGTGACCGGCTCCACCCGTGGTATCGGGCGGGCCATCCTGGAGGGCTTGTCCCGGGCCGGAGCCTCGGTGGTGGTGTCCAGCCGAAACCAGGACCGCTGCGACGAGGTCGCCACGCAGATCCGGGCAGCCGGCGGGAAAGCAGTCGGGATCGCCTGTCACGTCGGCGACTGGGACGCCATCCCGGATTTCGTCGACGCGGTCGTCGACCACTACGGGCGCATCGACGTGCTGTTCAACAACGCAGGAATCAACCCGCCGGTCTCCGACATCAACGTCGTCTCAGCCGAGCTGTGGCACATGGTGTTCAACGTAAACGTCGAGGGCGCGCTGCGGATGAGCCAGTGCATCGCACCGGTGATGCGTGATGGTGCGGGCGGCAGCATCGTCAACGTGGGCTCCATGGAAGGCTATTGCCCGTCACATCCGTGGTCGGTCGTGTACGGCGCGTCCAAGGCGGCGCTGCGCAACCTCACCGTGTCGATGGCAAACACCTGGTCGCCGTGGGCGGTGCGAGTTAACTTGCTCTGCCCCGGCCCCTTCGCGACCGAGATGCTGCTCGAGGCCGAACAGGCATACCCGGGTTCGCTGGACATGTTGGCCGGCATGAACCCGCAGAACCGCGTCGCCCGCCTGCACGAAATCGTGGGCCCCGCACTCTATCTGGCCAGCGACGCCTCATCCTTCGTGACCGGAGACGACATTGCCGTCAGCGGCGGCATGCGCAAGTAGTCGACTGCTTCTACGCATTGCCGCGGGTCGCTGCCGTCAAAATGTTCATGGTGCGCTCACCTTTCTGGTGTGGTTCAGCGCGCGGATGTTGCCCGTCCGGCGCGCGCTTAGCGCACCCACCACGGCCCGCGCCCATGGGAGGTGCGCGAACGGTCACCAAAGCCACAGCATGGCATTTCCGCGAGCCATCTTGATGTCAGATTCCGAGACGTCGTTGTCGGTGAGAACATTGCACAACCGTTCGAGCACTCGGGCCATAACAAATCCCGGTGCGGGTATCCGGTCTCCCATGCGATGTTGCCGATAGAGATTTGGTTCGCAACTGGACTCCGGCGTGGTCGCTGATAAAGCAGGTCAAGAAATGCTCGAGGACCGCCTCGCTGGGCAGTTCGCCGCCGAAGCCCTGGTTCCGCCACTCTGGGTGCATACCGAACGTGCGGTCCGGCCCGCTACAGAAATAGGGATCCAACCGGTGGCGCTCTCGCTCAAGGCGATCTCGAGATCAAGATATTTCTTGCTCGGCGCCGACCAGAGCAGATGCGCGGCGGGTTGCGTGATCATTGACCACAGGTCGGGGTTGGGCCGTGCTCATTGGATTCTGCACAGTATTCTTGTTTTGTAGAATGTCTGCAATACTGGTTTCAGCCGCGCGAAACCGGGCATGGTCTGTGCAGAGCAACCTAACGCGGGGAGTTTGGGTGGAAGTACAGCTGGGGCGATGTGGGGCTAAGCGTTGATCAGCACCACGATCGTCACTCGACGAAAGTTCGACCCTGAGGCCACATTGCAGCTCATCGATCGCTACCACGCACCGGGTCTGGCAGATACCAGCGGCAAGGTGCTGCGAAGCGAGTTGCACTCGCGCACCACGGTGTCCGACAACAGCCGAGGGAGCTCGGCGTGAACCTGCTGTTCGTTGTTTCCGGTTGGACGACCGAGATTGAATGACAACGGGTCTTTTTCTGCCGGCGAGGGTCACGAGGTGGTAGCGGCGACCCGGAAGCGTACTTCGTCGATGCATGCAGACGGCCTTGGCGAGGCGTTGGCCGCGGCCGAAGAGGCTGAAGCCGAGGCCGCAGCGGCAGAGGCCCGCGCGGCCGCGGCCCTGGCTCGGGCCCGGGCGACCAAACTGCGCCGCCAGGCCGATCTGATCGCCGTGCGGGCTGGTGAGAAGACGTCGCACGAGGCCCCTGAGACCGGTAACGGGGTCAGCGAGGCTACCGACGATATGGCCGATGTCGACGACGAAGCACCCGGCGTAACCGGATCCGCTGACGAGGAGGTCGCCAGGGCGGAGGAGGAGATGCGCGGCGCGGTCGAGGACAGCGGTGGGAGCAAGGCAGCGGCCATCGCCGATGTGTCATCGACGTCTACGCCCGGCTCGCCGCGGCGCTGGTTGCCGCGGCTGAGGTGGCGGCCAATCGTGGCCACCGCGACGATTGTGCTAACTGTCGCGCTGCTGGCAGCCAGTGGCTACATGGTCGCGCAGGACCGCCGGATATCGCAGCAGCGGCAGCGAAGCGTGGAATTCGCTGCGGCGGCCCGCCAGGGTGTTGTCACTTTGATGTCGCTTGACTTCGCTCACGCCAAGGATGACGTGCAGCGAATTATCGACAACGCCACCGGCGACTTCAAGAAGAACTTTCAGGCCACCGCTGATGATTTTGTCAAAGGGGCGCAGGACGCAAAGGCGGTGAGCCACGCCACCGTGAATGCCACCGCAGTTGAGTCGATGAGCGATGACTCAGCCGTCGTGCTGGTCGCTGCCAAAACCACCGTTACCAACACCAGCGGCGCCAACAATGAGCCGCGCTCGTGGCGGCTCAGCGTGACGGTCATTCGCGATGGTGGGCAGCTCAAGATAGCGAAAGTCGACTTTGTGCCATGACAGCAGAACAGGATTCGCACGCTGACGACGTCGAGGCGCCCACTTCTGATGCCGACGACGCCGCCGCGGGGACGGATACGCGCGACGCGGGCGACGATCGGGCCGGACACGACGAGTCCGGCGACATCAAAACCACACGCCGACCACGACTCGGTGTCATCAGTGGTTGGTTGCGCCGCTGTCTGGTGTTGTGGCGGTCAATTCTGTTGGCGTTGTTGATCATGGGGGCCGGCGCTGTGGCCGCGTGCGTGTTCTTCTTGCAGTACCGCCCGTATCATCAGGCCAGCGATGCTGCCGGGCGTGACGCGATCAAGGCTGCGTCCGACGGCACGGTAGCGTTGTTGTCGTATGCCCCGGACACGCTCGAACATGATTTCGTCACCGCGAAAGCACATCTGACGGGCGATTTTTTGGCCTACTACGACAGATTCACGCACCAGATCGTAACCCCCGCCGCGAAAGAGCATCACGTTCAGACAACTGCTGTCGTGGCCCGCGCCGCCCTTTCGGAGCTGCACCCGAATTCGGCGGTGGTTCTGACCTTTATCGATCAGACCACCATGAGTAAGGACAAACGCGAACCGGTCTCGGCCGCGAGCGCTGTTCGCGTAGGTCTCACGAAGGTCGATGGCAGGTGGCTGATTTCTTCGTTCGACCCGGTCTGAAGCGTCCCGCGATGTCCGACCGCCGCGCCCGACCCCATCCCTTTGAGGCGCATCGAATTGACCATGATGCCGCCATACCGATGAAGTCGAGGGTCACGATGGCTGGGGCGGCGTTCCGGTGTGGTCGTTTGCGTGGTTGATGCGGGGCAGGAGAGCGCGGCAGTTCACCGTGATCGCGGGAGCCCCTCGTCGCGCCGCCTGCAGGGGTACCCACATACATACGTGGGCAGTGCCGTGTCCTCAGAAGCCAAGCGGGGGTGGGGAAGACGTGGACCACCGGTTGGGTCGTGTCGGGAGTCCGGCCGATCAGGCGCCGCGGGCGAGCAGGAAAGGTTGTATCGCCATGTCTAGAAGCTCTGGCGTCATCATCCCGCCGGCGTGTTCGACCCAGCACCAGCTTCGCGCCGGCTGCTTGCCCGATGAGTTGCTCGTCAACTGCCCGAAAACGTGTACCGGACTGCCGTTGGTGTCGAAAGTGAATTCGTATGAGTCAGCGCCGATGCGGGCCTTCAACGTGGTGATCTTGCCGCTGGCGTTGAAGGTTGGCAGGGCGACGATGTCGTTGTGAACCATGGTAACTCCGTCTTTGACGTGGTAGCCCGGCCCGAACGCCAGTTCGTCTCGGCCCTGCCAGAAGCTGCCGCCTCCAACTTCTCCGTCGGTGTATTCGTGCATCCATGACACCCACATCCCCTGCAGCTGGCGGGCGATCGGTAGCTCGGTATAGGCCATTCCCGGTGGGCCGTAGGCGAAGTCCTGATGCGCATACCCCGACACTTCGACACCGCTGATGGTTCCGCGCGCGTGCATTAGTTCGTGGCGGTAATAAACCTCATGGTCGATCCCGGCTTGGACGGGCACGTGGGTCACGACGACGTCGCTGATCGTCGTGCCGTGGATCTCCCAGCGCCCGCTGGCGTCATACCAGTGACAGCCCGCAGCGTCGCGCTCGATGCGGCCGCTGAAGTAGTTCATCTGGATGAGGTCACCGGTGGCGGTGTAGGTGTAGGGCTCGTACCAGTCGATGGAGGCGTACTCGCTGAACAAGTGGGACGCTTCAGCATCCAAAGTCTTCTGCAACGAGCGGAATCCACAAATGGGCGAAACCACGTGGGTCATTCCGACGACGAAATCATCCGCTCCGCGGACCCCCCAGTAGTCGCGTGCCGACCCGTCGCTGACGACTGCGCCGTACCAAATCCCGGCCAGACTCACTCCGGGGCCCGGCACCCAGTCGCGCCGGTAGTGATCTAGCGATGCCGGCTCGTGTGATACGTCGAATTCAACTCGATCCAGCACCCGAGGCTCCTTGCCGGTCGGCGGGCCAGCAACCGCCACCCCACACTTTTGCAGATTGTCTGCGATCCTTGGAGTCTAGGCATCGCGGCGACGAGGGCACAAGGGATTGATGTCATGTCGTTGCAGCCAGACTGTCGCCGCGCCTCGGAGTCAAGGCTTGCCGTACACGGTTTTACGCAGTTCGTCGGGCTGGTTGACGGCCGTGCAGCGCTCGCTGCCGTGAAGCAGGCGCGTCACGCGGAGCATCGACCGTTCGGCCTGGAGCGCCCGCGGGCCTAGCTCAAGCATGCGCGTACGGTCAGGCGGAAAAGGCGCCGGTGAACAGCGGCAGGTCCAGATGGGTCAGCACGCCGACGGGACCTGCGACGACTGCAGGGATGGCGTTGATGGCATGTGCGCCGGTCATAAGCACATCGGGTTGTTTGGCGTCAAAACTGGTGCGGGTGTCGATGCGGGTTTCGAGGCAGGGATCGCCCTCGATCTTGATGCTCCAGGAGCCATCGCCGTAGGGCCAGTCAGCGGGCGCGGCGTCTTCGCCGATTGTCCAGAGCATCTGGCTTTCGATCCGCATTCTGCTCTGATGGAATGCGCGCAGCCGGACGCGAACGGCACCGACGTGGCCGGGTTCAACCTGTAGTGCTGGTGTGGTGATGGCTTCGTTGCAGGCAAAGCCTTCCCACGACAATGTCGCGTCGTCGATTTCGAGTCCGGCCGCCTGAGCAAGCATCGCTATGGAGCCGAAGTAGGCACTTTCGCGCGCATGCTCAAACGGCAGCTCGAAACTCATCTCCTCGGGCCTTTTGCCGTAGCCGATGACGGTCAAGATCTGTTTGGAGGTATATCGGGACATGTCGACCATTTCGGTCATGTAGATGGTGTCGATGTGGCGTACCAGCCTGCCCAGGACGATGGGCCACACGTCCATCATGAAGCCAGGATTGATACCGGTGCCGTGGAAGGACACACCGCCCTTACGGCATGCACTGCCGAGGCGCTGATCCATCGCGTGGCGATCCATGATGGGCGGGTAGACAAGCGCGCTTAACGCGGTCGAGCATACATTCTTGCCTGATTCCAGCAAGCGACAAATCTGGTCGAACGCTGCGGCGGGGTCCAAGGTGTCACCGAGGGCGTTGAACGATACCGCATCGGCGTCGGTCGCGAGGATGTCATCGAAGTTGTCGGTGGCTCGAATACCGACGGCGGATCCGCCCACGAGCTCACCAGCATCCTTGCCGACCTTGTCGGGGCTAAAGACCAACAGGCCAACGAGTTCGAGGTCTTTGCGGCCTAGAATCGCTCGCAGGCTGTGGGTGCCGACTGCCCCGGTGGCGACCTGGATCACTTTGAGCCGCTTCATGTCTCTCCTCGTTGTCGGATCCCAGAATGGGGGATAGTGATCGAACTCTCTAGTGCAGACCGAAGCGGTCGACGAGGTGGGAATTGAGGCCGTCGGCATCGAGGGTCCGTGCCACCAGATAGCCGGCGCCCATCCACGCGCGGCGAGTCCATTTGCCGAACGACACCCGGGTGCCTGGCGCGCCCGAGGCGGCGGGCAGCATCTTGACCCGCTCCAGCGCCTCCTTGACCCCGCGCGGACTGAGCGGGTGGGCGTCGGTGAACGCCCGCAACAGAGTCTCCGCGACATCCCGGTTCACCGGCGGCACGCAGTATTCGGGACGGCGCCCGCCGTACCTCTTTGCGTAGCGATCCAGGAAGTCCTGGCCGACCTGGTTCGCCTCGTCGTACTGGTCGACCCCGATCCATCCCATGAACGCGTTCCACATGATCGGGTTCACCCAGGCGTTCTGGAAAGCTGTGGTGGTGAATCGCGGCGGGTCCCAGTCGACCGCCTCCAGCGCGGGATTGATGAACACGATCCCAAAGCCGAACCCCAGATGCACGATCGCTTCGGCCTTCGCCTCGTGCAGGGTGCGCACGGCTCCGTTGATGTCCTGTGCTGTCTGCGCGATCGCCGCCTCGGCGACGATGCGAATACCCTTGCCCCGACACGCGCTCCGCAGATTCTTCAGGTAACTCTCGCCGATCAGGTTCTGCTCGACGAGCACTCCGATCTCGGTGAGCCCGCGTTTGGCCACGAGATCCGCGATGAAGATCGGTTCGTCGGTCATCGACCCCTGCGGGAAGGCGAAGGTCCACTCGCCTAACCAGTCGTCAGTGCCGGTGACGCTGATGGCCGGGACCTTGAACCGCTCTTCGATCGCTTCACGCGTTGGCACGCAGTTGTCGGTAATGTGCGGCCCGAAGACCACCAGGCAGCCCTCGTCGACGAGCTCACCGAACGCGTCGATCACCGCCTTGACCGAGCCCTTGGGCAGCCCCTCGACTTCGCGGTAGATCATCTGCACGGAGCGGTCCATCAACCTTTGCTCAACGGCCTCCTCGAAGACCAACTCAAAGCATCTAGTGAAGTCCGCCTTCATCTCTTCGGGAAAGCCCGGCGGCAACGTGAAGTCCATCAGATAGCCGACTTTGACTGGCTCAGCGCTGCTTTCGTATGACATTAGGCCTCCGTGGACGGCGCGGGCGCCGCGGTGTGGGTTGCGGTCATCGCCTCGGTTGACCGCATTGTGGGGTGGTCGCCGAAGATTGCCGATTCCGGCACCGCCAGCCGGCGCTTATTTAGTCGCATCCGCTGGTCCGTTAGTTGGTGGCCGCGGTGGGAAGTTTGGTCGCGAGGTCGAGCACGGTGACGGTATCGGTTCCGGTCTTTTTCAAGCGCGCTGAGGACCGGTACCCGAGGTCGACATCGCGTGCCTGGGCGCGCAGAGCTCCGACGGTGGCCTGCTGCTTGGGTAGGTGAGTGAACATGTCAAAGCCGTAAAGGCGCAACGCATTCTCGTGGGTGATTTTGTTGACCTCGCCGTCGGGCACTCCGTCGAGATAACCGGCCAGGGATTCGGGGGCCAGCGGCCAGGTGGAGTCTGAGTGCGGGTAGTCGCACTCCCAAGTGACCATGTCCAGGTTGAGTTTGTGGCGACTTTCCACGCCGAAGCCGTCGTCGATGAAGCACAAGGCGATGCGTTCCAGGAATACCTGGCTGGGCAGTTTGTCGCCGAAGTCTTGGTGGGTCCAGGCCCGGTGCATGGTGTAGACGCGATCGATGCGTTCCAAAAAATAAGGCACCCAACCGATGCCTCCTTCCGAGAGCGCGAAGGTCAGGTCGGGGAACTTGCGCAGCATCGGCGACCAGATCAGGTCGGCGGCAGCGGACACGATGCTCATCGGCTGTAACGTCATCATCGTGTCGACCGGCGCATCGATCGACGTGATGACAACGCTTGACGACGAACCGATGTGCAGATTCACGATCGTGTTCTCGTCACTGCACGCCTGCCAGAACGGGTCCCAGTGCGGATCGTGCAGTGAGGGATAGTCCAGCTTGGTCGGGTTCTCCGAGAACGTGACGGCGTGGCAACCTTTTCTGGCAACCCGACGTACCTCATCGGCCATCAGTTGTGGATCCCAAATCGGCGGCAACGCTTGGGGAATCATCCGGCCCGGGTAGGTGCCGCACCACTGATCGATGTGCCAGTCGTTGTAGGCGCGCAGCACCGCCAGCCCAAGATCCTTATCGCGGGCCCGGGCGAAGTACTGTCCGCAGAACTGTGGGTAGGACGGAAAGTTCAATGCTGCGGCCACGCCGTTGGCGTTCATGTCGCGGATGCGCTCGTGGATGTTGTAGCACCCCTCACGGATCTCGGAGAGCTTGGTGGGTTCGGCGCCGTATTCGTCGGGGGGGCGGCCGGCGACGGCGTTGAGGCCGACGTTGGTGGCTTCTTGTCCCTCGAAGACCCATGCGTCGGTGCCGTCTTCGCGCTGGATCAGCTTGGGTACATCGTCTTTGTACCTGGCCGGGATGTGGCCGTCGAACATGTCAGGCGGTTCGACGAGGTGGTCATCGACCGAGACCAGGATGAAGTCGTTCATGTCCATGGTGAGCTCCTCAGTGTAGTGACGCCTATCCCAGGCCGGGCTGCAATAGTTCGGCCTGTGCGGCTAAGGGGACGGAAAGTCGATGAGGCCGCGGATGTTTCGGCCTTCGCGCAGGTCGTCGATGGCCTCATTGATCTGTTCGAGGCGATAACGGCGGGTCACCAGTTCGTCGAGCTTGAGGGCGCCGGCCTGATACATCGACAGCAGCATGGGCATGCTGGCGCGGGGGTTCATCTCGCCGAAGATGGTGCCTTTGAGCTGCTTGGCCGAATGCGCCATGTCGACGAGTATGAGCGGCACCGACATTTCGCTTAGGGGTGTCATCCCGGTCAACACGCAGGTGCCCGCTTTGCGGGTCAGCATCATCGCCACCGGGATGAGGTCCGCGTGAACGACGCCGGCGGTCAGGACGACCCGGTCGGCCATCACACCGGCGGTGAGTTCGCGTACCAGTTCGATGGCCTCATGCGCCCAGCGCGCGGTGTGCGTCGCGCCGAAGAGCTTGGCTGAATCCCGTTTGAAGTCAACGGGGTCCACCCCGACGATGTATTTTGCGCCCGCGGCGTGGGCGCCCTGCAGTGCGTTCATCCCGACGCCGCCAAGCCCGATCACCACGACCGTGTCGCCGGGTTGGGTTCCGGCTGACACGGTCGCCGACCCCCAGCCGGTGGTCACGCCGCAGGATACGAGTGACACAGCGTGGAAGGGGATCGAGTCGTCGACCTTAATTAACGAGTCCTCGGATGCTACGAGATACTCGGCGAACGTGCCGAGTTGGGTGGTGGCCATGAGGTCTTCTTGACCGAGATGGCGGCGCACCGTCCCGTCGGTGATCATCTGCTTGGAGAAAAGATTGGCTCCGACGTCACAAACGTAGCTTTGGCCGCTGACGCACCACCGGCATTTTCCACAGGCGGGGATGAACGACATTCCCACGTGATCGCCGGGTTTGAGGCCGCGGACGTCGGGCCCGACTTGTTCGACAATTCCGGCGCCTTCGTGCCCTCCGATTAACGGGAACCAATCTGGGGTTTCCATGCCGGCCGCTCGCATCACCTCGATCATCTCCGGCGCTGGCACCGCGTCGCCGGTGGCGAAGTGATCGTCGGTGTGGCAGACGCTGGCAGCGACCATGCGCACGAGAACCTCCCCGCGACGAGGCTCATCGAGCTCGATTTCGCAGACCTCCCAGTCCTTGCCCACTCCCCGAAGAACCGCTGCTTGGCACTTCATCGTGCGCTTCTCACCTTTCGCCGCGACCGGCTTGCCCGCTGGAAGCCGGTGCGAGTACCGTAACAAATTATGCAGACATTCTGCATAGTGATGAGAAGCGGCTGCGGAAGCTGGTATGCGCGGTGCGTCCGAGCGATCACGTGGCCAGCCATTAGGGGCAGGTGTGATCGATGGTCTTCGAGTCAGGGAAGAGGTCTAGGTGACGACGAGTGCACCAACGGCGGTACCGCATTTCATCCGGGGCGAGCTGCGCGATCCCCGCGCGAGCGCCGCGGTCGAGCACGATGGCTTCACCACGCCCGCACTGGAATTGGACGAGCTGGTCTGGCCGCGCACGCAGCCCGGACCAGCATTTGATGTTCCGCTGGCCGAGATCATCGATTTCCTGGCGGCCGTCGGCGAACGGATGGACCTGGAGACCAATCCGCACTTACAGCATGCGCTGGAGGCCAGCGCGGCCTTCAGTGCGCTGGGGCCCCGCATCCTCGCCCAGGGCTATCGTGGTCTGCGGCAGGCGTTTGACCCCGACAAGCTGTGGTTCCAAGTCGACCACGAAGTCGGCCGTGACGTGCTCGATGGGTGGAAGGAGGTCCCCGACCTCACCGGCCAGGTACGCCGCATCCGGGCCTTTCCGCCCCGGCTGGTGCACATCATGGCCGGCAACGCGCCCGGCGTGACGGCCGCCTCGATCGTGCGCGGCGCCCTGACCAAGGGTGTGCACCTGCTGAAGTTGCCGTCCAATGACTTGTTCACGGGTACGGCGCTGCTGCGGACGATGGCAGAGGTCGGCCCCAATCACCCGGTAACGCAGTCCTTTTCCTGCGTGTACTGGCGCGGCGGGGATCCCGAGGTCGAAAGTGCGCTGTTCCGAGCCCAATATTTTGACCGGCTGGTGGCCTGGGGCGGGGATGCGGCGATCCGCTCCGCGTTGCAATACGTTGCCCCGGGCTTCGATTTAGTGTCGTTTGATCCCAAGGTGTCGATCTCGCTGCTGGGGCGCGAAGCGCTGGCCTCTGAGGAGGCGATGCGCACGTCTGCGGCCGCCGCGGCTTATGATGCCAGCCTTTTCAACCAGGAGGTGTGCGCAGCTAGCCGATTCGTGTATGCCGAAGGTGACCGTGACGACCTCGTGCGCTGGTGTGAGCTGTTAGTGTCCGAGCTCGGCGTGGAGCGCGACCTGGCAGATGCGGTGGTGCCCACGCTGCTTCCCGCCGACGCGCGCGCCGAGGTTGAGGTATTGCGGTCGATGTCGCCGGCTTATGACGTGTTTGGCGCCACCGACGGAACCGGTCTGGTGATCCTGTCGGAGGATCCGGTGGGTTTTCATCCCTCGGCCAAGACGGTCAACGTGGTACAGGTCAGTTCCCTGCATGACGCCTTGCAGTATGTCAACGTTGCCACCCAGACCGTCGGCATTTTCCCGCCGGCGCGCGGCGCCGAACTGCGCGACTCGCTTGCCGCACATGGGATGCAACGCCTCGTGCCGTTGGGCCAGGTGCTCAACGTCGCCCCCGGCTATCCGCATGACGGGTTTTTCGCGCTGCACCGCTTCGTCAAGTGGCTCGTCGACGAATGTTAGTCCGGTGGCGGGGACTTGGGCTGGAGGTCTGGTGAACAACGAGCGCAAAGAGGTCTTGGATGCCGCGTTGATTCTGGGCGATCGCCGGGTGACCGAAGCCCGCGGTGGAGTACTGGACCACATCAACCCGGCGACCGGCAAGATCAACAAAACGTTCCCCGTCGCCTCCGCCGAGGAGGTCGACGAAGCGGTTGCTGCGGCCCGCATCGCGTTTGAGCAGTGGCGCAGATGGTCGCCGGATGCCCGCCGGGAGGCCCTGATCCGGGTGGCGGCGCTGCTCGAAGAGCACGGCCGCGAAATCGGGACGATCTGCTCACTGGAAGGTGGGCAGCCCTTTTTCGAGCAAGGGGGCTGGTATCCGGCATCGTGGTTTCGCTATTACGCCGGGTGGGCGGACAAGATCACCGGGGAGCGGATTAATGCCTTTCCGTTCCCGGGTGTCGATTTCACCGTGCCCGAACCTGTCGGTGTGGTCGGTCTGTTCGTGGCATCGAATGGACCGATCGGCTTTTGTGGCATGGCCGGTGCTCCGGCCCTGGCGGCCGGCTGCTGTTTGGTGATCAAGACGCCCGAGGTCGCTCCGTTCACCACGGTCACCTTCGCGCGGCTGTGCCGCGAGGCGGGGCTGCCGCCGGGGGTGGTCAACGTGATCCACGGGGGCCCCGAGGTCGGCAACGCGTTGGTGACCCACCCCGGTGTCGACAAAATCAGCTTCACCGGTGGCACCGCCACCGCACGCAAACTGCAGGCGGCCTGTGCGACATCCCTCAAGCCGATGGTTCTCGAGCTCGGGGGCAAGTCGGCCAACATCGTCTTCGCTGACGCCGACATCGACGCGGTCATCCCCATGTCTGCACGGTTTACTTTCAATGCCGGGCAAGGCTGTTCGATGCCGACGCGGTTGCTGGTGGAGCGCTCCGTCTACGAGCGGGTCATCGATGGGGTGGCTGACATCGTGAGCAAGGTGGTGGTGGGACGGCCGTTTGATCCGGGGGTGATGATGGGTCCGGTGATGAGTGAGGCGGCAGCCAATCGGATCGTCGGTATGATCGCGGAGGCCGAGGCGTCGGTGGCCGGAGCCGTACTGATGGGCGGGCACCGGATGGGTGGCGAGCTGGCCGACGGGTTCTTCGTGGAACCCACGATGGTGATCGACGTCCACAACGAGTCGGTGATCGCGCAGAACGAGATCTTCGGGCCGGTACTGTGCGTGATGCCCTTTGACGACGAGGACGAGGCGGTGGCGCTGGCCAACGGCACTGACTATGGCCTGGCGGCCTATGCCCAAACCACGGATATGAATCGGGCGCGGCGGTTAATCGACTCGCTGAAGGCCGGCACAGTGCACATAAACAGCACCGGCCCGGGCCCGGTGTCGCCGGCGTCTCCTTTCGGGGGCATCAAAAACAGCGGTTATGGCAGACAGGGAAGCCGATTGGGCCTTGAGGAATTTCTGTCCTACAAGAACGTGTACCTCAATATATGAGCCAGAGCGCGGCTGGGGGAGCGACTCAGGCGCGAAAAGTTAACTCGCTGAACTGAATAGCACTGGAAGTGTGTCCGGTGAACGCAATGGCATTCCCACGATCTGCGGTGTCGGCGCGCTGGGATCAAGCCGCAGGTCGGGCAAGCGCTCAAGGATCGTTTGCAGTGCGACCCGATTTTCCATGCGGGCAAGGTGATTGCCGAGACAGGCGTGCGCCCCGACGGCAAACGCGATCTGAGCGTTGGAGTCTCGGTGCACGTCGAAGGTGTCGGGATCGGGGAAGATCCGCTCGTCGCGGTTGGCCGACCCAACGAACAGGTTCACGAGCGCCCCCGCGGGAATGTCCACGCCACCCAGCCGGCTGGGCCGGGTGCTGATCCGGCCGGTATGGAAAATCGGTGCCTCCCAGCGCAGGCCCTCCTCGACCGCGGCCGGGATCAGTACCGGATTGGCCCTGACCTCATCGAGTTGGTCGGGGTGAGTCAGCAGCGCAAAGAGCAGGTTGCCCAGTGACCGGTAGGTGGTCTCGACGCCGGCGGGCAGCAGCAGCCTCAGGAACGCAAAGATCTCTTCGTCGCTGAGCTTGTGCCCGTCGACCTCAGCCTCGACGAGTTCGGTGATCAGGTCGTCCTGCGGGTCGCGGCGACGCTGCCCGACGAGGTGCGCGAAGTAGTCGCGCAACGCATGAAACGCTGCCATGCCCCGGTCCCAGTTCAGCGGGATGCTGATCATCTCGATGGACCAGCGCTGGAATTTCTTCACGTCTTCGCGCGGGACTCCGAAGATGCGGGTGATGACGCGCACCGGGAGCGCAAAAGTGAAGCGCCGCACCAAATCGACCTGGCCGGCTGCGACGAACGAGTCGATGAGTTCGTGGGCGACCGGGCGAACGAGTTCGTCTTCCCAATGGACGACGCGTCTGGGTCGAAAAGCGGGAGCGACCAGCGCACGATGTACGCGGTGTTCGGGCTCATCCATCGCGACGATGGTATGGGCCAGCAGCGGGCCGATGGCCTCGCCGATGAGAGCGGACGAGTAGGTTTCATGGTCGCGGAAGACCGCCGAAACTTCCTCATAGCCCAGCACATTGACGGCGTTGATGTCGGCCTCTTCCCCGGCCATGCCCTCAGGCCCGAGCGCGGTACTCAAGGGGAGCGGCCATTGGCGCTGCACGCTGTTGCGCCGCCTGGCCTCGGCGACGTAGGGATACGGATCGACAGGAGGCCCGAGCTGCAGCGTGTCCGGAAGTTCGAAAGGATCCGCGTTGCCTTCAACGGATGCATCTGTTGTCATCGGTCTGCCTTCCGGGGTGCGAGTCGTTCGAAGTCGCCGGAGTCCTGCGCGATCATCATTGGCTTGTGTAGGTATTCGCGGCGACGTTCGGTACGCGCAAACAGCCACACCAGTTCCTCGAGCCGCTCAGCTGGCCCTGCAGCCACGAGCTCGGCAAGCTTCGCGTACCCGTCATCCCGGTCATCGGGACGACGGCCGAGAACCTTGGCCATGTCGCTCAGGTCGGCGTCGAGAAGCGCTGCGCCGACGCGTGATTCGAGTTGCACCGAGAGGGCGATCGAGGTAGCCGCGGAGATCTCGAATCGGCCGGCCTCGTCGGTCTCGATGGGTGCGCACTTGACCTCGAGGTACTCCACCAGGTAGTCAATCAGCTGCGGCCATTCTGAGGCGGGCGCCTCCGGCAGTTCCGGCGGCTCGACGTCGAGGCCGATGGCTTCAGCGAGGGCGTCGGTCAAACCGCGACGCAGCGTGGCGTTCCACCCGAAGCCGGGGAAGACGGGTTCGATGTGGGCGGACGGCCGCTGCATGATTGTCGAAAGCCCGATGGGCGTGAGCAGCATCGACACCACGGTGTAGAAGCCGAGCGCCTGCCAGTCGATCGGGCGTCCGCTGATCTCCTCATAGTGGGCGATCGGTTTTCGCAGCGGCCCGGTCGGATAGAGCATGTTGCGCATCCTGATCACGCCGAGGTCGAGCATCGGGTCACCGATGTGGGACAGTTCCCAGTCGATCAGCGCGGTGAGATGCCCGTCGGCGAACATGAATTGGCCGGGGCCGGTATCGCCCTGCACGAAGCTGACGTACCGATCACCGGGCGGGACGTTGGCGTGCAGCCACCAGATCCCCAGCTCCAGTAGGGGTTCGGGTTTCAGGTATTGCTTCCACCCGGCAAAGTCTTGCTCGACGTATCCGAATTTGCCGCCGAACGCCCTTTCTTCTGGCGTGACAGGGATTTTCAAGCCGGACAGGGTCATGGAATCGACATCGAGGCGATGCAGGGCGGCGAGCTGCTCGATGTATTCGGTCATTACCCGTTCGCGGGTTTCATCGTCGGGCGCGTCCTTGAGTTCATTGGTGCCCTCGACGCGCTCCATGAGGATGAATCGGTGCTCGTCGTTGAAGCCGAGAAACTCGGGAACTTTGATGCCCTGGCCCTGTAGCGCTTTGAGCACGCGTGCTTCGTGAGCGATGTCGAAATGCTGTTGGAATGTGGAGCCCGCAGCGAGCCCTTGTCGCTCTGAGCGCACCAGCACCTCGATCGTGCCCTCGGGTCGTTCGATCTTCAAGAAGTGGTGGGGTCGCCACCGAACCTGCTGCTCGACATCGACGACCCGGCCGCCGCATCGTTGCTCGACCCACTGCACGGCCGAATCCGGCAGCGCCATCAGAACACCGCCACGGGATTGATCGGTGATCCCGAGCCCCCGACGACGCGTAGCGGGCTGATCATGAGCTGGAATTCCCAGCGTCCTAGCTCTGCGCACACCTCGCCGAGCCGCTCGAGGTCGCAGTTGTCAATGAGCGGCATGCCCATCGAATTGAGGGCATAGACGTGCACGGTGGCGCCTAGGGCCTCGGGGTAGATCGGTGGGATGGTCTCCTGGGGGCCGTCGCTGCCGATCACGGCCACGTCGCGTTGTTTGAGCCACGGCAAGCAGGCCTGATGCCATCCCGCCATTTGGCCCCAGCGGGCGTGATCGTGGGCATCAGCGTATTCGGTGGAGGAGCCGGTGGCGCTGCTTCCTTGATGCCAGCGGCCGGTGCGCAGCAGCACGATGTCGCCGGGCCCGATCTGCACGCCCTGGGCCTTCGCGGCGGCCTCCAGGTCGGCGGGGGTGACTGCACGGCCTCCTTCGAGCGCATCAACGCCTTCGATGCGGGGAATGTCAAGCAACACACCGCGGCTCACGATGCCGTCGCTCATCTCGGTGACCGATGCCCACAGCGCGCCGTGTTCGGAGGTCACCATGCCCGCCGGTCGGTCGTTGTAGATCCTTCCCTTCCAAAACAGGTGCGCCAGGGCGTCGATGTGGGTGACGTTGATGCCGTGGTACACCAGGCCGACGAATTCGACCGCGGATCCGAGATCGCCGTAGCCGAGCGCAGTCGGTGGTATCGAAGGATCAGCCTTCTGCACGCCCTCGCCGCTGGCGACGTAATACATCTGCGCGCAGTTGTCCGGATGCCCGTAGGCGGTGACCAGATCACGAGCGCACGACACCGTCCGGCCCTCGGTCACTAGGCGTGCCGCCGCAACCCGATGCTCAGGCTTTATCAGATTCAGGGTGCCGCGCTGATCGTCGGGGCCCCACCGGCCCCAATTCTTCAGCTCGTCGATGTAGTCGAGCACCTCGGAGGTGGTCGGCAGCTCTGCCATCGGTGGTGTCCTCCTTGAAAGGGTTGAGTCTGAGGCCTTTTCGTTCACTGAGGCGGCAACGCAGGGGCTTCCTCGTCGATGATGATGCGCAATGTCTGAGGGCCCAACAACATCGCGACCGGCATCGGATGAAATACCGGATCGGCCAGGTGGAATCTGACGACCCGGTTGAGGAACGTGCGCAATGCGATGCGAATCTCCATGCGGGCCAACCCTGCTCCGGGACAGATGTGGCGACCCGACCCGAACGACAAGTGATCGCGTGAACCGCGGCCTACAGCAAATACATCGGGCTCGCGGTGCATCGATTCGTCATGATTGCCGGCACCGATACACATGAAGACGGTCTGGCCCGGTTCGATATGCCGATCGCCTAGCTCGGTGGGGCGCCGACAGGTCCGCACCATGAACTGCGCCGGAGCGTCGATGCGCAGCGCTTCTTCAACCGCGGCCTCCACCACTGAGGGATCAGACCGCAACGCTGCATAGCTTTGCGGGTCACGACCAAGGCGGTAGAAAAGATTGCCGATCGCGTTACGCGTCGTATCGGTGCCGGCACCGATGATGAACATGATCTGTGCTCGGATGCTGCGCGGATCCAGCCGCTCACCGTCGACCTCAGTCGACAGAAACCGGCTCAGTGCGTCCTTAGGCCACTGATCGACCGGCATGGCGAGGCGCTCGGCGATGCGGGCGTCGACATGATCACGCATTTGCGGATTGCTGTCGGCGATGGCGATGCTTCGCCCCGAGGCTGCCGCTTCCTGAAACCGCTCGCCGCTTTCGCGTATCCAATCGAGGAACAGCGCGGCATCCGTTTCGGGGAAGCCCAGGAGTCGCGTGATCGCCGCCGGAGGAATGGGCCGCGCGAGATGCTCGACGAGGTCGACCCCCTGGGGACCAGCACTTCGCGCTTCGGTCAGCATGGTGTTGACCAGGTCCTCACACAGCTCGCCGAGGTAGGGCTCGATCCGTTGACTCTTGTGGAAAGCGACCACCGAGTTGATGATCTTGCGGACCTTCCCATGGCGCGGCTCGCTGATGGCCGCGATGTGCTTGTCCTCTTCGGGAAGTTGCTCCTGACCCGCGCTGCCGCCGAAGTCGTCGACGGAACTCAGTCCGCTCGCGACGGACTCGTAGGAGACCGCCGCCAAAATCCCATCCAACCCGGGAAACGGCACGACTTCTCCCTGCGCGCGCATCGCCCGGTAGGCAGCGCAGCGTTGATCTGGGTCGTCGTCGAGTGGATTCGCCACCACCAGCTCGTCGGATTCGCTCATTGGCGTGCCCCCGGCGCGAAGTCTTCTCGCGGTCGTCGCCGGCCCTGGCACAGTCCGTGCCCCAAGCTCCGTGGCAAGTCCACTCCGAACCCCTTACCGGAAATGCAGATTGTCTGCGATCCTGTGTGGATGCAGTTTTGCACTTAGGGCGACGCGTCCGCAAGGAGGGTGACTGTGCAGCGCGCATAATGTGCAAACAATCTGCGATTCGCGATGGCGCCGAACGAAGGAGCGAGAGTGGTGAAGGAGAGGAGTCGATGAGCCAGCCAGCAAGGCGCCTGGAGCGTCGCAGCAGTGGCGAGCTGGTTGCCGATCATCTTCGGCGCCAGATCATCTCCGGCGAGATGGGACCAGGCGAGCGGCTCACCCAAGAAGAGATCGGGGCGGAACTCGGGGTGAGTCGGGTCCCGGTCCGAGAGGCGCTGGTGATTCTGGAGCAAGAGGGTTGGGTGCGCATGGAGATGCACCGCGGCGGGCGGGTGTTGCCCATCGAGTCCTCAATCGGCGATAACGCCGAGGTGTGGAATTTGATATTCGGTCTAGTGGCGCGCCGGGCCGCCGACCGGCTAACACCCGAACTCGACACTCAACTGGGTGACATCGCAGTGCAGCTGGGCGCCACGAACGATGCGGCGGCGGTGTGGAATTTGTGCGAGGCGTATTTGGATGTGATCTTCGAGGCGGCCAGCGCGCCGGCGGTCGCTTGGACGTTGCGTCGCGTCCGCACGATGGCCGTCGACTCAATCTTTGAGGTCGTGCCGGAAGCCCTAGAGGTCAGCAGGGTCGGCGCGCTTGCGGTGATCGAGGCGATTCGTGATCGCGACGGTGCCGGTGCCGTCGCGGCCCACGACGCAATGCAGGCTGAATGCCTGCGCCTTTTAGTGTCGGCGTTCGAGCGCCGCAGGCCGGAGCAGCCCGCTTAGCGGCACATCGGCGGGCGGCCGGGTCTACCCGCTGATAATCGGTTGGGCGCGCCCGTCGGTCCACCAGTCGCTGTTGCCGAGGCTGTAGCGCACCATCCTCTGGTCATCGTCACGTTGGCACGTCCCGTCGGCGCCGATCGGTACGCCTGGCATCAGTACCGGTCGTTCTCCTTGCGGATCGATACGCCAGGTCCACGACTGGTTGAGAAAGTGGTAATTCACGGTTTCGGGAAACCCGTTGGGGCGCACGGTTGCTGTCGCCCGCACATCTGTGGCGGCGTGGAAGGTGCCGGCCTCATCGTGCAGCATTGCGAATCCCCATCCGTCAGCACCGTAGGCGAAGCTGGCCTGCACGAGGGTGCCGTCATCGTATTCGTTGGCGACGTGCTGCCAGCAGAATTCGCGGCCTTGTCCGTAAGGGCTGGCAATCCAGTTGGCACCCGTTGGGAAGTAATGGATCTCGTGTCCGACGAATCCCTGTACCGGTGCGCCCAGAAATGTTCCGCTGGTCCGATACTTGGCGGTCACCGCAAGGCATGCCCCGCCGGCCCAGGTGTTGAACCACTGCACGGCAGGGCCAACGAGCCGGCCGGCCACGTCGAGCAGCTCGGCGTCCATCCAGTGGCATGCCTCCGCTTGGTGTTCGAAGGTGAACGCTTCGCCGGGACCAGCGCCGATGCTACGGAACAACACCGAGGAGCGCGCTTGCTGTACCGCCGTGGTGCCCGACCACAGCTGATGCTCGGCATGTTCAACGGATTGGAGTTGACCGCCCGGGGCAGCGACAAATAGATGCCGCACCGGCGAGGACTCGGCGAACACCGCACGGATCGCTCGGCGCAGGTTTCCGTCGCCATCACGCCAGGATCCAAAGATGAACGAACCGAACTTCTGCAGTCCGTGGTAGGTGCTGCTGGGCAAGAGCAGCTCGGCATCGAACCCACACTCGCCGATAAGGCATTGCCCGCCGAAATCCCCTGCCGTGGGCAGCGATTGCGTGTGCACGATGGCTAACTGGTGGCGACCGGGAGACTCTGCCAGCCGCGCACCGTCGACGTCGACCCTAATTGGGCGCGAGACAAGTCAACTTCCCATTCGGGGAACCGCTTGAGGACCTCCTCTAGGGCGACACGGCCCTCTAGGCGCGCAAGCGCGGCGCCGAGGCAGAAGTGGGTACCGAACCCGAACGTCAGGTGCGCGGTGTTCGTGCGGTGGATATCGAAGACGTCACCATTGGGGTGGCGGCGGTCATCGCGGTTGGCTGAACCTACCAAGCACAGCAGCGCACTACCGGCTGGCACGGTCTTACCCTGAAATTGACTGTCACGCACAACATACCGAGCAACGTGTGGACCCGGTGGTTGAAACCGCAGCACCTCCTCGATGGCGTGCGGGATCAGCGTGGGGTCCTCGACGAGTTCACGACGCTGATCTGGGTTGTCGGCCAAGGTCTTGCCGGTCCAGCCGATCAGCTTGGTGGTCGTCTCGTTGCCGGCGCCGGCCAAAATGTTGACGTAGGTGAGGATCTCGGCGCGCTCCAGCCGCCGATGTGTGCCGTCCTCATCGGTGAACTCGACGGTGAGCAAGTCGGTCATCAAGTCATCAGAGGGATTCTGTGCGCGCCAGTCCAGGTAGTCCCCGAAGAAGTCGCCCCGGAGGGTGCCCCCGGCGGCTGCCATCGGTTGGCCCGCCTCAGTGCGCATGTTGGCGTCGACGTAGTCACGTACCCGCTGTTGCTCGGTTTCGGGGAAGCCGAGCAGCATGCCGATAACTCGCATCGGAAGCTCGGCGCCTAGGTCACGCACGAAGTCGAAGCCGCCGCTGCCCACGAAGCGGTCGAGCGTGCGTGCGCAGTAGCTGCGTACCTGTGGTTCGATGCCAGCCATCTTCTTGGGCGTGAAGACGCCGTTCATCAAGCGTCGGTGGATGGTGTGCAGCGGCGGATCTTCGAAGATGAAGACACCCGAGGGCATCGGGAAGTTGGCTTTGATCATCTCGAGCACGCTGCCCCGTGCCGAGCTGAAGGAGTCTTTGTCGGTCAACCCGTGTTCGACATCCGCAAAACGGCTGACGGCGTAGAAGTCGTGCTTCTCGTTGTAGTAGAGAGGGGTCTCCTCGCGCAGGCGCCGAAAGACCGGGTAGGGGTCGGCGTTGATTGCGGCGTCGTAGGGGTCGTAGTACACATCGGTCAAGCTTGTTGAACTCACGCTGCAGCTCCTTTTTCCTTGCCTTAGAACGCCGTTGAACCCGCGCACGAGCGGTGATGTACCACCAACCGCTCGAGGAGATCTGGTCAAACGCGGGCGTCGCAACCAATACCGCCTGAATTCGCCAGCATCCCTTCCCTAAAATGTAGAATGTCTGCAATACTCTAGCCTGCTCAGGGTTGAGGGAGGCAAGTACGTGCGCAGCTACGACCGACTGTTCATCGGGGGGGACTGGGTGCCTTCGGCCGGCACGACCACCCTCGACGTGGTCTCGCCGCACACAGAGCAGCTTGTGGCCCACGCTCCTGAGTCGACCGCATCCGACGTGAACCGTGCCGTGGCTGCCGCCCGGGCGGCGTTCGACGAAGGCGAATGGCCCCGGCTGACGCCCGCCCGCCGCGTCGAATACCTCGCCGCACTCGCCCGGGCCTACGAACCCCACGTCGCCGAGATGGCGACGTTGATGACCGAGGAAATGGGGTCACCGATCCAATTCAGCCAGGCCGGTCAGGCCTATGCCGCCGTCATGCTGATCAACTCCTATGTCGATCTGGCGCAACGCCATCCGTGGGAAGAGACGCGCAGCGGACTGATGGGTGACACTCTGGTGCGACGCGAGCCTGTCGGCGTCGTGGCGGCGATCGTGCCGTGGAACATCCCGCAGCTGGCGGCATTGGCGAAAACGGTGCCTGCGTTGTTGGCCGGCTGCACCGTTGTGCTCAAGCCGGCACCCGAGACGCCTATCGACGCGTTGCTTCTCGCGGAGATCATCGGCGAAATCGGGCTACCCAAAGGCGTAGTTAACATCGTCCCAGGTGGGCGCGACCTCGGTGAACATCTCGTAGGGCATCCTGACGTCGATAAAGTGTCCTTCACGGGTTCCACCGAGGCTGGCCGACGTGTTGCCGCGCTTTGTGGACAGGGGCTCAAGCGGGTCAACCTCGAACTGGGCGGTAAGTCGGCCGCGATTGTGCTCGATGACGCCGACCTTTCGGCCACTATCGACGGCCTCAAGCTCGTATCGTTTATGAACAGCGGCCAGACGTGTGTGGCCCAAACCCGCATCCTCGCTTCGCGATCCAACTACGACACAGTCGTGGATGCACTCGCCGAACTAGTCGCCTCTTTGAAAGTAGGTGATCCCAGCGACCCGCAAACTGAGATCGGGCCTCTGGTAGCGAGGCGGCAGCAGGAACGCGTCGAAAAGTACATAGCCATGGGCCAGGAGGACGGCGCGCGGCTGGTCGTTGGCGGCGCCGGAATGCCCAAAGGCCTCGACCGCGGATGGTATGTGCAACCAACCGTGTTCGCCGAGGTCGACAACCGAATGTCAATCGCCCAGGACGAGATTTTCGGACCCGTGTTGGTGGTGATCGCGTTCGATGACGTCGATGACGCGGTGCGCATTGCCAACGAGTCACGCTACGGGCTCGCGGGTTCTGTGTGGACGAGCGATGTCGAGCAGGGCATGGACATCGCCCGCCGGCTGCGCACCGGCTCTCTGGGCATCAACCAATATTTGCTTGACTTCGTCGCGCCGGGTGGCGGCTTCAAGGACAGCGGCATCGGTCGTGAAGGTGGTAGTGAGGGAATCGACGCCTACGTTGAGCTGAAATCGATTCTACCAAAACTTGTCTGGGCTTCAGCATGACACGATCAGGGCAGGATTCAGTGCTGTTTGTGCACGAGATCCATTCTGTCCACGGCGACACCGGTGAAGCCTTCGAAAGGTTGCTGTGTGACCGCTGGTATCCAGCGGTGGCCCGCGAAGACGGTGCCCGCCTGGTGTGGTGCGTGCGGTCGATGCCGGGCGCGATCGGCTATCCGGAGCTGATCACGCTCACCGCAGTCGCCGGTGCAACCGCACTCGAAGGGCTCATGACGCGGGTGCGGAGCGGGGACCTACACGACGACTACGCAGCGCTCGACGACATCCGGGTGAAGGTGACAACCCGATTAATGAAGCCACTGAACTTTAGCCCGCTAGCTATCGATCTTGCCGCGATGCCCACCACGCCAGTGGATCGAGGGCGCAGTGAGATGTATATCCACGACACCGTGCCGCCGTGCCCGGGCATGCAGCGTCGCTACGAGACCGCCATGGGTGACTTCTACATGAAGACCATCGAAGTCGAGGGCATGGTCATCCGAAACTGGGCCGGCTTGGAAACCATCGCCGGCGGCGGCACCGTCCCGGAAAACCTGATGATCACCCACATCGGCACCGCCAAGGCCGGCGCGGACCTGTTGATGATGGACATCCCACGCAGCGCATTCGAACCAGGCCAGTGGATGTATGAGGCCCTTCAACTACGCGACACCTGGACCTCGCGTCTGGTGCGGACCGTGCCGTGGTCCCCGATCGACTGAAGGCGGCGCCATGACCTACCGAATCATCCAATGGGGCACCGGCAATGTAGGTATGCACGCGCTGCGCACGATCGTCGAGCGGCCCGACTTTGAGCTGGCCGGTGTGCGGGTCTACAACCCCGACAAGGTCGGCGTCGACGCGGGCACGCTGCTCGGGCATCAGCCGATCGGTGTATACGCCACCGATGACGTCGAGGTGATCGTGGGCACTGAGGCTGACTGCGTCTGCTATTCGCCGCTCGGCGGGACACTCGAGGGTGGCCATAAGGCGTTGGACGACATTTGTCGCCTCCTGGCATCCGGTAAGAATGTCGTCTCTAGCGCCGTCGAAGATCTGGCCTACATCTCGCCGGACCTAGCACTACCGGGTGCTGGCCCCGACGCCTACGAACGCATGACCGAAGCGTGCGAAGCCGGGCGGACGTCGTTCTTCCATGTCGGCATCAATCCGGGCTTTGCGATGGATCTATGGCCAATGCAGCTGACCCGGCTCTGTCGGCGCATCGACACGTTGCGGGTCACTGAGGTCGTCGACATGAGCCGCTACACATCAATTCACATGGTGCGCGATGCGCTGGGCTTCGGCCTGCCTCCCGATGCACCCTCGGTGGTCGACGCTCACCTCAGCAAGGTCTACCAGTCGCCGTTTTACCTTTCGATGCGAATGCTTGCAGACTCGCTAAGCGTGCAGCTCGAGGAGGTGCGCTACCACCGCGAGGCAGCGGTTACCGACCGCGATATCTCGATCGCGGCGGGCAGTATCGGCGCGGGAACAGTCGCGGCGATGAAACTGCACTTCGACGGAATCCTGCACGGACGGGTCGTGATTGCGTTCGAGCTGATCTGGCGGGTCACCGACACGGTGGCTCCACAGTGGCTCGCCGGTGACAGTCGCTGGGTTGTCCACATCGACGGTGACCCGACGCTGGATTCGGAAATCGTCTTGGCCACAAGCGAAGACGCAGGCCGCGCTGTTTCGCTGGCCGTTGCCACGCTGCTGTTGAATTCCGTTCCCACGGTGTGCAAGGCCGAACCCGGGCTCATCAACAATTTGACACTGGCGCCTCACGCCGGCGGCTATTTCCCAGCTTGACAGACACGCCGACGGAGGTGGCTTGATGCTGTTCGTGCACGACGTGCATGTCGTGGCCGGCAAGCACGAGTTCGAATACGAAGACGCCGTCCGCGACGAATACCTACCTGCGGTGGCCGACGAGGACACCCGCCTGCTGTGGTACCTCTACGCCACTCACGGGTCCGGAAACGCCTACAACATCGTCACGATCACCGCGCTGCGTGACGCGACAGCTTGGGACCGGCTGGTCGAACGGCTGCGCTACGGAGACCTGAGCGAGTGGTCTACCCGGATGGCGAAACTGCGATACGGCTTGTACAGCTCACTGCTGGTGTCGACCGAATGGTCACCCCTGGCGACCCTCGAGTTGGCCACCATCCCGGCAACACCGGCCGACCATCCGGTAGCCCTGTATCGCGAGCACAGCCTCTCCGGGCCGGGCCTCGCCTCGACGCTGGCTGCAGCGGCGTCCCAGTCCGGCAGCGGTGACGACGTTCTGACTGTGATCGCGGGTTTTCGGCCAGCCCTTGGTAATGACAGCCAGGCGCAGGTTCTCTATCGAATCACCGCCGATAACGACCGGTGGGTGAACGCCTTTGGAACCGACATTGGCTGGCGGGATTGGTCAGGCTCGCTCACGCCGACCCTGCCCGCCGGCGTCACTGGTTCTGGCCGCACGCTGCGGACCACGACTTGGTCACCACTGCAATGAGGAGCGCACCAATATGACGACGGCTTGTGAACAACTTCTGAAGTACGCCGAGGACCCACAGTACTATCGGGTGCCGCGCAGCGACCTCGAGCCGTTGTGGATCGCGGCCGCCAACGAGCGTTTGGCGGAGCAGCGTGAACGAATTCCGGTGCTGGCGCGCCTATCTGATGACCTTGCGATCAAAGAGATCCAGTCACTATCCGATCTGATTCCTCTGCTGTTCGCCCACTCCAACTACAAGTCGTACCCCGAAGCCTTCATCGACAAAGGCCGCTGGAACCTGATGAATCAGTGGCTCGACACAGTGTCGTCGCAACGCGTCGAGGGTGTCGATATCGATGGAGTCAACGACCAGGACGACTGGATCGAACGCCTACATGCCAAGGAACATTGGGTCTACGTCACCAGCGGCACGACCGGCAAGAACTCTTTCCTGCCCGCCACCCGGGGCGACCGGGACTTCTCTTTGCGCATGCTCGATACCTCGATGGACTGGACCTACGGCGTCGGACGTCAGGACCGCGCAATCTTCGTGCTGGGCCCCAAATACGGACCGCACCGCGCCGCCAGTCATTTCCGCCGCATCGCCGAGATCTATGGACGGCCAGATGCCACCTTTTTCTTGACCGAAGACAAGATGAGGTTGTCCGAGGTCAGCCGAATGGCGGTGCTGCGCCGCAAAATAGCCGCCGGCACCGCTATGCCAAGCGAGATCGCTGCGCTCGAGCGCGACACCGCGGTGCACCAGGAGCAGATGGCCGCACGCCTGGATGAGTTGATCGACAAACTCATCGAGTACCGGCGCGAGCCGATGGTGATCGGGGGGTTCTGGGCGCAGTACTGGACCATCGTCGAACGTGCCCGGGCGCGCGGTATACCGCCGGGCGAGTTTCACTCCGACACCCGTATCACCGGCGGCGGCGGAAACAAAGGCGCTGCAATGCCGCCAGATTTCAAGGAACAGATCCTCGAGTTCTTCGGCATCGATCCAGCCAATGTGCAAAGCGGATACGGGATGTCGGAACTGTCGACGGCTCTGCCTGGCATCGACGGGCGGTATCGGCCGATGCCCTGGGTGATCCCGCTGATCCTCGACGACAGTGGCGAGCAGCTCCTTGAACCGCGCGAGGACCGTGCCGAAGGGCGATTCGCGTTCTTCGATGTCGCGTTGGAAGGCCGGTGGGGCGGGGTGATCACTGGAGATCGGGTCACCGCCGATTACTCCACCCCCAATATCAGCGTGGTGGCCGACAGCATCGTGCGCTACAGCACCGTTCACGGCGGCGACGACAAACTGACCTGCGCCGGCACCATCGACGCCTACGTCCGCGGCGTCATCGAATGACCGGCACCATCCTCAAGGACAAGTCGGTGGTGATCACCGGCGCGGGCTCTGGCGTCGGTCGGGCCTCCGCCTTGCTCTTCGCTCGTGAAGGCGCCCAAGTGGTGTGCGCCGACCTGCGCCAGCTCTGGGCCGAGGAAACCGTGCGACAAATCGACGACGAAGGCGGCACCGCGATTGCGGTCGGCTGCGATGTCGCCGCGGCATCCGCCGTAGCAGACGCGGTGGCAACCGCGGTCAACCAGTTCGGCCGCCTCGATGTGATGTACAACAACGCTGGCATCGCCTCCCCGCGCATCGGAATCATGTTGGAAGAGCACACCGATGAGGATTTCGACCGGCTGGTCGCGGTCAACGGCAAAGGCGTGTTCCACGGCTGCCGGGAGGCGGTCCTGCAGTTCAAACGCCAAGGCGGGGGAGGCGTGATCGTCAACACCGCCTCAGTCGCCGGCATGGTCGGCTGGGGCAGCGCTGTGTACGGCGCCACCAAGGCGATGGTGATCCAGCTCACCCGGGCACTGGCGGCCGAGGCAGCCGCACACCGCATCAGGGTCAATTGCATCTGCCCCGGGGCCATGGTGACCAACTTCGGGCGACCCGAAGCCGAGGCGTTCCAGGAGATCGCCCCCGAGTTGCTGGAGGGCGCCAAATCCGTGCATCCCCTTGGCCTGCTGGTCACCCCCGAGGATTGCGCGGCCGCGGCCCTGTACCTGGCGTCGGACGCCTCCCGCAACGTGACCGGCCTCGCGCTGCCCATCGACGGCGGATACCTGAGCAAGTAGGGGAGGGGGCAGCAAACCATGCAGGGCAGCTCGTTTCGCGCCGCGGCAAGTCCGGGGGCAACACCGGGTCAACCCCGTTGTGGGGGATGCGGCCCGACGCGGGCTCGGCTGCCTTATCCGGCCAGGCGACACAACACATCGGGACCGGGCCGCGGGCCCGGGGTGATTGGGGGTGGTCACGGTGGCCAGCTTCCCATCAGCTAGCAGTGCACCTGGGGGCCGTCACGGCCATGTCGCCGCAGTTCCCAGGGCGCCGGCCAGCGGTGAATCCCATGGGAGACAACGTAATTGGCGGGTGCTGGCGGGTGCAGTCACCGTTGCGGCGGCTCTGGCGATCGTGGCGGTCGTGGCGGTTCAGTTTCGTGGCGGCTTTAGCTCCAGCGCGTCGGTGACGGTGGTGTCTCCGCGGGCCGGGCTGGTGATGAATCCCGACGCCAAAGTCAAGTTGCACGGCGTCCAAGTCGGCAGGGTGGCGTCGCTGGCGACGCTGCCGGACGGTCGGGCAATCCTGCACTTGGCGATGGATCCCGGCCAGCTGCAATACATTCCCGCCAACGTGCGCGTGAATATCGCATCCACGACGGTGTTCGGAGCGAAATTCGTACAGCTGGTGGCCCCCGCCCAGCCGTCACCGGAGACCATGCACGCCGGCCAGGTACTGGACGTCGGGCAGGTCACCGTGGAGATCAACACGGTTTTCCAAAAGCTCGTGGCGGTGCTGTCGAAGATCGACCCCGCCAAACTCAATGAGACGCTCGGTGCGATCGCGGCAGCAGTCAATGGACGTGGTCACGAGATTGGCCAAATGCTGTCGGATCTCGACGCGTTCCTGGCGAGGTTGGATCCGAGTCTGCCGACCCTGGACCACGACCTTGCAGTTGCGCCCGCGGTGCTCGGCGCCTACGCCGACGCCGCTCCGGATCTGCTCGCGGCGGTCGCCAACGCCAGCCGGATCAGCCAAACCGTGGTCGACGAGCAGCACAACCTGGACGCGTTGCTGAGCGCCACAACGGGGCTGGCTGACATCGGTCAGGACGTGCTGGCAACCAACAGGCAACCACTGACCGACGTGGTGCACCTGCTGGTGCCCACCACCGATCTGACCAATAAGTACAACCAGGCCCTCTTCTGCATGATGGGCGGATTAGTGTTGGCGGCCTACCAACCCAACCCGGTGATGCCCGGCGCCATGGTCGACGCGAGCTTCACACTGGGCCACGAACGCTTCCGCTACCCCCAAGACTTGCCCAAAGTGGCAGCAACCGGCGGCCCGCAATGCGTGGCAGGGCTCCCCAACATCCCCTACGAAGCCCGCCCGCCCTACGTCGTCGCCGACGTCGGCTACAACCCGGCACGCTACGGAAACCAGGGGATCCTGTTGAACTCTGATCGCCTCAAAACGTGGTTGTTCGGGCCGTTACCCGGGCCACCGCGCAACAGCGCACAGATCGGGCAGCCAGGATGAGGCGGCCAGTGGGCGGCCCGTTGGTCAAGTTCGGGATCTTCGCACTCGTCATGACCGCGTTGACCACTTTCCTGTTCATGATCTTCGACCAGTACCGCAGCGGCGCGACCAACGCATACTCCGCGGTGTTCAGCGACGCGTCACGACTCAAGCCCGGTGATTCGGTGCGGGCGGCCGGAATACGGGTCGGGACTGTCAACAGCGTCGCCCTACGCGGCGACCGCACCGTTTTGGTGGATTTCGACGCCGACCGCGACGTGGCACTCACCACCGGAACCAAAGCCGCGGTGCGCTACCTGAACCTGGTAGGGGACCGCTATCTCGAACTGGCCGATGGCCCCGGCTCGACACGAATCCTGGGCCCTGGCGCACAGATTCCCCTCGACCACACCGCGCCGGCGCTCGACATTGACTTGCTGATCGGCGGGCTCAAACCGGTGACCCAGGGCCTGAATCCTCAAGACGTCAACGCCTTAACGCAATCGCTGCTACACGTGTTGCAAGGCCAAGGCCAACCCCTGCAGTCGCTGCTGGCCAATACGTCGTCGTTCACCAGCGCCTTAGCCGACAACGACCAAGTCGTCCAGCAGCTCATCGACAACCTGAACACCGTCGCGGCGACACTGTCCAGCAACGGGAGTCAGTTCTCCGCCACAGTGGACCGCTTACAGCGGTTCGTCTCTGGGCTGGCCGCCGACCGCGATCCCATCGGCGCGGCCATCGAATCGTTGGACAACGGAACCGCCTCGCTGGCAGATCTTCTCGCCAACGCCCGCGCACCGCTGGCCGGCACCATCAACGAGCTCAACCGACTGGCCCCGCAGCTGGACCTGCACAAAGACCACATCGACGCCGGACTGCAACGGGAACCCGACAACCTACGCAAGCTGGTGCGCCTGGGCGCCTACGGCAGCTTCTACAACTACTACCTGTGCGGCGTGCAAATCCGGGTGACTGACCTTCAGGGCGCCACCGCGGTATTTCCTTGGATCAGGCAACAGACCGGAAGGTGCGCCGACAACTGATGCTGAAGTATCGCGGATCCAGACTCATCAAGCCCGGCTTCATCGGAGCCGTGTTGATCGCGCTCGTCATCGCTGTGGGACTGCAGCCCGAGCAGTTGACAGCGTGGGCGACCGCGATCCGATACCAAGCGTTGTTCACCCAAGCCGGCGGGCTGGACGCCGGCAACGACGTCACGGTGTCGGGGATCAAAGTCGGCACAGTATCCGATGTCACACTCGACAACGGCCAAGCCCTAGTGCGCTTCACCATCAAAAGTACGGTGGCACTAGGAGATCTCACCACCGCCCACATCCGCACCGGATCACTGCTGGGAAAGCGGGTGTTGACATTGGAGCCCGCCGGCGCCGCCCGGTTGCGCCCATTGGAGGTCATCCCGACCTCACGCACCTCCTCGCCCTATTCGGTGACCGAGGCGGTCGGTGACCTCACCACCGATATTGCCGGCACTGACACCCAGACACTCAACCAGTCCCTGGACACGCTCTCGGCCACCATCGACGCGATCGCCCCGCAACTAGGCCCGACCTTCGATGGGGTCACCCGGCTGTCGCGGGCTCTCAACGCCCGCAACCACACTCTGGGCGAGCTGTTCAAAAACGTCCGCGAGGTCAGCGCCGTCCTCTCGGCGCGCAGCGCCCAGGTCAACACCTTGATCCTCGACGCCAACGATCTGGTGAACGTCCTGACAGATCAGCGTCGGGCCATCGTCGAACTGCTCGCCAACACCTCGGCAGTAGCCAAACAACTGTCCGGCTTGGTTCACGATAACGAAGCAAAGCTGGCACCCACCCTGGACAAACTCAACGCTGTGATCGCCGTGCTGCAAAAAAACAACGACAACATCGCCAAATCCCTACCCGGGTTAGCCCAATACGAACTGACCTCCGGCGAACTGGTGTCCAGCGGCCCCTACTACCAGGCCATGATCGCTAACCTGGGCATACCTGAACTCCTCCAACCATTTTTGGATTATGCATTCGGATTCCGCAGGGGCACCAACGCCGGCCAACCACCCGATCACGCCGGACCGCGCGCCGAAATACCTTTCCCGGTCAACGGAATCCCCAAACCCGGCGAACGGTGGGGCGGCCAATGATCACGCGCAACCGGGTCGCCCGGGTCGTTGCCGCCGTGCTGGTCGCATTGATCGGTGCTGCGACTTTGCTCCTCGTGCGCGAAACGTTCTGGCGCCCCACAACAATCAGCGCCTACTTCGTGTCCGCAACAGCGATCTATCCCGGCGATGACGTCCGCGTCGCCGGGATCAAAGTCGGGCGCATCACCTCCATCCAGCCCCAGGGCTCACACGTCAAGATGACTCTCACCGTCGAGCATGGCGTCCCCGTCCCCGCTGATGCTAAAGCAGTGATCGTGGCGGCCAATCTGATCTCGGCGCGATATGTCGAACTGACCCCCGCCTACCGACGCAGCGGCCCTACCTCAGGGGGGCCCACGATGCCCAACGGGGCTGTGATCCCGACCGAACGCACCGCCGTGCCCGTGGAATGGGATCAGGTCAAAGACCAATTGATGCGGCTGGCAACAGAATTGGGACCCAACAGCCAAGTTTCGACACCCTCGATCGCGCGTTTTATCGACAGCGCAGCCAACGCATTGGGGGGCAACGGCGACAAGCTGCGCCAGATGCTGGCCCAGCTTTCAGGTGTAGGACGGATCCTGGCCGACGGTAGCGGCAACATCGCCGACACCATCAAGAACCTCCAGACCTTCGTGACCGCGCTTCGCGACAGCAACCAACAGATCGTGCAATTCCAAAACCATTTCGCCACGTTGACCAGCGTGCTCAACAACAACCGATCCGACCTCGACGCGGCGCTGACCAACCTTTCGCAAGCCGTCGGCGAGGTCCAACGCTTCGTCGCCGAGACCCGCGACAAGACAAGCGAGCAAGTCCAGCGGCTGGCCGATGTGACGAGCAACCTTGTCGCGCACCGCCAAGATATCGAGCAACTCCTGCACGTCGCGGGCACAGCGGTGGCCAACGGCTACGCCGACTACAACCCCGATACCGGAACCATCCTCGGATCGGTCTCGCTCAACAACTTCAGTAGCCCAACGCAATTCCTGTGCGCGGCGATCGGTGCGGTCGAAAACACCACAGCGCCCGAGACGGCCAAACTGTGCGGGCTCTACCTCGGTTCTGCGCTGCGCCAATTGAACTTCAACAACATGCCGATCCCGTTCAACCCATATCTGGCACCTGCACCGCACAACCTGCTCTACACCGACCCCAGCCTGGCCCCCGGCGGCGGCGCTCCCGCCACGACCGAACCTCCGCCGGCGGTGTCGGCCTACACCGGACTCAACGGCGATCAACCCCCACCGCCGGGCTGGAATCGACCCCCAGCACCGCCAGGCCTATATGCACCGACGCCGGCCTTCCCCTACCCGGCGCTGTATCCCGGAGCCCCTCCTCCCACACCGCCCAACGTGGAGAACATGCTGCTCCCCGGGGTAGCCGCACCACCGGGACCGCCCACACCGCCCGGGCCGCCCAGCGAAGGGACCCCACCGTCATGACCGCTAGCTCACGCACGCGCACCCTGCTGGGCCTGGGCACCCTGGCGGTACTGACAGTCACCGGCTGCACCTTCCACGGCCTGAACTCGCTTCCGCTGCCCGGCGCGGTCGGAAACGGCCCGAATGCCAACATCTATCACGTCGAAATCGCCAACGTCGGCACCCTGGAATCCAATTCCCCGGTCATGATCCACGACGTCATCGTCGGCAGCGTCGGCAAGATGACATTTCAAAGCTGGCATGCCGACGTCGAGGTCCGCGTCAAACCCGGCACAGTCATCCCCGCCAACGCGGAGGCCACCGTCGGGCAGACCAGCCTGCTGGGATCGATGCACCTCGAGCTCGATCCGCCCGCTGACCAGCCGCCGGCCGCACCACTGAAACCGGGCGCCACCATCCCGCTGAGCAAATCATCGTCCTACCCCTCCACCGAGCAGACGCTGGCCTCCCTGTCAGCAGTCGTCAACACCGGGGGCCTGGGCCAGGTCGGCGACATCATCCACAACTTCAACACCGCACTGTCCGGACACCAGGACGCGGTGCGCGATCTGATCACCCGCCTCGACCGCTTCGTGACAGTACTGAATAACCAGCGCGACGCCCTCGTGGCCTCCATCGAGCAGCTCAACCGGCTCACCGCCACACTGGGCGGACAGCGCGACGTGATCACTGAGGCGTTGCGCAAGTTGCCGCCCGCGCTCGAGGTTCTCATCGCTGAGAAACCGCGCATCATCAACGCGCTGAACAAGCTGCGAGTATTCGCCGACACCGCGGCGGCCGTGGTCAACGACACCCAGGCCGATCTGGTCAAAAACCTGAAAAACCTGGAACCGACGATGCACGCGCTCGCTGATGTCGGACCCGGAATCGACGATGCGCTCGTCGAATTCCTGGTGTTTCCATACGGCCAGAACCTCATCGACCGTGGACTCAAGGGTGACTACATGAACCTGTTCGCAGTCGGCGACATCACGGTGCCCAGGCTTAAAAAGACCGCCCTGCTGGGCACCCGTTGGGGCCTGGAAGGCGCACAGATTGTGCCCGCACCGGGAGACCCCGGCTATGACTGGTACTACACCAACAATCCGCTCTATGTCGGCGTGCAGTCGGTGCCGCCCAGCGGCGTCACAGTCCCACCCCCGCCTCCGCCGTTGGGGCCGATGGTGCTCACGCCGGGTGGACCCGTGCCATCGAGCCCGCCCCCACCAAGCGTGCCGCTCTCGTTAACGCAGCCCCCGCCGTGGGCGGTCCTGCCCAATCCCGCCGCACCGCAGCCTCCTTCCGGCCCCGTGCCCGCCGCGCCGAATTCCCCTCCGGCGCCGGTGTTCCCGCCGATGGACGAAGGTGACCGCTAGATGCTCACTCGGCTCGTACGTGTTCAGCTGGTGATCTTCACCATCGCCTCGATCATCGGACTGGTGGTGATGGTCTTCACCTATCTACAGGCACCCACCTTGCTGGGCGTGGGCCGCATCACTGTCACAGTGGAGCTGCCCGATACCGGCGGCCTGTATCGCTTTTCCAATGTCACCTACCGCGGAGTGGAAGTCGGCAAGGTCACCGCGGTCAACGTGACTCACACCGGCGCCAAAGCCACGCTCTCGCTTGCCACCTCACCTAAGGTTCCCGCAGCTCTTCACGCCGACGTGCGCAGCATCTCCGCGGTCGGCGAACAATACATCGACCTGCAACCCCGCAACGACGCGCCACCATACCTACATGACGGCTCGGTCATTGCCATGGCCGACACCACGATCCCCCAAGACGTGGGGCCGCTGCTCGACCAGACCAGTGCGCTGATCGACAGCATCCCGAAAGAAAAGCTCGGCCAGCTACTCGACGAATCGTTCAGGGCCTTCAACGGCGCCGGCTACGACCTCGGTTCATTAGCCGATTCCGCGGCAAAGCTGTCCGCCGACGCCAACGCAGTCGCCGACCACAGCCGCGACCTCGTCCAAGACAGCGCGCCACTACTGGACTCACAGGCCGACACCACCGACGCCATCCGGATCTGGGCACACAGCCTGGCCGGCCTCACTGGCCAGCTCGTCACCAACGATCCGCAACTGCGAACCCTGCTGCGCACCGGCCCCGGCGCCGCCGAAGAGGCATCACGCCTGCTCGAACAGCTCAAACCCACGTTACCGGTGCTGCTGGCCAACCTGAGTTCAGTGGGCCAGGTTTTGGTGACCTACCGGCCCGACGTCGAGCAGGTGCTGGTGTTGTTCCCGCCGTTTCTGGCCAACCTGCTCTCCGAAGCCGGCGACCATAACCCCACCGGCATCGGACAAGGCGACTTCACACTCAGCATCGCCGACCCCCCATCGTGCACAGTCGGATTCCTCCCACCCAACCAATGGCGTTCTCCCGCTGACACCACCGTGATCGACACCCCCAAAAACTTGTATTGCAAGCTGCCCCAGGACTCACCGCTGGCTGTGCGGGGGGCCCGCAACTATCCTTGTATGGGCAAACCCGGCAAGCGGGCACCGACCGTAGAAATCTGCGACAGCGACAAGCCCTACGAACCCCTGTCCATGCGTGAACACCTCCTAGGGCCCTACCCGCTGGATCCGAACCTGCTGGCACAAGGCGTGCCGCCCGATGACCGCATCACCGAGCGCGACCACATTTTCGGCCCCGTAGAGGGCACACCGCCGCAAACAGCGCCCGAGCCGGGGGCACCACAGCAGCCTCCGCCAGGGGCACCGCTTCCTGCGGAACCACCCGAGGGTGCCAACAGCCCCGCGCCCCCGGCCGGTGCGCCCTCACCGGCGCCTATCCCGCCGACCGACACCGGCGGCGCCGCCCCTGCAGCGCCAAGTGCGTTGCGCAGCAACAGTTCTCGCCACCAGCCCTCGCTAGCCTTCGCCCAATACGACCCTGCCAGCGGAACCTATGTGACACCTGACGGTCAGACCTACCGGCGATCGGACCTGGCCACTCGAGAGGCGGCCACAACATGGCAAGACCTGATATTGCGACAACACACATGAAAACACCGGCGCGGGAACCCCAAAGCACACCCAACCGAGCACTATCGGCCACGATTGCGGTGGCCGCGGCCATCGGCACCGCGGTAGTGATGGCGCCGCCCGCCGGGGCGGCCTTTTGCGACCCGCCACTCAACGGAACCTTCGCAGCAGTCTCCGATGGGAAATGGGCCAAGACCAACGACGTGTTTCACGACGAGGCACCGGTCAACAGCACATGGACCGTCAGCACATCATGCACCGCCGATTTCCCTAACTGCGCTGGACAGGTCGCCAGCAGCCAGGGATGGAGCGCGCCGGCGATCTGCCAAGCCGGCGGGATGTGGTACGTACGACGCCATCTCGACCACTGGGAACGCTGCGGTGATGGCACCGACGCGCCCGGCGACCAACTGTTCTACTTTTCGCCACAGTTGTCGGGCGCATCAAGCTTTTCTGCTGTGGCAACCTTCTATGGCCTCGATAGGACGGTCGGCCCCAGCGGGGGATGCGGCATCAACAAACCCCTGGTCATCGAAATACCGTTCCAGCTGACCAAGATCGGGTGATCCGTGGTGGACCCCGTCTACGCCCAGATCGGTGTGTGCCGCGTACCGCCGCCACTTCGCGGCCCACGGGCCAACCATCAACTTCTGGCCACACCGTGAACGCCGAGAACACGACCCGCCTTCATGCAGAGACAACCGGAATCACATTTCCCGGTCTTGTGCTGATCCACGGTGCCATGCATGCTGCCGACTGCTGGGATCTCCTTACTGCCGAGTTAGCGAAAGCGGCCCCGGCGTTGCGTGTGCTGACTGTGGACCTTCCGGGCCGCCGCACCAAACCCGGCGACCTAAACAATGCTCGGATAGCCGACTGGGCTGACTCTGTTGTGGCCGACATCAACGCCGCGGGATTCGGTGATGTTGTGGTGGCGGGGCATTCGATCGCCGGTCTCACCGTGCCGAAAGTCATCGCAAAGCTAGGCCCCGAGCGAGTATGCGAAATAATTTTCATTGCCGCCGTCATTCCCACCCAGGGATGGTCGAGTCTGTCCAGGGTCCCCGCGCCTTTGGTGCCGCTCACCCGCTTGGCGGCATCTGCTGGCAAACCTATCCAGATGCCCGGTGCCGTTGCCCGACTTGTGTTGTGCAACGGCATGACACGCGCGCAGCGTCGGGTCGCGTTGTCGAAACTGCACCCGGAGTCCTCGAAGATCCTGATCGAAGCTGTCGATCGAAGCGACATGCCGACCACGGTGCGCCGCACCTGGATCATGACGGGAAAAGATCGAACGTTGTCGCCGCGCCGACAGCACGACTGCATCGACGCATTAGGCGGCGTTGACACACTGCTGTGCATCGATACGTGCCACGATGCCATGATCAGCGAGCCGAAACGCCTTGCCGCGATCCTGGCCGAGCGATGCAGGCTCTGAACACCGATATCCGAATGGCCTTTTGCAAGCAGTCCGCCGCTGCTCGCGGGCCCACCGCTTCGATCAGCATCAAAATCCCCCGGCGGGGAGTGGCCCTCGCAATTTGATAAGCCGTCTGCCTGATCCACGTCCCGTTGCAAGCCCTCTCATCTGGTGAAGCCACTCCACGTCAACGACCAAGATCACCGCGTGCTAGCTTGTTGTAATACGTTGTACTTGAACGGAATAGGAAACGCGCAGCGTGTGTCAGTAACACGCCAAATTCAATCTCGCCGTATTCCTCCGGATCGAGGCGTCGACCCCCATCGACATGGCACGGTGGCCGCCTTCGGCGGCTGCTCGGCGTCTATCTAGCAGACCAGCTGTGCAACTGACGGGCATCAAGTGCCGATGATCAGTTCGGCGGCCCGCTCTCCGATCATCATCGACGCAGCATTGGTATTGCCGCCGACGATGCTCGGCATGATCGATGCATCGGCCACGCGGAGTCCTTCCACGCCGCGTACTCGTAGTGTGGGATCGACGACCGCGCGTTCGTCGGTACCCATTCGGCACGTCCCGACTGGGTGATACACGCCCGAAGCGTTTCGACGCACGAATTCCGCGAGGTCGGCGTCGTGGTGATCGGAACCGGGCAGCATCTCGCGTCCGACCTCCTGTGCGATCGCCTGGTGTGCCAACGTCTCCCTGACGAGCTCCATGCCGGCGACCAGGGTCGCCAGATCTCGGGTTTCGGCCAGGTAGTTAGGATCGATCAGGGGAGCGGTGAATGGATCTGTGGAGGCCAGTCGCACGGTTCCTCGGCTGTCGGGATAGATCATCGTGGGCATGAGCGTCAGGGACGGTGACGAATCAGGCAGGTGCATGCCGGGCTGGTCCTGATTCTCGGGATAGCCCATTGGAAGGATGAACATCTGCAAGTCCGGAACGTCGGTGGCCGTCCGCATTCCGCTGTCGACAAAGGCCACGGCCTCGAACGGAGTGTGCGCTAGATGCGTCGATCGTGGCCGTACACATTCACCAATCGCTGCCTTGGCGAAACTCAGCGGCGATGCGCTCCGCCCGCCGGGTGCCTGGTAGGACATCGGCACAAACAGATGATCGTGCAGGTTGTCACCGACCGGAAGGTCAGCTATCACCTTGATCCCATGTTCACGTAAGTGGGCGGCATGGCCGATGCCGGAGAGCATCAGAAGTCGCGGTGAACCCAGCGATCCGGCGCTGATGATCACCTCGCGGCTCGCGTGTGCAGGACCCAGTGGTCGCCGGTTGCGGCCCGCGACCAACTCCACGCCCGCGGCGCGGCCGTCCTTCACTATCGCGCGGGTAGCGGTGGCTCCGGTGAGCACCCGCAGATTCGGCGGTGCGTCCCACAGGTACCCACGATCGGTGCCTGCTCTCCGGCCGGCGCGCGCGCTTTGCTGTATCGGCGCCACCCCGGGTTGCCGCGCACCGTTGTAGTCGTCATTCATCCCGACCCCTGCGGTCGCCGCCAGCGCGGCCATGTAGCTTTCGGTGACACTCGCCAGGCCCGTGGCCCGTTCCACTGCAATCGGGCCCTCTCCGCCGCGCAGATCGCTGGGACCGTCCTCGAAACTCTCCAGCCGTCGGAAGGCCGGTAGCACCTCGGAGAATCCCCAGCCTGTCGCCCCGTCGGCCGCCCAGTCGTCGTAGTTCTGCTGATTCCCGCGCACAAATGCCATCCCGTTGATCACGCTGCCGCCGCCGAGGATCCGGCCGTGAGACTGGGGAAGCTTGCGGCCCTTCATATGTCGTTGCGGAACGCTATAAGCCGGCCAGGTGACCAACCGCTGTAGGGCCGTGACCGCGTGGATGGCCCCGCACATGCCGGGGACCGTGACCAGTGGGCCACGCCGCTGGCGTCCCGACTCGATCAGGGTGACCGCGGCGCCGGTGTCGGCCAGCCGGCGGGCCACGATCGCCCCTGCGCTGCCCGACCCCACGACGACGTAGTCCGCCGGTTCCGGCTCGGCAGAATCCTTGGTCGCCCGTGCTCGCTTCATCCAAGACCTCCGTTGACACACCAGATTAACTTCAGATTCTGAACTATTTGCTATGCGCTAACACAGAGCGGCCACCGACGGGCAAGGATGCAAAGTCATTGCCATGTCCAGATATTCGACGGGGAGGATCAGTGAACGCCTCACTTTGGGGTCATCTGAAGGTCACTGGGGATTGCAGCGGTCGGATTTCACGACGATGTCTGCCGGCCGGCCTTCAGGTTGAGCGATCTGCCACGAACTGGCCTCACCGGCGGTGAATGGTCCTGGGGCTCCTTGGGCTTGGTAGTAGCCGCGCGGATCCCAGGTCTTCGCCTGTGGGTACGGCCAGGGGCAGGCGACGGTGGACGCCGCGCCGGTCGCACGTACCAGCCAGAACGCAGAGCTGAAACTGATCATCGCAATATTCAGGACAATCGCCATCACCAGAAAGGTAGCCAACTTGGGGTGACGAGCATGCAGGCGCAGGCGCTGGGCAATCTTTTCAGCCTGGGATCTTCCGGTGTCGTCGCGATAGAGCAGAATCGACGCGGGGATCATGACAATCGTGATGATCCCGCTGGCCATCAACAGCGGGAACTGACTGTTCTTGCCCGCATCGATCGAGCCGAATTCGATGACGTGGCTGTAGGTGAGGAACTGGGCGCGGGTCAGAAGGATCTCTTGGGCAGCATCCCAGATGACGCCGATGACGAACGTCAGCACCGCGATCGAGATCAGCGGGTGGCGCCAGACGAAGGCCCCCGGGTCGCTTCGTCGTTGAATGGCCCGCAGGATCGGCATGGCCAGGAAATACGGGACGAGGATGTAGGGCGCGTAGATGAACGAGGTTAGTGGCTCGATAACCGGAGAGATGTTGAGCCACGGCCAATCTCGGGGAAAGTGCCAGAGATTCGGGTTGTAGACCAGGCCGATTGCCCAGTTGTTGATCGGGTCCCACCAAAACAGTGTGCTTGTGGCGAGGACCATGAGTACGATCGGATGTCCGGGATGTCGCCGCCAGGCCAGAACCGACGCGACGATGGTGCCAGCGGCGAGGAGAACACCCAATATCTGCCCCCACGTGATCCAGTCGAAGGGGTATAGCAGCGGCGTCACTGCAGGTGGCTTGCCCACGCCGTCTGGATTCCGGTTCTCGGGCGATGACGGTCCGTGCTTCTCTGCGGTCGCCAGAATGATGACCGCCAGCGCGACTGCGGCCACCCAACACGCGAGCGCCTTCAAAGGCGCAATGGCGCGTGGCTGCACGGTGCGGTCGGCGACCGTGGATTCGTGGGCACGAATTGATGGCTTCACGGTGCTCCGCAATGTTCCCCGCGACCTTTGATGACGCGTGAGGCGAACCTCGCCTCAGGTGTACAGTAAACCATATAATTCAGAAAATGAACTAGTTGTCTGCAGCCGCTGCTAGAAGGCGAGGCCGGGTATGGTTTGGTGTCGTGACCGACACCATTGGGTCTGCCGACGACGCCGACATCGTCGACTTCCTCGGTGCCGTGATGGACGTCCAGCGCCTGCTTTCGGCCCTCACCATGCCGGTGGCGCGCGAGTACGCGATCTCTGAACGCGCTCTGGGCATCATCTTTCTGGTTCATGCCGGGCTCGACCGTCCCGGTTTGCTGCACGAATATCTCAACGTGTTGCCAAGTACGATCACCTCGGATATCGCCGCGCTCATCGCCGCGGATCTGCTGCGACGCACACCATCGAATACCGACAGACGGGTCGCCCGAATCGAGGTGACGCCGCGAGGCGCTATGGTGCAACAGGAATCATTACGTAAGCTGCATGAGTTCTTCCGCGGGAAGGTGGCGGGCGTGGCTCTCACGGAACTCCATAACTGCATCGCAACGCTCCGCAAGCTCAGCGGCGTTCCCCAGTCGCCGGTTCCCAATCCGCTGCGTAAGACTGGCAACGCTCGCTGAGCGAGTCCCTCAGGTCAGAGGCGTTTCCCGCGGCCGTACTTCGATAGCATCTTCCTCACCACATCCGACCTCGCAGCCGGCCCGCCGACTGCCCTGATCTTCTCTCCGCGCAGGAGGGTCGCTTCACCTCCGCTGCACAGTCGGCCCTCAACCGAGTCACATTTTGCTGATTGGTTTGGCACGGCATCGGTGTGCGCGGACCCAACCCCGCCGAGATAGACGCGGTGCGCACATTGCTCGCCAGCATGCACCGCATCGCGGCCGCGGACGGTGACGAATCGGCGCTCGCCATCGAGCGTGTAACAGCGCGAACGTGGCTGCGATCGTTCGACCATGCCGAGGTCGAGAGCCGCCGCGAAGCGGTCATGATTCACAATCGTCAACAGTTAGGTAGTTCGCCGGCCGCTCGTGCCCACGGATCACAGCTTGGATTTCATCCGCTCCGCATCCGCCGCGCCGTTCGATTCGCCTGTTCTGAACCCCAAAGATTGGTCCAGTTCGTCCAGCTTGACCAGCATGAACGCCTGGCTTCTGACTTCGCCTCAGCTTCACACGCGGAAGGTCGCTGGTTCGATCCCAGCCGGGACCACTTCGAGACGGTGCAGGTCAGGTGCGCATTTCTGTGACCTTGGTGGGCTTGAGATGGGGCGAATATCCGCATTCTTTCCGTATCTGGCGGCGGATGATCGGCGGAACATGCGTCTGGACCTGCCGTTTCGCGCCGGGGGTTAGCGGAAGGTCATGCGGGGGGTCGTAGGCAGGCGGCCGTCAGAAGCCGGCGAGAGCTTTGCGCAAAGCGCGGTCTAACTGCTGGTGAAAGGGCGGATCTGTCAAGGAGCTCGCGGTCAACCACAGATCGAGGACGTATTTGACTGTGGCTAAACATGTATGGACCAGAAGTGATGGGTCCATGTCATCGGAAGCGTTGACACCTAGACGTAGGCTTACTCGTTCGATGAGCGTCGAGCGATCGCGATCTGTGATCAGTGTTGTTGTGGTCAATAGCTGAGGCGTCGTCGAGAACGCTTGACGCCACATTTCGCGGTTGGGGTCGCCGGTGGCGTGGGCGTGGGTGACGAAGACCTGAATCAATGCTTCTACAGTCGATTCCGTAGCGGGTCGGTTGCTATAGGCCGCGACGATCTCGGCCATGGCCTCCCTGACGGGTTCGACTAGCAGGCCTTCTTTGCTGGGCGCGTACCGGTAGTAGGTGCTTATTGACACTCCCGCCGTGGCAGCGATCTCTTCGGTTGTCACGGTGTCGAATCCGCGTTCGGCGAAGGGTTGGTGGGCGGTGTGTCGGATGTGGGCGAGCAGTTGCGCGCGCCGCCGTTCCCGAAGTGACTAGGTCGGAGCTGGCGGCACTGATCACCTCGGAGAATCGCAGAGCAGACGTGGTATTGGTGTGACTCATCGTGTGTGGTGGGGGCTTGGGCGTCGAACGGTCATGGCCGGCCAGCAGATTCATCGCGGCGTCCGCGGTGACTGTCTCAGGTGATCGGCTCGGCCGCACCTTCTTAGGTCATCGCACCTCCTTCGGCGTTATTGCCGGTCACCCGAAGATATGTTCTGCGCCGCCCGGCCGTGCTAGACGTTTTCGTTGAGGTAGACCTCGATCATCTGGATGAGTCCGTTGGTGATGGCGGGATCGTCGCTGAGGGGTCCGGCGATCGCGGCGCGTGCCGCTATGGGTGCGGGCAGGCCTTGGGCGATCAGGCGGCCCGCTGCGATGAGCACCCGCGTGGACGCCACTTCGCGCAACCCCCCGGTTTCCAGGCGCCGGATCGCTTGACCGAACCGGACAAGCTGTGCGGCGTGGTCGCTGCTGATTCCTGCTTCGGTCGCGACGATCGTTTCTTCGATGTCGGCGTTGGGGAAGTCGAACTCTAAGGCGACCATGCGTTGCCGCGTGGAGTCTTTGAGATCTTTGAGGACGCTTTGGTAGCCCGGATTGTAGGAGACCACCAGGCCGAACCCGGGTGCCGCCGCCAGGGTGACGCCGAGCCGTTCGACGGGGAGCTGGCGGCGGTGATCGGCTAATGGGTGCAGCACGACGGTGGTGTCTTGGCGGGCCTCGACGACTTCGTCGAGGTAGCAGATGGCTCCTTCGCGCACCGCGCGGGTTAGCGGCCCGTCGACCCATTGAGTGTCTCCGCCGACGAGGAGGAATCGTCCGACGAGGTCGGCGGTGGTGAGGTCGTCGTGGCAGGCGACGGTGATCAGTGGCCGACCCAGGTCGTGGGCCATGGCCTCGACGAAGCGGGTCTTGCCGCATCCGGTCGGACCTTTGAGCAGAATCGAAAGGCCTTGCAGGTAGGCGGCTTTGAACACATCTTCTTCATCACCGACGGCGACATAGTAGGGACGGGCAGCACTGTCGCCGACGTCGGCGCGGGTCGATTCACCGTTGCCGGCGGTGCCGGCGGCCGCCGATGGGGCCACTGCGCCCTCGGTGCTGGCAACGTGCAGCCGCCCGCCGTCGTCGTCGTGGTCGGGTCGGGCGGAGACGTCGGTCAGGTGGCGGGGGTCGGTGGATCGCGTCATGCGCTTTGTGTCCGTTCTGTTGAGGTGACGTGCTGAACCGGGCGGGTGGCATTAATCAGGCGGCGGCGCGCTTCTGCCGAGCGAAGCGCGGACCGAAACAGGGGTCCGACAACACCTTTGAGATCCTCGGGGCGTGCAACGGTGGCGTGGGCGGTGCTGCCGAAGACGTGGCGCAGCGCCGCGACGTCGGTGCTGGCGCCGATGGTCAGACACAGACAGCCAGTGCCGCGGCGGCGAGCCTCGGCCAGCGCGCGGCGAGCGTCGGCGGCACCGTAGTCGCGTTCGTATCCGTGGTCGTAGGCCAGGCCGTCAGAGATCACCACGAGCAGTCGGCGCGGCGTGCCGGCGTGTTTTTCTACCACCGCTGCGCCGTGACGGATCGCGGCGCCCAGCCGCGAGAAGGCGCCGGGAGTGATGGCCTGCAGCCGTTGCATGGTGCGGGTGTCGAGGTGATCGTCGAAGCGTTTCACCGGTGTCACCTCAACCATGGATCGACCTTGAGAGGCGAACGCATACAACGCGACTCGGTCACCGAGGTCGTGCAGCGCCACGGTGATCGCTGCTGCGGTAGTGCGCTGCTGTTGATGTACGGTCTGACCGTGCGTTCCCGGTTCGGCGGTGGATCCAGAGACGTCGAGCAAAACCAACACCCCCAGATCGCGTCGGCGCCGCAGGGTATCGAGGTAGACCTCCTCGCCCGAGGGCGCTTCGGCCCGTGTTTCCACTTGGGCTTCCACCGCCGCGTCGATGTCGATGTCGTCGCCTTGGGCCTGGCGGCGCCACCGTTGCAGCCCGACCCCGAGGCGTGCCAGCGGCTTACGCAGCCCGATATCGCGTGCGATGTGCGCGGCCGCACCGGTATTCGGGGGCTCGATCTCGTGCACCGTGCACCACTGCGGGCGGTAGCGGCGCTCGCGCATGTTCCATTCGGGATATGTCGCGCCGTGCGGGGCGAAGGGATCGTCAGTCTCGGTTGCCGATCGTGCGTTGGAAACCACTGCAGTGCTGCCCGTCGCGCCGGCCCGGGTGCGATGCGTCGGTGTGTCAGCGCCTGGTTGGCCGCCTCCGGACAGCTGGCGCACCACGCTGAGCATGCGTGCCAGCAGTTTGCCCAGCACGCCGCCACCGCCGACCGGGCTGGTGAACGGGTCTTGCATTTCCTGGTCGTCGGCGATGTCGTCGTCGGCCAGTTCCTGGAGTTCTTTGTCCTGTTGTCGTCGTGGGGTGTGCTCGCCGGCCGGGCCGGGCCCGTGGTCGGCGCGTTTGTCGACGACGACCTTGCGGGGACGTAGGACGCCGAAATCGGCGGGCGGGTCGGGTATGGGTTGGCGACTTAACGCGATGTCGAGTGAGGCGGCCGGCGAGTGAGTGCGCGAGGCGAGGTCGCCGTCGATGAGCGTGCGCACTGCCGGCGGCAGCCACATCTGGTTGGCGGCCAGCGCGCGGTGACCTTCAATGGCCAGGTAGCGGCGCACCGCCGCGCGATGTGTGCTCAATGTGCGGGTGATCGCGGGTTGGAGGCTGTCGGCCGCGATCAGACAGGCTTGAACGGTGATCGCGGTGAGTCGAGCTGTGGGCGGGCTGTTTGGGTCGACGAAAATCGTGCGCATGTCGGTCCAGCACGGCTGACCGGGCTCTGTCGCGGCGACGGCAACCGGTTGCCCTGACAGCGCTGAGGCCAGCATCTCTAGCTGTGGCAAGGGTGTGGCGGGGCGATCGGGTGTCATCTGGTCCTATGTCCGTGCCGGGCCGCGCGTCGGAGTCAGGCTGCGGTCGGCGATGCCACGGATCACGGTGTCGCGGGCCAGGCGCAGCGCCGCCCGTCTACCCAGGCGGTGGACGAGGTTTTCGGGTATCCACAAGACGCCCATGACGCAGCGCGCCAGCATCTCTAGCGATGATGTGTGCGCCTGCAGGTCGTGTGACCGGATGCCCTCGCGCAGCAGGCTTTCCAGTTCGGCCAGTCGCTGGGCGAAGGCCAGGCCTGGTTCTGGTGTGTTCGGCGGGTGCTGGCGCAGCCACGCGAGCTGAATCTTCCACTCGTGGGGGAAGCGGTCGATCGCGTTGATGTTGACCCAACTGAGCGCATCGAGCTTCTCGACCGCGGTGGCGTCGCTGGCCAGGACTTCGGCGAAACCTCCGCCGGCCTTGCGTCCGAACGCCTCGATGATCGCTCTGAACAACCTGTCTTTGGAGCCGACCACCGAGTACACGCGGGCAGGACCCAATGCGGTGGCCTCGATGATGTCGCGCATCGTGGTGGCCTCATATCCGCGGCGACCGAATTGTTCTCGCGCCACGGCGTGGATGTAGGCGGACTTGCCGGTGACCTCGACATGGCTGTCCTCACCCCACGAGCCGATAGCCTTTTCGGCGGCGGCGAAGGCGGGCGAGGAGTCCAGTTCGTCATCTGTAGGCGGCCGGCTGCTCAGCCCTGTCGTCATGATTCGGCACAACAGGGCGGCGACATCCTCGGCGGCGGCGGTGTGGCGGATGACGTCGAGCCCGACGTGCATCAGGCTTTGGCAGATACGATCGGCCAGCGCCGATATGGCGACACCTGATCGAAGCAGACCGTTGGCCGCGCCGGCCGCCAGTATCTGGGTCATCGTGTATTGCAGCGTCGTGGGTCTCGCGGACAGAAGCCGGCTCAGTGACGGGTTGGCGCTGGCAGCCTCGAAGAATGACATCTGCAATGCGGCCGGGTGGCGCGCCGCACAGCGCGCGATGGCTGAGCCGAAGTCATAGAACCCGGCGGGGAATGGGCTGGCCTGGCGGTGGTCGGTGTCATCGAGCGCCGCCTTTGCGACGCCGTCGATGTCGGCGCGAAAACCCTGGACCAGTTCGAAAAGCAACTCTTCTTTGCTGCTGAAGTGGTGGTACAGGCTGCCCGCCAATATGCCGGCGGCTGCGGCGATGTCAGCCAACGAGGCGCGCGGGCCTGCCGAGGCGATCACCGATTCGGCCGCCTGCAGGATCCTGGCACGTGCCGTGCACTGGCGGGCCCAACAAGTGTCCGCCGGCAAGCGGGGACCACTATGCGGTGGTGACATCGGTTCGGCCCGGCGGGGCTGAGCCGATCGCATGACGCGGGCGCGGGTCACCATGACTGACACTCGATAATGTCTGCAGGTCTGTTGGCGGCGCCGGGTGCGGCTGATCTCCGTCCGACGTTGTTGTGGCCGGCGCCGAATCGACCGTGCTCTCGCGGCGTGCGACCACGCGTGGTGCCGATGAATTGCCAAGGCAAGCATCGGGTGGCGAATCGGAGCAGGCCTGTCATGACGGCGAATCCCCAAGAGCGTCGGCGGGTGCGGCAGGGCGGCAATGTTCCCTGGGCGCAACGCGAACCCGACAGCTGCTCGACCCGGTCGGACCCAAGCTCATCGAGGAGCTACCGACGAGACATGAGATGGCCACCAGCTCAGCGGACACCTCTAACCGGCCGGTCGAGACACGCGGGCAGCTTAGCGACATCGCTCGTCCTCTCCGTCCCGACCTATTGTGGTGCAGTCTGACTCCAGAATAAGATCTGGTGCTAGATTGCACCAGATCAGTTGGGTTGGTCAAGGGACCGCAGCCAGACGCCCAGTCACCGCTTCCTGCTCTTGGTTGATGGACCGGCCTGCAGGTTAGCCGTATCACGTTGATAAGCAACCGAAGTGGAGGAAGATCCTTTGTCCGGACGTCTCGACGGCAGGTCGCCGTCATCAGGGGAGCTGCCCGCGGCCAAGGGCGCGCGCACGCCGTCGCCATAGCCAAAGCGGGCGCCGACATCGTTGCCCTCGATATCTGCCGGGACGTCCCGAGCAACCCCTACCCTTGGCGACACCCGACGACCTCTCTGACACCGAACGATCGGTGAAAGAACTTGGGCGGCGCGTGGTCGCGCGGATCGCCGACGTGCGTGAACGCCACGAACTGCGCGACACCGTCGAGGCCGCTCTGGCCGATCTCGGCAGGATCGACGTCGTCGTCGCCAATGCCGGCATCCTGCCGATGGCGGTGGGCAACCCCGACCCATGCATTTCGTCGACGCCTCCGACGTCGACCTGGTCGGCGCGATGAACACCGTCGCGGTCACCATGCCCGCTACCTGTGGGTAGTGGGTCAGTTTGAAGTTATTGGCTAGTTGCGCGGCCTTGGCCCGAGATCGTCGAGAATCTCTTTGGCCATGACAACGGGGAGCAGGTGACCGGTCGCGGGAACCGCCCTCAGCGTGCTGTTGGGCAACAGGCTAGCCAAACGACGTGCATGTTTCATCGGCACCAAGGTGTCCTCTTCCCCTTGCCAGATGGTGACCGGCTGCTGGATCTCGGGGAGGTCGAAACCCCATGAGCCGAAGTAGTGACGGTACTCTTCGACCATTCCCTGTACGCCGCCGCTCATCACTTCGCGATGCGTCGCCAGCAGGGATAGGGGCGGCGGGTTGAGTGCTGCGCCATCCCGGCTGCCTGCTAGGTGCGGGAGGACCCACCCGAGCACGCGTGGCGGTACACGGCGTATCAGTTGCAGCAGCGCCGCAAGCGGCCCACGGCGCCCATCGGGCGGCCGGGATGAGCAACTCATCGGGCAAGAACCCGATCTCGAAGACGTTCCTGAGTCGCTCCAGGGGAGCCATCCCGTCGATGGTGGCGACCACGCGTACTCGCCCGGGCATCGCCGCAGCGCACGCCAACGCGAAGGGGCCTCCGCCCGACCAGCCGGCGACGGCGAAGTCATCTAGAAGCAGCAGGTCAGCAACCTGAGCCACGGTGTGCCCCCACTGGCCAACCGAGGCCATGCTCCATAGGTCGCTGCGCCCAATGCCCGGTCGGTCAATTGCGATGATTTCGGCACCACAAGAACGCGCCGCCTCGTCCATCACCGTGGCGTCCATACCGCAACTGAGTCCGCCGTGGTTCCACACCAGGGGCCACCCACCAGGTGACCCAAACCGCCACACACCCACGCGACGCGAATCGACCAGCACGGTCGAACCCGAATCGGTACCCCCGTTGTTGCTCTGCATTGATCGCCCCTCCGAAAGGTCACCCCGCCGCACCGTTCTCGGCTATTGCACCAAATATCTGTTCCGCGCTAGTGGTATTTCCCTGCACATGTTGGCGACTAATGATCGCGGCTTGGTGCAAAGGTCTAGTCGAGTAGCGCGCACTTGTGCGACGGCGCCTCCATCATCGTCACCGGTTCCACCGCCGGCATGATCCGGGGCGCCACCGACAACCCGACCATTGGCCCCGGTGGGGCGGGCTACGCCTGGAGCAAGCGCGTCGTCATGGAGTACGTCGATGAGATGTGCTTGCACCTGGCGCCGCGGATGATCCAGATCAACGCGATCCACCCGACCAACTGCAACACCCACCTGCTGCAGAATGATGGCATGTACAGCATGTTCCGCCCGGATCTGACCCAAGCGGGCAAGAAGGCCACCCGCGAGGACGCCGAACCGTTATTCACCCTTTTCCGGGCCATGCCCATTCCCTACGTCGAACCCGAAGACATCGACAACCTGGGCGTGTTCCTGGCCGCTACATCACCGGCCAACACATCCGCGTGGACGCCGGGTCCCTGCTGAAGTGGCCAAACGGGCCCGGCAGGTGGGACGTGCCCCCTGAATGCTTGACCAATGGACCCGGTGTGGTGCAGTCTGACTCCAGAATTATGGTCTGGTGCCGAACGACACCAGAAAGAATGGGTAGGGAGCAATGTCGGTTGACTCGACAGACGTGCAGGTCGACCCCGTGACGTCGCGGCCGCCGGGGGCGCCGGCGACGCGTGCGCTGGTGAGCCGCTAGATGACATCCGAGTACGACAGGCGTTCACCCCAGCCGCCTCCACGCCAGCCCCGCCGCAGCGGGGCTCCGGCGTTATCGATGCGGTCCCGAGACGTAGTCGGCGATCGCCGTGGCCTGGAACAAATGTTTGTGGAGGGCGGTTGGTGATCACCGAGCAAACCGCAGCACCTTCGCGGACACCAGAGCGCGTCGCTGCACGGTCCCCAAGGGGCAGGATCGCAGCCTGGTTGCTCGCGGTGCTCGGCGTCGCGTTGGTCATCGCCGTCGCGTGGAACGCGCGCGACTATCCCGATGCGCGGGTTGGTAATCCGGAGGTCTCCGGCGCGCCGCGCCCCGTCGAGCCGCTGTTGGGCTATGACCACTGGCTGGGGCTGTTCCAGATCTTCGCGGTCGTGTTGGTCGCCGGCCTTTTTGCGCTATTCCTGTGGGGATGGCGAGGCTATGGGCCGCACCCCTACGTCTTGATGGGTGTGGTGACCACCTTCATCGCCTGGCAAGACCCGATCATGAACTGGGCGCCCTACGCGGTGTACAACCCCAGGTTGTGGCATTTCCCCGAGTCATGGCCGCTGGTTTCGATATCGCCGACCATCGAGCCCTTCGTCGTCCTGGGTTATGCGTTGTTTCAGTTTGGCCCGTATTTTCCTGCCGTCTGGATTCTGCGCAAACTTCAGGTCCGGCGCCCGGCTGACGCCTTCGTGTGGCGTCGCCCGCTGATCAGCCTCGCCGCGTTGATCTTCGTCTGCGGCTTCCTCATCGACATGCTGTTAGAGGTGTTCCTCGTGCGCACTGGGTTTTACATCTACTCCCAGGTGATCCCGTTCGGCTCCATCTTTGTGGGCACTGCCTACCAGTTCCCATTGCTGTGGGAGTCGTCGTTGGTGACGCTGGTCATGATCCCCGCTGGCATCCTGGTGTATCGCGACGACACCGGCCGCACGGTGTCAGAAAAACTGGCCCAGCGCGCCGGCATCCTCGCAGGGCGGCCGGTGCTCGCCTCGTTTCTGGTGATGCTGGTCATCATCAACGTTTCCTACCTGGTCTATGGAGTGACGTTCACCGCGCTGAAGTGGTCTCGGCTGGCCTCCTCGGTCGCTTGTCCGTGGCCGTACCCCGACACCAAAGTCTTTGACCCCCAGGGGTTTTACGAGCAGAACGGCCAGAAAGGTCCCTATTCAGTGGGGATTATGTCGACCTGGGGCAACGGCCAGCCCCACGGGCGCCCGAACGCGCAGCGCGGCTTCGAAAGTGACCGTTGTGCCCAGGGCGCCAACAGGTGACCGTGCAAATTTCAGACGATCAGTGATGGGTGAGGAGAGACAATGACCACAGAACGAACCTCCAAGCCGGCGAGCCCACCCGACATCGAGCCGATCCGCTGGTCGGCCAGCGGGATCTGGAAGTGGGTGTGGCTCGCGCTCGGTGTCGCCACGGTGGTGGCTGTCGGGTGGAACGCGCGCAATCATCCCGATGCGCGGATCGCAAACCCCGCGGTCACGGGTACGCCACGGCCTTGGGAGCCGCTCCTCGGCTACCAGCACTGGATTCCCGTCCTGCAGATCTTCACCGTCATCGCCGTCGTGGGCCTCATCGTGGCAGGCGTATGGGGCTGGCGACGCTACGGGCCGCACCCCTACATCCTGATGAGCCTGGTGACCACGATCATCGTCTGGCAGGACCCGCTGATGAACTGGGCGCCCTACGCCGTGTACGACCCGCGGCTATGGCACTGGCCCGAATCCTGGCCATGGGTCTCGCTGGCGCCGACCGTCGAACCGTTCGTCGTCTTCGGCTACGTCATGTTCCAGTTCGGACCGTACTTCCCGGGAGTCTGGGCGCTGCGCAAAATTCAGGCCCGGCGGGGCACTGACACCTTCGTGTGGCGCCACCCCCTGCTGAGCCTGGGGGTACTGATCTTCATCTTCGGGTTCATCATCGACATGATTCTTGAGGTCACGATGATCCACACCGGGCTCTACATGTACTCCCAGGTGATTCCCTTTGGGTCGATCTTTGTGGGCACTCCCGTTCAATTCCCCTTGTTGTGGGAATCCTCATTGGTGACGCTGGTGATGATTCCTGCCGGGATACTGGTCTATCGGGACGACACCGGCCGCACGGTGTCGGAGAAACTGGCCCAACGTGCCCGCATCTTTACGGGCCGACCGGCGCTGGGCTCGTTCATCGTGATGCTCATCATCGTCAATGTGTTCTATTTGGTGTACGGGCTGGCGTTCGCCTCGTTCAAATGGACACGGATCGCGACATCTGTCGCGTGCCCCTGGCCCTACCCGGAAGCCAAAGTCTATGACCCGCAGGGCTTTTACGAGCAAAACGGTCAGCAAGGCCCGTACTCGGTGGGTATTGCCTCGACGTGGATGATGGCCCAACCGCACGGACGTCCCCACGTGACGCTCGGATCCATCAGTGACCGGTGCGCTTCGAACAAGCAGTGAGTGCTGGGCGCATCGGTGGCGTCTGCAAGCAACGAGTGCGCAGTCTGCACGTCGGGAACGACCGTGTGACCCTGTGATTGCCGTTGGGGGCGATCTGTGCCGAAGGCGCCGATACGTTCGCGTGGGAAACCGGCGTGGTGAGGCGACAATTGGTCATCGTGGATGTCCTGCTCCGCGGGCGCTTCCGGGGGAGGCGCGCTTTCTGCCGATGGCAGCGTCATTATGGCAACCGTCTTGCTCAAGGGCGATGTTGGTGAACGCCAGAAGGCGTCGGCGTCGCTCAACGAGCACTTGGCGAAAGACATGCCCGCTGGAATCAACGCCGCGATGGCCGGCAACAGTCCGCTGATGGGCGACCTCACCGAAGTCGACGGACACGACATGATGACCGCCGAGATGGTCAGTCTGCCATTGGCGTTCATCGTGCTGCTGCTCGCGCAGCGGTCCGTGCTGGCCGCGATGATGCCGATGGTGCTCGGAATGTGCGCTGTGGGGTCACTCTCGGCTTGTTGTCGCTTCGGTGTCCCTCATGGACTGGAACGTATTCGTCGAGTCGTTGGTGGCGATGATGGGCCTTGCGATCGGGATCGACTACTCGTTGCTGATCGTGCGGCGCTACCGTGAGGAACTGTCCGCCGGCATGGTCCCGCGGCAGGCCATCGTGCGAACACTCGAGACAGCGGGTCGCACGGCGCTCTTTCGGGCATGATCGTCTTCATCTCACTGGTCGCAATGGCAGTCACCGGTCTGCCCGTTTTACGCTGACTCCGCAATCGGAGTCATCCTCGTTATCCTCGTCCTGGTCACCGGCGCACTGACCCTCTTGCCGGCATTGTTGCTGGTCGTCCTGGGCGACCGGCTGGACAGAGGGAGGAGGCTTCACCCAGCTCCAAACGATTGGCAGACAACGGTAGTCGATGGGAACGTTGGGCGCGTGCGGTGATGAGACGCCCGGTGCCGGTTCTTGTGGCCTGCACACTGATCCTGTTGGTGGCCGCGATCATGGTGGCAATTTTCAGATCTTTCTGCCTGGACAGAATCCCGGAGATGAAACAGATGGGATTCGGACTCGCTGTTGCGGTGCTGTTTGACGCCACACTCATCCGCGTCACCCTTGTGCCTGCCTTCATTGAAAATCACCGGGAACTGGAACTGGTGGATCCCACGCCGCCTGGGCCGGCTGCTACCGAACTCCAGCACGGATGAGCTCCCGAACGCGTTTTACCACGTGACGGGCAGCTCATTCATACCGTAGATGCCGGACTCGGCTTTGAACGTGAGATCGGCTGACGGTACGGCTAATTGCAAGCTGGGCAGGCGCCTTGCCAGTGACGCAAACGCTACCTGCATTTCGACTCGCGCAAGGTTCTGCCCGATGCATTGATGAACTCCGTAGCCAAAACCGAGGTGTCCCCGCGTCTTTCGCTCGACATCGAACTGATCGGGATCGCTGGCGAAAGTATCATCCCAGTTGCCGGCCGGCAGGTTCATCAACAGCCTTTCTCCCGCACGCACGAGTTGGCCACCGATTACGAGGTCTTGGGTAGCCACCCGGTCGACTTGACTCTGCACGATGGTGAGATACCGCATCAGCTCTTCAACGATGTTGGCAACCAAAGAGTGATCGTCGGTTTGGCCCAGTCGATGAAACACCTCTGGCCGATCCAGCAGCGCAAGGGTACCCAACGCGATCATATTCGCCGTGGTTTCGTGACCCGCCTGCATCATGATCACGCCCGTCATGGCTGTGGTGTCTCGATCGAGTTGGCCGGTCATTACGTAATCGGTGACCAGGCGGCTGATCAGGTCGTCGCCGGGCTCGCGTTGCTTTCGCTGTGTCAACTCGTGAATGTAAAGGTACATTGCCGCAAATGCCTGCGAACGCTGCTCGTCGCTCACACTTGAGTCCAAGGTGATCGCGGTGTTGCGCTGAAAAAAATCGAGATCTTCCTCCGGGACGCCCAGCAGCAAAGCGATCACCAAAGACGGTACGGGCAAAGCGAATTCGCGCACCAGATCCGATGGTGGCCCGGTGGCAATCATCGTATCCAGGCATTCATCGACCAGCTGTTGGATTTGTTGCCGACGCGATTCGCTGCGCCTGAAGGTGAATTGACTGGTCATCATCCGTCGGAGCCGATGATGTTCGGGGTCGTCGGTTCGCGCAAACATGACGGGTGTATTTTCGCGGCCCGCAGGCATGCGGGACCAATCGATCGTATCGGCCGAAAGTCGTTGATCGACTAGCGCTTCTCGGATGTCGTGGTAGCGACTCACCACCCAGTGTGGTTGGCCTTGCCATGTCGCACGTCGCAGACCCGGCTCCTGGCGCCAGGTCGTGAATGCCGCAGGCGGCTCAAGCGGACACTGGGCTGTGCGGGGGACCGGCATCACTGGCATATCGCCGCCGGAGGAGAGATCTGAGGTTTCCGAAGACATCGACGGTCAGTCCTGCGGGGTGAACTCTAAGTGCAGCTCGGTGAGACCGCGCAGGATGAAGGTGGGTTCATACCCGTAGTGGCGGGTGTCGGCGGGGCCGTGAGAGGCCTCGCTGATGCGGATGTCGGCCATCCGGTCAAAGATGCGGTTCAGTGAGATGCGGCCTTCGGCGCGTGCGAGCGGTGCCCCTGGGCAGGAGTGGTTGCCGCGGCCAAAGGCGATGTGTTCACGCACATTCGGGCGGTCCAGCCGAAATTCGTTGGGTGCGTCGAATTTTGCGGGGTCACGGTTGCATGCTCCAGGGAGCAGCATCATGGTGGTGCCGGCCGCGATCGGCACGCCGCCCACCGTGGTCGATTGCCGTGCCAGGCGGAAGTGGCTTTTCACCGGGCTTTCCATGCGCAGCGTTTCTTCCAGGAATACCGGGATGCGGCTGCGGTCCTCGCGCAGCACTGCCTGAATGTCGGGGCGCTCCCCGAGGATGCGCAGCGCGAAGCTGAGAAGTTTCGTGGTGGTCTCCATGCCCGCAGAAAACAGGAATGTCGCCAGGTGCACGACATCCATCACCTCAGGTGTTGACCCGTCCGGGTATTTGGCTTGCGCCAGTTCAGTCAGCACGTCCTGGCGTGGCTGCGCGCGGCGCTCGACGATGTAGCCGGCGAACTTCTCATCCAGCCACAGCAGCGGGTTGTGCGCCGGCGCGTCGTCGCCGAGAGCGCCGGGGACCTCGTCGTTGGCTGCCAGCGTCGCACGGAACATCTTGTGGTCGTCTTCGGGCACACCAAGCAGATCGGCGATCACCAGCAGCGAGAACGGTCGCGCGTAGTCCTCCAGGAACTCGCAGCTGCCCCGGGACACGAACTCGTCGAGTTGCTCGTCGGCCAAGCGCCACATGAACTCTTCGTTCTCCGACAACCGCTTGGGGGTCAGCAGCCGACTCAACAGCCCCCGGGTGTAGGCGTGCTCGGGGGGGTCTTGAGTGACGATGTGCTCGCTCATCGGGATCTGGTCACGCTTCTCGGCGATCAGGGCGCTGATGTCATCGGTGTCGGTGTCGAATGACACCCCGGCGTAAGGGCCGGCCACCGACACACACGCCGAAAAGGTGTTGTCCTTATAGACGGTGAGGGCTTCTTGGTGGCCGGTGACGGCCATCACCTGATGGTGCGGCTCGGCGGTCACCGGGCATTTGGCGCGTAGATGGTCGAAATACCCGTAGGGGTCGGGCACCAGCTCAGGGTCGGTGAAATAGTCGACCGAATCGAAGTCGTTCACAGCCAAATCTCCTCTTGCAGTGGCGCGGTCACAGTACGGGTGCGGCGGATTCGGTGACCGAGGCGTCGTGGAGGTTCATGACGTCGGCAAGGTTGTCGGCGATGTCTTCGGCGGTCAGCGCGTCCCTGGCGAATCCGGGTCCACGCACCACGGCGAGGCGCGCGACGCTGCCCATCCCAATCTGAAGAACCTCACCGGTCAGTGGGCACGAGTCGTGAGCCAGGAACACCGCTGCCGGGGCGCATAATTCGGGCGGCATGGCGGCGTTGATTTGGTCCATGACGTCGGTGGGTATGGACAGGTGCTCGGCCAGGGCGTGGGAGTGTGAGGCCGACATGCGGGTGAACGCGCGCGGCGCGATGGCGTTGACCTTGATGCCGTGCGCGGCTCCCTCGGTGGCCAGGTTGCGGGTCAGTCCAAACACTGCACCCTTTGCTGCCCCGTAACTGCTCAATTCGGGGATACCGCCGAGCATGGCTTCAGAAACGGTGTTGACCACTCGGCCGTATCCGGCGCGGATGAAGTGCGGCCAGGCGGCGCGGGTGACGAGCACGGTGCCGAGATAGTGGACGTCGATCATCGTGCGAAACTGGTCGACGGTCAGGTCGTGGAACGGGGCGGGATCGTGGATGCCGGCGTTGTTGACGATGGCGTCCAGCCGCCCAAACTGTTGGAGCGCGGTGTCGATGATGTCGGCGGCGGCGCGTTCATCGGCGACCGAGGCAAAACAGGCGACGGCTTGGCCGCCGGAGGCGTTGATCTCCTCGGCGACCGCTTCGGCGGGCGCCCGAGAGTGACCGCCGCCGTCGATGTCGGCGCCGCTATCGACGACGACCACGCGTGCTCCCTTGGCGGCCAACAGCAGTGCGTGGCTTCGTCCGACCCCCCGGCCCGCGCCGGTGACCACGACCACCCGGTCATCGAAGCGCAGTCCGGTCACGACCCCCTCCTGTCTGCGATTGTGCGGTTCGAGGCGACTGCGCCCACGTGGCAGACCGGTCCACCGCAGGCGATTCGGGGCAGCGCCGCAGTAAGCGGTGCTGCGGGCGCCCGCCGTGCATCATCGCGTCGACCCGTCGTGGAACCCACCGCCACCTCTTAGGTGTCGGCGCCGAACCGGACCGGCAGCGACGTCGGCGATCGGAACACCTGCCCGCGGATGTGGGGATCGTTGCCGTTGGGGTCCAGCCGCAGGTTGGGAAGGCGGTCCAATAAGAGATTGACCGCAACGCGCATCTCCATGCGGGCCAGGTGCATTCCCAGGCAGACGTGCGGACCGTGACCCCACGAGATCGGGGTCCTGGGTTGACGGAACAGGTCGAACCGGTCGGGGTCGGGGTAGCGGTTCTCGTCGCGGTTGGCGGCACCGAGCATCGGCATCACCGAGGACCCGGCGGGGATGGGCACCCCGGCCAGTTCGGTGTCGCGGGTGGCCACACGCGTGATCGACAGCAGCGGCGCCTCCCACCGCACGGCCTCTTCAATGGCTGCTGACAGCAGTGTGCGGTCGTCGCGCACGGCGTCGAGCTGATCGGGGTTGGACAGCAGCCCGAACAGCAGGTTGCCCAGTGAGCGGTAGGTGGTTTCCACCCCGGCGGGCAACAACAGATGCAGGAAGCAAAAGATTTCCTCATCGGAGAGTTTCTCTCCGTCGATCTCGGCGGCGGCCAGGCCGCTGGTGAGATCGACGCGGGGCTGCTCGCGGCGGGCCGCAAGGATCGGCACCAGGTAGTCACCCAGCGCCTTGGTGGCTTCGGCGGCGCGCTCGGGATTGACCCCTACTGACAGGAGCGAAATGGACCACCGCTGAAACTGTGGATAGTCCTTTTGGGGTAGGCCCAGCAGGCCGGCGATGACTCGGCTGGGGTAGGGAAAGGTGAATTCCTTCACCAGATCTGCGCTGCCGCGATCGGCGAACGTGTCGATCAGGTCGTTGCCCACGCGCCCCGCCAGCTCGGTTTCCCAGCGCGCCAGCGCTTTAGGGGAAAAGGCCTTGGAGACCAGTGCGCGGTGGCGGGCGTGCTCGGGCTCGTCCATGCCGACCATGACGTGTTTGCCGATCCCGAAGAAGTCCTTGATGATGGCCGAGGAGAAGGTTTCGTTGTCGCGCAACAGTTCCTGAATGTCCTCGTGGCGGTACACCATGAAGACCGGTTTGCCCTCCTCGCCGGGCATGACCGAAAAGTCGAGGCGCTGAATGGGTTCGGTGCGCCGCATCCGCGACAGTTCGGTATAGGGGTCGCGGACGTCGCCGGCCACGGCGTCATCGAAGGACCCGAAGTCCTCCAGATCATCGAATAATTGCATGCGCTAAAACCTTTCAGCTGGCTGGGTAGGCGACGGACTTCACCTCGGTGGACTGGTCGAACCCGGCGACACCGTTGTGGGGCCGACTCCGCTGGCCTTGAAACCCCCGAACGGGGTGTCGGCGCCGTATCCGACTGTGCCGTTGAGTCCGATGAACCCGGTGCGCAGCCGCCGCGCCACGGCCAGTGACCGTTCTAGTGATCCCGACATCACGTTGCCGGCTTGGCCGTCGACCAGCTGTCGTCAATGAGCATCCGCGACTCAGACCGACCGGTAACTGCCTCAGACACGGTTCTCGCTTTCCGGGCGTGGCGCTGCGCTCGTGGCCTTGGCGGCGCCGTGCCGTGGAAGGCCCATGGCGATGCGGATGATCTGGTGCATCGCCCTGGCGGGCAAAAGCCGGTTGAGGATGAGCAGCATTTTGGCGTCGACGCCGACGGCGTGCCGGGCGTAGGGCGCAGTATCGTCGAGGGCTTTGGCCAGTGCGTGCGCGAAACGTCTGGGCGGGCTGGCCATCCGGATGGCCAGTCGGCCCCGCCGCTCGATGGTGGTGGTCAAGGCGCCGTAGGGTCCGCTGAAGTCGCGGTGGTCCTGCACCCCGGCGTCGGTGATGATGTCGGTGTCAAACACCCCGGTCACCAGGACGCTGACACCCAGCCCGAACGGCGCGATCTCGGCGGCCAGGGCTTCAGCCCACCGCTCAGATCCGGCCTTGGACGCCGAGTACGACGCCGTGCAGGGCATCCCGCGGACACCGTTTTCGCTGGCGATCACCACGATGCGGCCGCGTCCGGCGGCGCGCATCGAGGGCAGCAGCGCGTTGGTCAGTGCCACCGGGCCGAACAGGTTGGTGGCGAACAGCTGCTGCCACACGTCGAGGTCGAGTTCTTCGACGCAGCCCACCGCGGTGATCCCGGCATTGTGCACCACAGCATCCGGGGCTCCAACCGCCTCGAGGATGGCCTTGGCTGCGTTCGTGATCGATGCCGGATCGGTGAGATCGAGTTGCACGCCGATCAACCGCGAACTGTCGGCGGGGGCCCCGGTGGCATCCAGTATGTTTTGCAGGCCGATCTCCGGTGTGCGCATCGCCGCGACGACTCGCCATCCGGCCTTGTACAGGTGGGCCGCCGAGGCCAGCCCCAGCCCGCGCGAGGCCCCGGTGATGACGACGCTGCGGGACTTACCCATGGCTGACCTGCAGCGCGCAGCGTGGACTGTCAGAAACCGTATCGACGGCGCGATGGCTCTGCGATCGGCCCCGTATCCGCGTCGACCCCATCACTGCCCGGCACGGTCTCCGTTGGCCGGCCGTGTCATAGAAGCTCTGCACGCTGGTCACTTTCGTGTCATCCCTTACTCCCGTAGCGCGGGTCGAATCGGAAAAGCTCGCCGTGAGCGTCTCCATCGCCACGACGACTCCTTCGCGGCATGTCGGCTCTGCGTGAGACAACCTCAGCGACCGCAGGTTTGGGTGGCGCCGGGCACGAAGGACACCAGTCCGACACCCTGATACCGGGCGACGATGCGCTCGTACTGGCGGCGGTTGCGGGCCAAGGGTGTTTCGGTGATGCGGCGCGGCAGCCGACGGTAGGCCCCGCGCAGTACCCGGCTGAACACGAGAAATTCGATGTCGTGTCGGCGCGTCCAGGGCATCGGGACCAGGGCGCGGACTCTGGGGTGCATGATGCCGAATCCGAGGATGGCCGCAATATGCCCGAAGATCGGGCCCAGAAGGAAATACAGCGGCGCGGTGATCGCCGGCATGTGCGCGGGCCGCCTTGGGTGCAGTGTGGCGGCCATGACGATGTCCAAAGCTTCGGTGTGGGTGAGCTTTTCGGCGGCAACATGATCGTAGTAGGCGCACAGCTGTGGATAGCTGGTCGGAAGTTCACGCGCCCGGCCGGGCATCTGCAAGTCGGCGGTGAGTGCTCGGTAGCGGTCCCAGACGGCCTGATCGCCCGTGTCGTCGAGCTGTTCACCGGTCAGCGCGATGAAGGCGCCGCGGTGCATGAAGAAGATGCTGATCAGATTCCAGTTCCAGGCCTCGGGGTTGAGCCCGCTGTACCGGATCCCGTCGTGTGTCACGCCTTTGATGTCGCGGTGCAGCCGCACCAGGCGTTGCATCTCTTCGCGGCGATGGGCGCCGTTCGCCAGCAACGCCACTTGGTCTGACGCCGCCGTGCGCCGTGCCCGCCCATACGGGTTGTCGCGGATGCGGGCGGTGTCAACCAGAGAAGCTGACACCATCGGCAGCATCATCTCGTCGAACAGGGCCGGGGAGAACAGTGCCAGCAACCGGGTTCCCATGATGCGTTCGAAACGGTCGGCCACCGAGGCGGTTGGCGCGTCAGCAAGACACGACGCCGCGGGGTGGTCGTGGATCGGTGCTGATGACGCGATCAACACGTCAGGCGATTCAACCGACATGAGGCCTCTCCCTCAGATCTGGGCAGATCTGGCGCAGCGCGACACCAGAATATATTCTGGTGTCAGATTGCACCAAACAGTCCGAAGGGTCAAGGGCTCTGGGATACTTTTTGCGATGACTTCTGTTGCGCGCTCTTACGGTGGCGTCACTGCCGAGCGGCGTCGCGCCACCCGGCGTGCGGCGCTGCTGGAGGCGGCCCTGGACCTCTTCGCCGAATACGGTGCGCGCGCGGTGTCTAAACGTGCGGTGTGTTCACGCGCGCGACTCAACGACCGATATTTCTACGAGCACTTCACCGATTCCGACGCACTGCTAGAAGCCATGGTCAGGGATCAGACCACCGCCGGGCTGGAGGCAGTCGGCGCCGCTGCCAATGGTGTCGGTTCCGATGTCGGCGCGCAGATCCGCGCCACCGCTGCTGCGTCGCTGGTATTTCTCACTGCCGATCCGCGCCGTGGCCAATTGCTGTTGCGCTCGCACACCTCCGACGTGATGCAGCGTGCGCGCGTGGACAGCACTCGGGCGATCGCCAACGCGATGACCGCGATGCTCACCGATACGGCCACCACTGGACCTGCTAGCCGGCTGGATACCGAGATGGCGTCGTTTGCGTTGGTCAGCGGTGCGATGGAAGTGATCGCCGGCTGGCTGCGCGGTGATTTCGCCACCGACCAAGATCACGTCGCTGACACCGTTGCCGGGCTGTTACTGGCCATCCCCGACATCGCGGCCGCGTTGCCAGCCGTCTCGGCGAACAGCATTCCACTGCGCCGGTGAGCTGTTAGGCGGTGGGCACCAGCGCCGAGATGTCCTCGCCTTGCAGGATTTTGACGGTCAGGTTGACGTCGAAGTAGTCGGTCCAGCGGGTGATTGTGCCGTCCTCGTCGACCACGAATGTTCCCATCACCGGCACGCCCGGTTTGGATCCGTCGGGGGCCTGAATGTAATCGAGTCGTTCAGTGAGAACGATCGGACCGTCGTGGGCGATGTTGACGATCTCAAACGCATAGGCGTCGGGAAACATGGAGAACTGGGCGGCCATATTTTCCACGATGGCGTCGGCGCCCACGGTGGCGGGCATGCCGACGTTCTGATATACCGCACCGTCGGCCAACAGCGGGCGCAGCGCCTCGGCGTCGCGTTTTTCCATCAGCGCGCAGAACTGGCGGACGACATCAACGGGATGAGGCATCAGCAACCTCCGGTGAGCTACAGGGGAACGGACAAACGGGTGTTTAAATGCAGACGGTAGGTCACCTACAACCAGTATGCAATAGGCTGGTGGCGTGGCCGCTGGTCGGGAACGTTTCGACACCAAGGCGCGGCGCACCGCGCAGGCTGAGGCCACCCGTGCAGCGTTGATCGACGCTGCGCGTGAACTTTTCGTCGAGAAGGGCTACCACGACACCGGGACCGAGGAGATCGTGCTGGCCGCCGGTGTGGGGACGCGCGGAGCGTTGTATCACCACTTCACCGATAAAAAGGCGCTGTTTGAGGCCGTCTTCCTGACGGTCGAAGAAGAACTCGTGATGGCGGCAGCGCAGAAGCTCACCGGCGATGCGGATCTGTCGGCGCTGGACGTGCTGCGACGCGGCCTGCTCGGCTTCCTCGACGCCTCTTTGACCAAGCCCGTGCAACGGATCCTGCTCATCGACGGACCGGTGGTGCTGGGCTGGCAGCGCTGGCGCGAGCTGGAAAGCCACTACGGCCTGGGCGCTATTAACGCCATGCTGCAACGCGCCGCCGACGAGGGCGACCTCGCCGCGGCACCGTCGATCGACGTGCTCGCACATCTGCTGCTCGCGGCCGCCGACGAGGCCGCGCTGTTCATCGCCAACGCCACCGATCAGGTCGCAGCGCGCGATCGAGCGGTGCACACCCTGGATGCACTCGTCGAAGGATTGCGCAACACCGACCGCGCGACCGCTCATGATTGACCCACATACAGGCTGTATGTAGGCTCGCACGTCACGCGGCAGATCTCATGGAAGAAGCTGCCGTCAAAGGAGGCGTGATGGGCAACAGCTGCACCGTGGATGGCGCAGTCGTCGACTTCACCGACACCGGATCGGGGCCAGTCGTGGTGTTCGTGCACGGCGTTTACGTCAGCGGGGCGATTTGGCAGCGGGTGGTCGCAGCACTGGGGGAGCGGGTGCGCTGCATCGTGCCGACCTGGCCGCTGGGTGCCCATCTGCCGGTCGCCCGTGATGTCGACCTGGGTGCCGGCGCCGCGGCGAGGCGCATCGTGGCCTTTCTCGACCAGCTCGACCTGCACGATGTCACGGTGGTGGCCAACGACACCGGCGGCGGGCTGGTGCTGGCCGCGCTGGGCGACCCGTCGCTGGACGTGTCGCGCATCGCCAGCCTGGTCTTCACTAACTGTGACAGCTACGAGCACTTCCCGCCTGGCCAGTTCAAGCTCGTCGTGCAGTTGTGCCGACGAAGTCCCGCCGTGGGCCGAGCGGTACTCGCCATGCTGGCCAGCGCGGTGGGTCAGAACGTGTTCCTGCGGGCGGTGTGTCGCACGCGACTGTCCGCGGGAGAACGCGCCGAGCTGTTCGGTGCCTTCCTGACCAACGCCACCACGCGTGCGCAAGCCGCCACCGTCACAGCGTCGTTGGATCCGGCGCTGACCCTGCGGGCGGTCGACGCGATCCAGCGCTTCGACAAGCCGGTGGCCGTGGTGTGGGGCACCGATGATAAATTGTTTCCCTTCTCCGATGCCGAGCGGCTCGCCCGTGATTTCCCTCGGGCCACGCTCATCAAGATCGCGCGCAGTCTCGCTTACGTGATGATCGATGCACCCGAGGAACTGGCCAGCGCCATCGTCGACATCGCGGCCGCGTCATGACCGGCAACGATGGCTGGGATGTCACCACCAATCTCGGAACCACCGCGCTGGGGGTGGCGGCCCAGCGGGCCGCCGAGACAGCCCAGAACGATCCGCTGTTTCGTGACGAGTTCGCCGCGGTGCTGGTCGCGGCCGTCGACGAGCCCGGTTGGCAGATGATGGCCTCCGGTGACCTGTCCTGGATGGGTCCCGAAGATGACAACGGCCGCCGGGCAGCCACGAGCGGGCGCGATTACGTCGCCAGCAGAACCGTGCATTTCGATGACTTCCTCGCCGCCGCCGTCACCGCGGGAATCCGTCAGGTGGTCATCCTCGCTGCCGGTCTCGATGCCCGGTCGTATCGCCTGAACAGCCTGTCCGGGGTGGTGGTCTACGAAGTGGATCAACCCAGCATCCTGGGTTTCAAGCACACCGTGTTGCAGGCTCATGGCGCGGTACCGGTGGCGGATATGCGCGCGGTGCCGGTCGATCTTCGCGACGACGAGTGGCACTCAGCGCTGAGCGCGGCGGGCTTTGATGCCTCGGCGTCCACGGCGTGGCTGGTCGAAGGGCTGCTTCCGTACCTGTCGTCTGCCGATCAGGAGCACCTCTTCGACCGGGTACTCGGGCTCAGCGCCGAGGGTAGCTGTATCGCGGCGGACGCCTATCCCAGTGCGTCGACCCATCTCGGTGAGGATCGGATGAGCAGCTGGCGGCACGGGGCCGCTGAGATCCGCGACAAGATCGGCGTCGCCATGGACGTGGCGGCCTACATCAAGCACGAGGACCTCACCGACATTGCCGATTGGCTTGCGCGCCGCGGATGGATCGTCGACGCCCTCGACAGCCGCGAGCTGATGGCGCGCCTCGGGCGCGCTCTGCCTGCCGACCTGATCGGTGTCCTTCCGATCAGCTCCCTGATCACCGCCACAATGCCTCCGGGATCTGCCCTGACCAGCCCATGACGTCTACAGCCGCATTTCGTGACTGGTCACCGCGGTGATTCATTCGGCATGTTCGGTCGCGCCGTTCTTGGCTTTCAGTCGCAGCGATGCAGGAAACCGTGCAGGATCGCTTGGACGAGTTCGTCGACGATCGCCTCACGGGAAGGCTGGTTGGCCCCGAAGAAGGTCGAGCGCAAAGCGACCATGCCGGCGATCGTTGCGACCGTGGTGTGCGCGGGCAGCTCGGGCCGACCGGCCCGCAACCCGCGCAGACGCATGCCCTCAGCGCTGATCTGACCGAGCACGCCGAGCGCCCGCGTGATGTCGGCGATACCCGCGTCGGTGATCTCGTCCTCGCTGAGCGTCTCCGATGCGACGAGCGTCAGCAGAAGCCCTCGATGTTCGACGACCACGTCGTAGAGCTGTCCGACGAAATGTCTTGCCAATTCCTCTTCGCCGGTTTCGTCGGGGACCACTGATTGCCACGTTCGGCCGAATTCGTCGACGAAATCGGTGAACGGTAGGACGAGGGCTTCCCGGAACAGTCCGGCTTTTGAGCCGAAGTTGCGGAACAGCAGGTACTCGTTAACGTCAGCGGCTTCGGCGATCTCGCGTGTCGTGGTGCTGCGGTAGTCCTTGCGAGCGAACAGCTCACGCGCGGCATCCAGGAGAAGTCGGCGCGGCTCACCGCGGGGCCGGCGCAAGGCCTGTACCGGCGCATCTGCCGTTGCCCGATCCTTGGCGGAAGGTCGCTGGGGCACGGTTGTTCTCTCCTTGGACCGCGCTGAGCGGTTGACGGCATTCACGATAGTCGGCCTTGACCAACCGCCTTAGAATAGTGTCCACTATTAACGCGGTCGTGGTGCTGGTTCGGCGAAAGGGTGTGGGTATGGGCGCAGTCATCATGCTCGGCACGCTGCTCGGGTTGATCATCGTGATCTTCGGGCTGGTCTGTTATTTCGACCCCGAAGCGCGCCGCCGTTCGGGTCAAGAAACCACGTCATGACGACCGAGCTGACGCCGTTGCTGATGGCGGCCAATGCCTTCGGCTGGCTGAGCGGCATCGGGTTCACCGTCACCGGGATCTATCTGAGCGTTCGCCGCCGCCGGTTGCACCCGCTGCTTCTTCTGTGCATCTCGGCGATCTCGTTCTCATGGATCGAAGCCCCGTACGACTGGGCGATGTATGCGCAATTTCCGCCGGCACTTCCACGCATGCCGTCGTGGTGGCCGTTGAACATGACCTGGGGCGGGCTGCCCTCGTCGGTGCCCCTGGGATACATCGGCTACTTCTGCATTCCGGCCGTCGTCGGCGCCGCACTGGGGCGCGGGCTGAGCGCACGGTTCAACTGGCGCAGGCCGATCACGCTGCTGGCCGTGGGCCTGGCCGTCGGGTTCTGCTGGGCCTTGCTGTTCAACGGGGGCCTGGGCGCCCGAATCGGCGTCTTCTACTACGCCTACGTGATCCCCGGACTGGGACTCTTCGAGGGGGCCCTGCACCAGTACCCGATCTATGACGCCATCGCGATGGGTATTCAGATGATGGTCTTCACCTATCTGTTGGGCCGGACGGATCCGCAAGACCGCAATGTCATCGAGATGTGGGCCGACCGGCTCTCTAAGACCAAATTGCAGTCGGCGGCGCTGTCTGCCGTCGCCGTCATCGTCATCGGAAACGTCCTCTACAGCAGCGTTTTCGCCCCCCACCTCCTGACCAAACAGATGGGTTACGTGACCTCCGGTCCCGATGTGCAATTGTTCCCCGGCGTGCCGAACCAACCCAGGTAGTGAAAGAGGATCTGTGATCAGCAATCGATCTGCGGAGCTATACTACGACCCGTTCGACTATGACATCGATGACGATCCGTATCCCGTGTGGAAGCGGATGCGCGCCGAAGCGCCACTGTACTTCAACGACAAGTACGGCTTTTATGCGTTGAGCCGCTACGACGATGTCGCGCAAGCGCTTCCGGACTGGCAGACCTATCGCTCCGGACGGGGCACTACCGCAGACATCTTGTTCAGCGGCCTCGAAGTTCCGCCAGGAATCCTGCTGTTCGAGGATCCTCCGCTGCACGACTTGCACCGTCGCCTGCTGTCACGCGTTTTCACCCCACGGCGCATGCTGGCCGTAGAAAGCCTGGTGCGTGACTTCTGTTCTCGCGCACTGGATCCGCTGCGCGACGCCGAGGGCTTCGACTTCGTCGCCGATCTCGGTGCAATCATGCCGATGCGCACCATCGGCTATCTGCTCGGCATCCCCGAAGAAGGCCAACAGCGCATCCGCGACCGCAACGACACCAGCATCACTGTTGGATCGCAGCATGAAGACACCGGCGGCGTCAGCGCGACCATCTTTGAGGACTCGATCGCATTGTTCGCCGAATACATCGAGTGGCGAGCGACCCATCCCTCCGACGACTTGATGACCGACCTACTTAGCGCCGAGGTCCAAGAACACGACGGATCCCGGCGACGGCTTGAGCGCACCGAAGTCCTCGCCTACACCGCCATGATCGCCGGCGCCGGCAACGAGACCACCGCACGCCTGATCGGTTTCATGGGCCAGCTGCTAGGGGAACATCCCGATCAACGACGTCAACTCGCCGCCGACCCGGCCCTGATTGGCTCAGCAGTGGAGGAGACCTTGCGCTACGAACCGCCCTCACCCGTCCAAGCCCGCTACGTTGCACGCGACACCGAACTCTACGGACGCACCGTGACCGAAGGCTCCTACATGTTGCTGCTCAACGGCTCAGCCAACCGTGACGAAACCAAGTTCACCGACCCCGACCGCTACGACATCCACCGCAAAGGCGGTCATCTCAGCTTCGGACAAGGAGTGCACTTTTGTCTTGGCTCAGCCCTAGCGCGACTCGAGGCACGAGTCGCCTTCGAGGAGGTCCTCAAGCGATGGACCGACTGGACCGTCGACTACGACAACGCAAGCAGAGCCCACACCTCCAGCGTCCGAGGATGGGCACGCCTTCCGGTCACAACCGTTTAGCCCGCCCGCGCCGCGCTGCGCAGCTTGAAACGGCGCTGCAGTCCTTACGGGAAGTCGATCCGCGGTGTGTCTCTACGAAACCGTGTCCCGAGCGCCGGGCGGTCAACGGGGCGCGGATTCGCTCGTGCCCGAACGCCTGGGGCCGACCATCGCACAGTGGATGAGTCTCTACACCGAGGTGGCTCGCCCGCGCTCCCGGATCTTCTCGCGGTGACGTTCGCGGCTGAGTCGTCTGCAACGGTTCAACGCCTACCAAAGGATCAGTAACTACATCCGCGAGCACAGGTCGACCAAATATTTGTCCGCAATCGTCCCTCTGGGTCAGATATGACCCATCGCAAACGGTATGAACGGCTGAGGCGGCGCTGTCCCTTGAACCAAACATCTGTTCCGACTACAGTGCCTTAGGAAGCCGAGAACAGGGCGGGCAATGACAGTGAAGCCTCGTTTACTGCCAGGGCTCCTCCGTATCACATCAGGCGAGGCTATGGCACGCAGGCAGCCCAACAGCCGCTCTGCCGCGGTGACCAACACGGCCCTTCGTATCGGTGTCATGGTCATGCCGTGGATCCCGCCGTGGCTCAAACGCCTCCTCGCTGGCCGCAGAAGGGTCACCATCGACGGCAACACTCTTGACAGCACGCTTCAATTGATACTGGCCGCCCAACGACGCACACGCACGGGCGGCCTGTCGGCTGCTGGCGATCCAGGAATCGCCCGCGCCCTGATGCGCAACTCGCACTCGGTGATGGGCACCCACGTCGCCGTCCCCACCACCGACCTCACGATTCCGGGTCCCGACCGCCCCCTGCGGACGCGACACTACCGACCGACCCTCGCGGGAGCGGCCCCACTGCTTGTCTTCTTCCACGGCGGTGGTTTTGTCGTCGGCGACATTGAATCCCACGACGGACTGTGCCGGATGATCTGCAAAGACGCCGCGATACATGTGTTGTCGGTGGACTACCGGCGCGCGCCTGAACACAAGGCCCCAGCCGCGGTCGACGACTGCGTCGCGGCCTATCGCTGGGCACTTGGACACGCTGCCGCACTGGGCGCCGACCCATCCCGAATCGGCGTTGGCGGCGACAGCGCGGGCGGAAATCTAGCGGCGCTGGTCGCGCTGCGCAGCCGCGACGAGGGTATTGGGCAACCGGCGCTGCAGGTGCTGCTCTATCCGAGCCTCGACCTGTCCGCGGAAACCCGGTCGCGCACCCTGTTCTCGGACGGATTCTTCCTGTCCAAGCAGGACATGGACTGGTTCAAAGAGTTGTATCTGGACGGCGCCGGCCTGGCAGCCGACGATGCGCGGGTATCGCCACTGAAGGCCGCCGACCTATCCGGCCTGGCACCGGCCCTGGTGCTCACCGCGGGATTCGATCCACTGCGCGACGAGGGAAACGAATACGCCACGGCATTACGCTCGGCCGGTGTCAGCGTAGACCACCGCCAGTTCGATGCACTTACACACGGCTTTGCCAGTCTCGCCCCCTTCGGAGGCGGCAGCGCCGATGCTATCGCGGCCACCATCTCGGCCATCCGCGCCCACCTCAGCCGCGCCTGACCCGAAAACCGGCGCATTATGCCAACGCCGGTCCCCGCAGCCCAGCACTGCAAAACACGACTACAACCACCGCCGCCCACATTCGCCCTGGCCCGCCACCCACCTACCAACCCACTACGCAGCCCCGATGAGTGAGGGCCCCGCTCATCGTGGACGCTCAACACGCTGGTGAACCGCAATCGGAGGACCCATCTGTGATGTCGAAGCTGGCAGTAGTGACCGGCGGGGCTTCCATGTCGACGGGTGGGATGTCTCCGCAGTATTGGTAGCGGCGGCGGTGGTTGAACCAATTGACCCATTCGGCGGTGGCCAGTTCGACTTCTTCGATGGTGCGCCAGGGCTTGCAGGGTTTGATCAGCTCGGTTTTGTACAGCCCGTTGATCGTACGGGCCAGAGCGTTGTCGTAGTGGCGAACGCCCCGACCGAGGGTTGGATTCCCGCTTCGGCGAGTCGTTCGGTGAACCGGATCGAAGTGTACTGGGCCGCGATCTGTATGGTGGACGACATCTTCAGGTCGAACACGCCCTCTAGCGACGGGTCCAGATGGCCTGCTCGATCGCGTCGAGCACCATCGAAGTCGCCATCGTCGCCGCGACCCGCCTGCCCAGGATCCGCCGGGCGTAGGCGTCAACGACGAAGACGACGTCGGCGAACCCCGACCAGGTCGACACGTAGGTCAGATCGGCCATCCATAGCCGATTGGGTGCCGGCGGCCCAAACCGATGCCCAGCAAGATCAGCCGGACGCGCTGCGACTGGATCGGCAACTGTTGTCTTGCGGGCTTTGCCGCGGGTCGCCCCGGACAGGCCGAGTTCGGCCATCAACCGCTCGACGGTGCAACAGGCGGTGCCGCCTGGAGGATCCGCACGGCGCTAGGCCCAAATGCGCCAGAGTTCTTCCAGTGCCGCTGGACCGGCGGCGCTCCCCGAGCAGATCCGGGAATTGCTGCGGCTACATCACGCAAGGGTTTACATCATCTCTGGTCATGCCGGCCGCTCGTGCCTACGGATCACAGCTTCAATTTCATCCGCTCCGCATCCGCCGCGCCGCTCGTATCGCGTGTTCTGAACCCCCAAGATTGGTCCAGTTCGTCCAGCTTGACCAGCATGAACGTCTGGCTTCTGACTTCGCCTCAGCTTCACACGCGGAAGGTCGCTGGTTCGATCCCAGCCGGGACCACCCAGATCAGTGCAGGTAGTGCGTTCAGATGTCGCACACCACGCCAGTGAGCGGCGGCCACTGCTCCGTCATTGTGAATCTGACGTGTGCTTCATTTCGTCACTTCGTTCTGTTAGTCGGCCTTAGTTGAGGCCCGCAAGTGACACCGGTCACGGCTGAACGCGAATTATGCAGCACCGCTCAAGGAGGGCTCAGCGGCGCACCGAGGGTCGCGGCCTGGCCGGTGAAATCGCACGTCCGTCGCGTAAACGAGACCGAATGTCTATGTCGTCGTTGTCCGGCGTGCGTCGTATTAAACACATGCCTAACGTTGGCGAGCGGTCGCGAATCCTGTTGCAACACAGGAACAGACAGTACATATGCACCGCTGACGCACACCGGCCTTGTTAATCCGATGCTGGCGGTACCCCATTCGGCCGAGCATTGGGTAGTCGGTGGTATTGGATCGCAGTTGTACATTTATTGGATGTGAATTTAGCCGATGCATCGCCCGCCAACATCCGAACAATAGCGACGCCCTCGCCGCGAATGGTACAGCTTAGTATGAACAATACCCGGCGGTGAATTCATTACTGTCGCGGCGAATACCGATCGGAACTCGCAGAAGGGCGAGGCTGGCCTCCGACCGGTCCATGAGGTCGAGCCGGCGGGTGGAGTCCTGACCCGCTCAACGCGAAAATTGCAGTTCGCGTCATGCGGCGCCGCGAGCAGCAAAAGGCCAGCGACCTGCTTAACCTCGTCGGCTCTCGGATGGCGCCATCGCCCAAGCGGCACCAGCGAGCCAGAGGCCCAGCCGCTGCGCAGTGCTCGGCAAGCGATGGGATCCCCATCGGCGAAGTTCACGGGTCGCACCATTGCGACGCGGCCGCCTCTTTCGACTTAAAAATTACCGTGGCAGGGGCTAGTGAAACGCCTTGCGATTTGTAATAGGATGACTCGCGGTCCCTCGCCATTTGCATTCTTGCGTCTGAATGTCGGCAAAAGAAAGGAAACACGAGGGCACGAGAATACGGCGAGGACAAAGTTTGCGGATAACTGGAAAGTCATCCCATACGTATCAAAAGCGCCGGATTCACCAACCTGAAGTCGGCGCCCGACACCCGAAGGACGCCCATGACCGTCGCCCCGCTCGACACCCTCAATCTCGACGGATTCCGTCTTAGCAAGCCCCTGACCTGGCATGATCCGGACATCGACTGCACGTTGGTGATTTCGCAGCCGGCCGCTGACCCTGACCTGTGGGCTCAGTACTCGGTCGGTGCGCACCTCAGCTATACCCGGCACGGCGTCGAATGTGCGCTCGACACCGATGCACTGCGCACTGGATCCGACACCCTCGTGTACTTCGCGGTGCTCGATAACACCGGACAAATGATCGCCGGCGTGCGCGGCATTGGACCACTACGGTCGGCCGACGACTCGCACGCAGTCATCGAATGGGCGGGACAGCCCAGCCAGCAAGCCGTCCGCGACATGATCAATGACCGCATTCCGTTTGGCGTTGTGGAGATGAAGTCGGCATGGGTGATCGAGGAGGCGGATCATGACCGGGGTCTTGCCGCGGCGCTGGCCCGCAGCGCCGGCCATGTGACCGCGCTGCTCGACGTCCAATTTTGCATGGCCACCGCGGCCGCGTATGTACTTAACCGGTGGCGTTCGTCCGGAGGTGTGGTGGCAGGCATCCCCGCGGCGCCCTACCCGAACGAGCGCTACCAAACCAAGATGATGTGGTGGGACCGAAGCGATTTCGTGAACCATGCATTAGATCCACGGCAGGTTGCCAAAATCCTCACCGAGACAGCGTATTTGATTCAAGAGTATGACCGCCAGCGCGAGACCGAAAGCCGTCTCTTTAACAGAGCATGACGGCGCCGGGCGGCCACGCCGTCCACCGACATGCCGGATGGAACAGACCGCGGGGACTTCGTCACCGGGTTGGGGAATCTCCCACGGTGGCGAAATCCATTGGTACGACCCGCTTGGCGAGTAGCGACTCCATTGCGATGCCGTCCACCGGGCGGGACAGCAGAAAGCCTTGCGCGCGGTCGCATCCTAAGTCGAGCAATGCCTTTGCCGCGGTGGCGGTTTCGAGGCCCTCCGCGACGACCTCGAGTCCAAGTGCGTGCGCCAACGCGACGATGGCCTGCACGATTGCCTGATCGCGTGTGCTGTCGCCGAGGTCGCGGACAAAAGCTCTGTCGATCTTCACTATGTCGACCGGAAGGGTCTTCAGGTATGTCAATGCGCTGTACCCGGTACCGAAGTCGTCGATCGCGATCTGCACACCAATGTCCTTGAGCCGACCGAGTGTTCGGCGCGTCGAGTCGATCTCTTGGACCACCACCCGTTCGGTGATCTCAAGGCACACCGCGGCGGGATCGATCTCAAACTCGTCGAGGGTTGCGGAGACCGTGTCGACGATGTTGTTCGCGACGAGTTCCATGGGCGATACGTTGACCCGCAGCACCGCATCGCGCCCGACGCCGTGTGAGCGCCACAGACCGAACTGGGCACAGGCGGCGCGCATGATCAGACGGCCGAGTTTGCCTGCCAGGTTGATGGATTCGAGCACCCCGATGAACGAGTCCGGCATCAGCAGCCCGCGAGTCGGGTGTTGCCATCGGACGAGCGCCTCGGTGCCGAGGATCTCGCCGGTCCGGATGCCGAACTCCGGCAGGAAATGCAGCACCAGGGCGTCGTTGTGGCCGTTGGTGGTCCCCTCGAGGGAGAGTTCGATGTCGTTGCGGATCGCGTCCCGCTCGAACATCTCCGGACTGTAGGGCGCGACCTTGGCCCCGCCGGCACCCTTGGCCAACCGGGTGGCCTGATCGGCGCGACGCAGCAGGTCCGAAGTGTTGTCGGATCCGGGCACGCCGGTGGCGACCCCGATGCTGGCGGAACGCGTGACCTTCTCGCCGTCGATCAAGATCTGCTGGTGGACCTGCGCCTGCAGATGGTGAGCAAACGTCACCGCGCTCTCGATGTCCATCGGTTCGGACGGCACGACGACCAGCTCGTCGCCCCCGAGGCGTGCGGTCACCGAGGACGCGCCCGCGGACTCGCGCACGAGTTCGGCGAAGCCCTTGATGAACTGGTCGCCGGCGTTCTGGCCGAGGTGCTCGTTGACGACCTTGAAGCGGTCCAGGTCGAGGAACAATACCGCGACGGGTCCCGGCTTCCCCTCGGCCAGTCGCTCGTCGAGGTGGGCGATCAGCGCCCTGCGGTTCAGCAGGTCGGTGAGGTCGTCGTGCTCAGCGAGGTAGCGGACTTTTTCTTCGGCGACGATGCGGGCCTGCAGCTGAGCGAACAACGTGCCGATTGCCTGCAGCGCGTTCAGCTCATCCGGCCGCCAGTCCCGGTCGCCGAACTTGACGAAACCCAACGAGCCGGTGGTGACGTCGCCGGACAGCAGCGGCACGCCCGCCAGCGAGCTTTGCGGCACGCCCGTGGCTCCCTCGATGTAGTCCTGGTAGTCAGCGTTTGTCGGCTCAGGACGCAACACGCTGGGCTCTTTGAGGTGTTCAAGCTGCGCGAAGACGGAGTCGGCCTCGGCGAAATAGATCACACCGAGTGGGTCAGGGTCGGGAACGTTTTCGCGCGGTGGCCATTCAGCAAAGAGCACCGTCGCACGGATCGTGTGGTCGTTGTGGCGCAACACGCCGAAGTCCACGCCGAAGTGGGTGACCAAGTTACCGAGCACCCGTTGGCAGATCTCCGCTGCATTGCTGGCCGTCGCAGCCATCAACTCGGCGGCGGCCGCCGTGACCAAATCGTCCAGAGAGCCAGACATATCTGAATACGGTAGTTGCTGATGCCGCTTGTCCGATAGTCGGCGCGCTGCTAGAGCAACCGGACCCGATCGAGGCTGCGACGGCTTCGCACCGACGCGGGGTTGCTGAACGCCAATCTCAGCATCAGGACGGGCACGTGACCGTCCGGCGCGTGGCCGAGTCGGAGGAACTCCCGTTGCAGCTGTCCCAGTTCGTCGGCGAAGGGCGCCGACAACGCCGTGAGGTCTTCGGTATCGCGGGCATAGAGGAAGACCGGTGAAACCGGTTGGACGCCCAGCCCGCATCGCTGCGCGACAATCCATGTCGCCTCGACGGCGGATCCGCCGAGCGCGTAGTCAGTCAAGGTTCCCCCGGCGATCGAGATGATCGCCAAGGCCGAACTCGCAAGGATGCGCTGCCGAGTGTCCTCGCCCAACACGGTTCCCGCGTTCCACTTGGCCAGGTGAGCCATCACGTCCGGGCGTTTCAAAATGTCGGCCAAGGCAAGACCGCCGGGCTCGAGTTCGAGGCTGAGCACGTCGATACCGGTGTCGGGATATGCGTCACCCGGCCAGCGCAGCTCGGAAACCATTTCCGCATGTAACTGCGGCGTCAGGTAGCGAGTACGGTCGGCCGCTCCCAGAATCGTTGCGACACCAGCGATCTCGTCGCGGTCAGTCACGACGTGCAGGTGCGCCCCCTCGCGCTCGGCGACAGTGCGTAACAGCGCAATGGTGTCTGCGCCAACTGCGCCCGGCATCCCGGGTCGTCGGTTGGTTTCGCGCGCGAGCATGGGCTCGTAGAGTGCGGCGAGGTCGGGATCGTTACCGGCACGCAGTTGCAGCGTCGCCTGCAATGGCACGCCGTCGACGTCATCCACCAGCTGCGCCGGTCCCAGCACGTGTTGAGCCGCGGCGGCTACTTTGGCATTGAACAGTGCCGCTCCGAGCGCGACTGCGCTGGCGCGTAACCCGATGTCCAGCGTCGAGGTGTGTTCGGGGGCAAGGCGAATGGTGAGGACATCGGGGCCGGCCTCGATGAACCAGGGTTGTGCGTTGGACGCCGAGGGCGCGCGCATAGCGGCGGCTGCGACGATGCCCGGTACGCAGGGCAGTGTCGGATCCGAGTACTCGACCGGCGTCGCGGGGCGATCCGCGGGGATCTGCGGTTCTTCGAGGTGATCGAGTGCCCAGCCGACGTCGACTCGGGTGCGGCCCGACTGCAGGTTTTCACCGACTCCGAACCTGCGCACCGCCTCGGCGATCGTGGTTGCCCCCAAGATCACGTCAGCGGAGACCTGCGGCCAGGTCGACAGGGTGCGGTCGATCTCGAGCACCGACGCCAGTGGGCGCGATGAGAACTTTTCGCCCTCGAGGAAGCGAATCATGTGCGGGACCTTTTCCCGGCTGCTCAACGCGGCAAGCTTGGCGGAATCCACATTGCCGAGTAGACCGTGCAGAATCGGCCGCTGCGGTTCGAGGTCGAAACGTTCCACATCGAGCAGTCCCCGGTCGGCCGAGGGCATCACGACGGGTATCCGACGGCGTCGGGCCCCTTCCCGCACGCTGACCTTGATATCCAACGAATCACAGACCTCGACGACGATGTCCAGTCCGTCGAGGAACTCGTCGACGTTGTCGGCTGTCAGTCCGGCGTCCAGAACCCGTACGGCGACATAGGGATCGAGTTCGGCGATTCTGCGGGCGGCCACCTCGGCCTTGTTCAGCCCTAGGTCGAGCACGGTCGCGGGCACCCGGTTGAGATTGGACAGCTCGAGGCTGTCGAAATCCGCCAGCCGAAGCTCGCCGCACAAGCCCTGCGCGGCCAACGTGTGCGCGATGACATGCCCGACGCTCAACCCGGCGACACCGACGCGCAGTGTTCCCAGCCGATCCTGCTCCGCGGTGGTGATCACGTTCCTGTTGCGATCCAGGCGGACCGCCCGAAACGCACGTGGACCCAGCAGCGCGACAACGGTTCTGCGCCAGGGGTAGTACACCCAGCGGCCGGGTTCGGCGAGCAGCTCTCCATCCGGCGGCGGCCGAAGGCCGCGCAGTTCTTCGAGTTGCGACTCGCGATGATCGATGAATTCGATGGCCGGATCGGCGCGCAGTTTTTCCAAGACCGCAATGTCGTCCGCCTGGCCGGCTTCGAGAACTTGAGCGGTGTAAGGGTTTATGGTCGTTCTCCTCGGTGCTCAGCCGTATCAACCGACGTCGTCGCGCGACGCGTCTGGACTGTACCTCGCGGTGCCGCCCCGATGGGGACGTGCAACTCATTGATTACTTGCGGCCGAGCGCCATAGCCTTATTGATACGTGTCACACCACAGGTTCTCTGGCTACCGAGTGGAGGACGGACATGTCGTTTGTGATCGCGGCGCCGGCGAAGATGGCAACTGCGGTGTCGGATTTGGCCGGTATCGAATCGGCGCTTGGCGCGGCCCGCGCCGACGCGGCGACCCGCACGACTACGGTGCTGGCCGCAGCCGAGGATGAGGTATCGGCGGTGATTGCGGCGGTGTTCTCCGCGCACGGGAAGGACTTCGAAGCGCTCAATGCGCGGGCCGCAGCGTTTCATGAGCAGTTTGTGCAGACGTTGACGAGTGCGAGGGCCGCGTACGCCGCCGCCGAGGCGGCCAATGCCTCGCCGTTGGCCGCGGCCGTGCAGGCGGCCCAGGGCCTGGCGGTGTTTTCCCCGGTAGCGGCGGCGACGGGCCGTCCCCTGTTCGGCAACGGCGCCAACGCGACGACTCCGGGCGGCAACGGCGGGGACGGCGGATTCTTGTTCGGCAACGGCGGCAACGGCGCGGCCGGGGCGTCGGGGCAGGACGGCGGGAAGGGCGGGTCGGCCGGCTTGTTTGGCCGCGGCGGCAACGGCGGGGCCGGCGGTAACGCCCTCGCCGGCACTGGCGGAAGCGGTGGCAACGGTGGGGCTGGCGGGGCGAACGGCCTTTTCGGCGGCGGCCCTGGGGGCGCCGGCGGCGCCGGGGGTAGGGGCGGCTCCGCGGGCTTAGTGATCGGGCCGACCGGCGTGACCGGCGGGACCGGCGGTAACGGTGGCGCCGGCGGCGCCAACATGCACCTGCTGGGCGGCCAGGCCGGCGCCGGCGGGGCCGGCGGTGCCGGCGGCCTGGGCGGGGCGTCGTCGATGAACGGGGGACACGGCGGGCACGGCGGCAACGGCGGGACCGGCGGCGCCAACCACGCGCTGCTCGGCGGGGCCGCCGGGGGCGGCGGTAACGGCGGGACCGGGGGCCAGGGCGGCGGCGCGGGTGCCCAGAGCGCCACCGGCACTGCCGGCACCGGCGGCACCGGCGGCGACGGCGGCAACAGCCCAGGAGGCACCGGCGGTAACGGGGGTCAAGGCGGTCCAGGCGGGGAAAGCAACTTCAACGTTGGGAGCGGCAGCGCCTCGCTCGACGGGGGCGACGGCGGCACGGGCGGCCGTGGTGGCAACGGGGTCATCGGCGGCAACGGTGGCGACGGCGGCGACGGCGGTATCGCCATTGTCCGTGCCACCGACGCCGGTGCCGCCGGTGGCGCCGGGGGTGGCGGCGGCGCCGGCGGTGACAGCACCGGCGGCGGCCACGGCGGCAGCGGCGGCCGCGGGGGCGCCGGCGGCAATGGTGATGCCATCAATGGCAGTTTCAGCGCCTCGGCCGGTGGTGGCGATGGGGGAGAAGGCGGCGGCGCCGCCGGCGCCACCGGTGGTCCGGGTGGTGGCGGCGGTGGCGGTGCCGCCGCGGTATTCGGTGACCAATCGGCCTCGGGCGCCGTCGGCCAAGCCGGTCAAGGCAATCCCACGGGCGGCGGTGGTGGCGGCGGCGGCGCCACGGTCGACGGCACAGTCGGCACCGTCGCCTCCGGCGAAGGCGGCGGCGGTGGTGGCGGCGGTATCACCGGCGGCGTCGGCGGCGCCGGCGGCACCGGCGGTGGCGACGGTGGTGCCGGTCTGGGCGGCGCTGCCGGCAAGGCCGGCGGTACTGCCATGCCGTCACCGCCCGGCGGCGTTGGCGGCAACGCCGGGATCGGGGGCGGTGGCGGTGGTGGCCTCGCCAGCGCCAACGGCAACCCCATCGTCATCATCCTGGGCGGCCACGGCGGCAACGGTGGGGGCCCGTAGCAACGCGCTGACACCGGGCGACGGTCGTATCCGCCCACCGATTCGCGCTGGGATGAGATCGTGTAGCGGTGATCACGCTCTTCACCATCGCCGGGACGGGGCATCCCGGGATCGCAGGCGCCAGATCGACTGGCAGGGGCTGCTTTCCGCAGCAGGTGGCAAAGCGCGTCGACCCGACGAAGTTTCGATGGAGGCCGATTCCGTATGCGGCCGCGCTGCCGTTTACCCGCAGCGTGGCGGCCGGGGTCGCCAGGCTCACCGACGCGATCAACGCCACCGACGGCGAATTCGCGATCGCGGCCTACAGCCAGGGCGCGATGGTCACGGCGCCGGTGTATCGGTCGCTGCGCTGCGGACCGCTGCGGCACCGCAAATCGGACCTGCGGGCCGTCGTCGCCTTCGCCAACCCCGCTCGCGAGGCGGGCCACACTTTCCCCGGGTGCCCTGACCCGGGTGGGCACGGAATCATGTCCGCGGACCACAGATTGACCGACACCGAAGACCTGTGGTGGGACTTCGTGATCCCCAACGATCTGGCCGCGGCCGTCGGCGACGACCTCGCCGGGCGCTGGCTCACCACCATCTTCATGGCGTTCTGCAATCGGTACAGCGGCGGCTTGCGCGTCATTCAGGACACGCTTCGGGGCGCACCGGCGAATGTCAGGCCACTCGCGGCGACGTTGCTGCCCTACTTCTCCGGAGCGGCCAGCACCAACGGCGCACCCCACGCCCAGTACGGCACCTACAAACCGATTCCGGGGAACCCGAAGACGTGTGTGGACCTAGCCGTGGACTATCTCCACAGCATCGCGCACTAAACCGAGATCGCTTGGCAGCCAGGCGGTTTGGTCTGCTCTAGACCTCGATGACCACCGCGCCGCCCTGACCGCCACCGGCGCACATGGCCGCCACACCGATGCCGCCGCCGCGGCGCCGCAGTTCGTAGACGAGTGTGGTGACCATCCGCGCGCCGGAGGCCGCGATCGGGTGACCGAGACTGCAACCGCTGCCGGAGAAGTTGACCAGCTCCTCGTCCAGGCCGTACTCGCGGCAGGCCGCGATCGGCACCGACGCGAAAGCCTCGTTGATCTCCCACAGCGCCACGTCGGCAGGCTTCAGCCCGGCGCGCTGCAGCACCTTGCCGATGACCTGCACGGCCCCCAGACCGGTGTCTCGTGGGGCGACTCCGGCCGCGCCCCAAGCCTTTACGGTGGCCAGCACCGACAACTTTTCGGCCGCGGCGAAGTCGCGATCGACCAGCGCGACCGCCGCGGCGGCGTCGTTGGTGCCGCTGCTGTTTCCCGCGGTGATCGAGAAGCCCTCGATCTCGGGGTGCAAAACCTTGAGCCCGGCGAGCTTCTCGACGGTGGTGTCGCGGCGCGGATGCTCGTCGACGCTGAAGTCGACGACGGAGCCGTCGGGTTGCTCGACCTTGAGCGGGAGGATCTCGTCGAGGAACTTGCCTGCGTCCATCGCCGCGATGGCACGCTGATGCGAGCGGGCGGCCCAGGCGTCCATCTCCTCGCGCGTGATTCCGACCGACTGCGCGGTGTTCCAGCCCACGGTGATCGACATGTCCTTGGTCGGCGCGTCGGGCGTCTCGACGTGGGTCGGCGGCAGCCAGCGCTCCTCGAACTTCAGCTCCGGTCCGGGAATCCGCTGGTTCATCAGCGGCGTCATCGACAGCGACTGAACCCCGCCGGCGACGAGCGCGCGCTCCATCCCGGAGCCGATCTGGGCCGCCGCATTGCCGATGGCGGTGAGGCTGCCGGCGCAATGCCGGTTGACGGCCTGGCCGGGCACGTGCTGAAGACCGGTGGCATCGGCGGCATAACGCGCCAGATCTCCGCCGCCGTAGTGGGATTCGGCGACGATGATGTCGTCGAGCGCCGCGGGATCGATTCCGGACCGGCGGATCACTTCCGGCAGCACCGCGGTGATCAGGGCTTCGGGCGGCGTGTTGACCAGGGTGCCCTTGAAAGAGCGACCAATGGCTGTTCTGACGGCACCGACAATGACGGGCGTTGGCATTTTTAGTACCCCGGGATTTTTGGCGTTATGGATTTTCAAAAAGTAGCACATACTGTATTTCCAACAGTAAGTGACCCGTGTCACTTTGCTACCGGTCAGCGTCGGTATAGCGGATGACGCCGCGAATGTTGCGCCCATCGAGCATGTCCTGATAGCCCTCGTTGATCTGCTCGAGGCTGTAACGGCGAGTGACCATGTCGTCGAGATTCAGCTTGCCGGACTGATACATCGACAACAGCATCGGAATGTCGCGTTGCGGGTTGCCGCCCCCGAAAATGGTGCCCTGCAATCTCTTTTGCAACAGCGCCAACAGCGAGAGGTTTAGCGTTGCATCGGTCTCGATGACGCTGCCCATGGCCGTCATGACGCAAGTCCCGCCCTTGGCGGTGACGGACATGTACTTCTCTAGGTCTTTGCCCTCCGACCGGCCGACCGTCACGATCACCTTGCGGGCCATCCGACCGGCGGTGAGCTCGGCAATGGCCATCAGCGCGGTGTCGATGTCGGGATAGACGTGGGTGGCACCGAATTTGAGCGCTTGGTCGCGCTTCCATTCGACGGGATCGACGGCGAAAATGCGCTGAGCACCGCAAGTTATCGCACCGAGCAGCGCGGCGGTGCCGACACCACCCAGCCCGACGATGACCACGTCGTCGCCCGGTTGCACTTCGGCGGCTCGCGTCGCGGACCCGAAACCCGTTGTCACGCCGCAGCTGACGAGTGCGGCGGCTTCGAAGGGGATGGCCGGGTCGATCTTGACCAGTGAGGTCTGGTGCACGACGAGATAGGGCGCGAAGGTGCCCAGCAATGCGTACGGGTAGACGTTCTTGCCGTCGGCCTGAATCCGAAATGTGCCGTCGGAGACCGCTGTTCCGGCCATCAGCCCCATCCCGAGGTCGCACAGATTTCGCTCGCCCAGCTGGCACGACGGGCACCTCCCGCACGACGGGATGAACGACGCCGCGACATGGTCACCCACCGCGAGGTCTTCGACGCCGTCGCCGACCTCGACGACGATGCCGGCGCCTTCATGCCCGCCGAGCATGGGGAAGGCCGCCATCGGAATGTCGCCGGTCACCACGTGGTGATCCGAATGGCAGAGCCCCGCGGCCTCCAGTTGCACCTTCACCTCGCCCCTGCGGGGCTCGCCGATCTCGATCTCCTCGACCGACCACGGCTGATTGAAATCCCAGATCAGTGCGCCCTTTGTTTTCACCGGCGGACTCCTTCGTCGCGTTCACCTCGGTCTCACGTGCACGTTACTGTAACGGCTACGGTAGGCCTTTGAGGGCAGCGACGTCGGAGTCGTCGTCCCAATCGGAGGACACCGCATCCACGAAGGCTTGATCGTCCTGTTCCCGATCGCTCGCGGCCACGAGGGCCGATTGTCGGTGTGCCTCGCGGATGAACTCTGGGCCGTTCACGTTGGGCACCAGATCTGAACCGGCCGCAACCCTTGTTGTCGCAGGCGTTCGCGGGCGGATGCCATACGGCGATATTAGATGCAACACCGTGGCCCCTGTGATAAGTGACCGGTCGGCTAATATTGACGGACATGCCACGACCGCCGAATCCCGAGGTGCGCAGCCGGCTTCTGCAAGCCGGCCTCGACCTGGTGCACGCACGCGGATTCGCGGCCAGCGGCGTCAAGGACATCACGGATGCGGCGGGTGTGCCGAAGGGCTCGTTCTACGCGTATTTCCCGAGCAAAGAGGCCCTCGCGGAGGCGATCCTCGAGCACTACTGGTCCGACATCCAGACGCGCCTGCTACCGATCCTGGACGGGGACGGGCCGCCGCAGGAGCGAATCACCCGTTTCTTTCATGCGCTCGCCGATGATCACGAGGCCGGTGACTTCCTGCTTGGCTGCCTGATTGGCCAAATGTCGCTCGAGCTAAGCACATCCAGCGAGCCGGTGCGCGCCGAGCTGCTGCGCGTGCTCGACCGCTGGGACCAGGCGCTGACGGCGTGTGTGCGTTCCGGCCAGGGTGAGGCCGGCGGCATCCGGACAGACCTCGACGCCGGGCAGCTGGCCTCCCTGCTGATCGAGGCGTGGGAGGGCGCTGCCCTGCGGGGGAAGGTGACCCGCAGCCGTACCCCATACGACATGTTCGAAGCGGTCACCGTCCCGGCGCTGCTGCGCTGACTTGCCGGTGGTGGGGAATGCCGCGCCCGCGCCGTCCGTTTAGGTAGACGACTGGTCATCTATTAAGGCGGAAGGCGTAAAAAGTGACAACCATGCAGCAACCCAGCCACCACCGAATCACCTTGAATGACGGCAGCGGCCAGATCCCGGCGTTGGGATTCGGGACTTCGCTCTCCGACAACCGCAAGACGCGCAGTGCGGTCAAGGCCGCGGTCGAGGTGGGGTTCCGCCATCTCGACGCCGCCGAGCGCTACCGCAACGAAGCCGAGGTTGGGGCGGCGCTCAAGGAGTTGTTCGCGGCCGGAACGGTGCGTCGTGAGGACGTGTTCGTGACCACGAAGCTGTGGAACAACAACCACCGGCCCGAACGGGTCAGGCCCGCGTTGCAGGCCAGCCTGAGGCGGCTCGGGTTGGACGCGGTCGACCTGTATCTGGTGCACACGCCGTTCGCGTTCAAGCCCGGCGATGACCAAGACCCCCGCGACATGCACGGCGCCGTCATCTATGACGACGGGCTGACCCTGGAAGAGACCTGGGCCGCGATGGAGGATCTGGTGGATGGGGGACTCACGCGGTCGATCGGCCTGTCCGACATCGACGTCGAGGGCACCCGCAACATCATCGACACCGCCCGCATCAAGCCGGCGGTCGTGCAAGTCGAGTCGCACCCGTATCACCCGCAATGGGATCTGCATGGGCTGCGCGAGACCGACGGCGTCGTCCTGCTGGCGTTCGCTTCGCTGGGGCACGCGCTGGAACCGCGACTGCTCGACGACCCGCTGATCGTCGCGATCGCCCAACGGCTGGGAAAGACGCCCGCGCAGGTGCTGTTGGCCTGGGGCATTCAGCGCGGCAGCGCGGTGCTCACCGGATCGGTCACGCCGTCGCGCATCCGCGAGAACTTCGATGTCACCGCGCTGCCCGAGAGCGCGATCCGCGAGATCAACGATCTGGACACTCGCATCCGGTTCAACTCGGTCGTCGACGCGGGGGAACCGGGCTTCGCCGAGGTTCCGTCGGGCAGCCGATGAGCGCAACCGGATTCCACGAGGGGGAGCTGGCGACGCAACGCCGAGCCGGCGTCGAAGCCGACGCCAAGCGGCTGGAAAGCATGCTTGATCCCGGCCCCCTCTCCGCTGGTGCCACGAAATTCCTTGCGGCACAGACATTTGCCGCGATCACCGCGCGCGATCGCGAGGGCGCCCTGTGGACCTCGCCGCTGTCGGCGGGCGCGGGGTTTCTGCGCGGGGAAGATCGGCTGCTGCGCATCGCGGCGGTGCCCCGTGCGGGCGATCCTCTTTATCGGCTGCCCGTCGGCCAGCAGATCGGATTGATCGCCGTCGACTTCGACGCACGACGCCGGATGCGGATCAACGGCACCCTGGTCGACGGCGACGACGCCGGTTTGCGGGTGCACATCGACCAGGCCTACGGAAACTGCCCACGCTACATTCACCGCCGCGACCCGATGCTCGCCGCCGCACCTTCGACCGCCGCCCGGCGCGGCGCGCAGCTGGAGCCGGCCGACGCGGCGATGATCGCGGCGTCCGACACGTTCTTCCTGGGCACCACCCATCCCCTTCGGGGCGGCGACGCCTCCCACCGCGGCGGCCCGGCCGGATTCGTTCGGGTGAGCGGCCCGCACCGACTGTGGTGGCCGGATTACCCCGGCAACAACATGTTCAACAGCTTCGGCAACCTGGCCGTCGACGACGAGGCCGCGCTGTTGTTCGTCGATTTCGCCACCGGGGCCACCCTGCAGATTTCCGGGACCGCCGAGGTGCAGTGGAGCGCTCGGGCTGCGTCCGGTGATGACGGGGGTGTCGGGCGCCACGTAACGTTCTCGGTTGATTCCGTCGTTAGCCGGCGGGGATAAAGAACGTGACCAGACCGAGGAGGGTGCGCGATGGACGGCAACCAGGAAGGCATCGGCACGCTGAAACTTGAATGCCCGCAGATGCATTCCGTCGGCAGGCTGCTCAAGGAGTCCCCGTATCAGTCGGTCGTCTACGACCCCGGCGCCCAGGTGGGCGACCGCCGGTTCTGGCCGGATGAAGCCGACCAGCCGCGGTTCACCGCGCACTGTCGGCACTGCGACAAATCGGTGGGCGAACTCACGGCCACGCTGCAGGACAAACATCGTCAGGTGATCGACAGCGCGTCGGAGACCACCCAGGTCGCCACCCTGTCGTACGTGTAGAGAGGAGCGCCGTGACGCTTAACGACAGTCCCCGACCGCCCGAGGGGGACTGGCTGGGCACCCCGTATCTGTCGTTCGATCGCGAGGGACCGATCGCCGTCTGCACGATCGACCGCCCCGAGGCGCGCAACGCGATGACGCCGGCGATGTATTTCGGAATCCGTTACGCCGTAGGCCGTGTCAATGCCGATCCCGAACTGGCCGGGCTGCTGATCACCGGCACCGGGGACGTCTTCGCCCCCGGCGGCGACATGACCGGGGGAGGCGGCGCGGACGACTGGATCACCTTCGGCGCCGCGCTGGGCATGGACGTCACACCGTTCGACGCGGTGCGGACCTCGGCCAAACCGATCGTCTCCGCGGTCAACGGCCTCTGCCAGGGCGGCGGCATGCAGATCACGTTGTGCAGCGACCTGTCGGTGGTCAGCGAGCGCGCGACGTTCCGGGTGCCCGAGTTGTTCCGCGGCTACGCCGACACCTACTACAGCCAGATGCTCGCCCGCCTGATCGGACCGGTGCGCACCCGCGACCTGATGTTCACCGGCCGGGTGCTGACCGCCGCCGAAGCCCTGGACTGGGGCTTGGTGAATAGGGTTGTGCCCCATGATGATCTGCTTGCGGTAGCGCGGGAGCTACTCGCGCAGGCAGCCCGCACCGCCCCGCGTGCTCGCGGCGTCATCAAGTCGAGCATCGACAACTATCTCGGCTTGTACGACCGCATCGGCATGACCAGCAGCCTGATGGACGCCGAGGCGCGCGAAGGCGTCCGCGCTTTCAAGGAGCGTCGCTCACCGGACTGGGTGCACCCGCAGCTGCGCACGGAGGGGCGGCTGTAAGTCAGCCCAGCACCGGGAATCGGCGCTTTGCCGCAAGCTCGTCGATCCCGGCCTGCATCACCTCGCGCACGTAGGCGTCGACCTCGGCGATGTCGGGGTTCTTGCCGAACTTCTTGCGGATGTCGATCGGCTCGAGGACCCGCGTCACGATCTTCGCCGGCAGCGGCAGATTCGGCGGCAGCACGAAAAGGCTTACGCCGAACGGAAAGCCGAATGTCACCGGCATGATCTTGTTCCGCACCAGCCGAGAGATGGGCCCCAGTTGCCGCGCCAACCAGGTGCCGCGGGTGAGGAACAGCTGGGTCTCCTGCCCGCCGACGGAAACCATGGGAACGATCGGCACCCCGGCCTCGATCGCCGCGCGGACATACCCCTTGCGGCCGCCGAAGTCGATGACGTTCTGGGTGAGCGTCGGCCGGTAGGCGTCGTAGTCGCCGCCGGGGAACACCACCACGATGCCGTCGCTGCGCAGTGCGCTGGCCGCATTGTCGTGGTTGGCCGGGATGAAGCCGATCCGCCTCAGGAAACTCCCGACCGGCCCAATCATGATCATGTCGTGGCTGAGCGTGTAGATCGGTCGGTCATACCCGTGCGTGGCGTACCAGTCGGCGGCGAAGATCGGCACGTCGACGGCCATCTGACCGCCGGAGTGGTTGGAGACCACCAGCGCGCCGCCCGCCGGCACGTTGTCCAGTCCGTGCACCTCGGAGCGAAAGTATCGCTTGAGCACGGGCCGGATCGTTCCCATCACGCGTTCGGTGAGGATCGGGTCCCACTTCTCGATCTCGTTGGTCATGGCGTCCTTTCGGTCTGTTAGGCCACGTCGGCTTGGTATGTCGCATAAACGCCTGCGGCAGAGGCGATCTCAGCGAACTGACGCAACAGCTCGTCGGTGACCTCGTGGGCGTCGCTCACCGTCAGCGCGTCGGCGAGAACGGAGATGTTCATCTGGTCGGCGTAGCTCCACACGGTGATGTTCAGGCCGGTACCGGCAACCAGCGGACCCACCGAGTAGAACTCCGCGATCGTTGCGCCGGCGACGTGCACGCGTTCGCGTGGCCCCGGCACATTGGACACGACCAAGTTCTGCATTTTCAGGTGGGCGTTCGTGCGCGCCATCAGGGCGCTGAGCTTGCGGACCATCAGCGGGGGCAGGTAGGCGAACCAGCGGGTCAACAGCTCCGGTCCCAGCAGGGTGTGCAGTTGCTTGGCGCTGACGGCGGCCTCGTGGCTCCGCTTCACGCGGTGCAAGGGCTCGTCGAGATCGGCGGGCAGGGCGACGGCCATCTGGGTGAAGTTGTTGCCGGCCGATCTGCCCGGCGTCGCGTCGAGGCACACCGGCACCATCGCCACGAGCGGAGCGTCGGAGTGGCCGTCGTAACGCAGCCGCAGTTCCCGGGCCGCCCCGGCGGCCATCGCGAGCACCAGATCATTGATCGTGCAACCCAATTCGCGGGTGATCTGCTTGGCGTCGGCGAACGGCACGCCGGCCGTGGCGAACCGGCGCTGCGTGGTGAGCCGGTGATTCGTGAAGGCCCGGGGGACCTTGACGGCTGTCCGGTTGCGGCGGCTGCGGGTGACCCGGTGTATCCCGGCCACGGTGTAGCGCAAAAGGCTTGGCAATTCGGCGATTTGGCGGACGTGATCGCGGATGGCCGTCCAGAGCAGTTGGGTCCTGGACGGGTGGGTGTCGCATTCGACGCCGGCGGGTACACCTTCCGGCTTGTCGGGTTTCTCCAAGGCGCCGGCGAGCAGATTGGCCGACGCGACGCCGTCGGCGAGGGCGTGGTGGATCTTGGTGACCACGGCCAACCGGCCGTCGGCCAGGCCGTCGATCACGTAGATCTCCCACAGCGGTCGGGTCCGGTCCAGCGGTTGCTCGATCAGCTTGGCGATGGCGTCATCGAGTTCGCGGCGCCCGCCCGGGGCCGGCAGCCGCAGCGGTCGCACGTGGTAGTCGAGGTCGACCGGGCAGTTCTCCCGCCACATGGGGCGGTGGAAGCCGTAGGGCGTGTCGACGAGCACGCGCCGCAGGGGTTCGAATCGGTGCAGGCGTTGCTGCACCACCCGGCGGGCCGCCTGCACCGAGAATTCGCCGGCGCCCGGGGCCTCGAGGATGGCCACCTTGACGGTGTGCATCGGCACGTTGGCGGCCTCGCTGAACAGCATCATCGCGTCCGAACCGGTAAGTCGTTGCATGCTGCGACCCTTCGCAGAAGAAGTTCTGGATCCGCCGTCGCGGCCGTCGATGCCCGCGCCAGCAACACCCCCGAAAATTTCCCTTACCCCGTTACCCGGCTGAGTGGGGCCGCGTTGCCCGGCACGTCAGCGAGTCAGGCCTAGGCTACGACAAAAAATAGACGAGTGTCCAGACATGTGACCAGACGCACGTTGTGGCCGGAGTCACAGGATCCGGCGCACCGCCATCTCGAGTTGCTCGGCGATGTCGGCGCGGGAGATCAGGCCGGTCCCGACGAGCACCATCGCGCCCGCGTAGAAGACCTCAAGCAGCCCAACCGTCTCCGCGTCGGCGTCGTCGCCGGCCGCCGTGGAGATGAGATAGTGCGTGCGCCTGGCGATCTTGCCCCGGATCAATTCCACGTCCGGGTCGGAACTGTTGATCACCACGCGCAAGGCATCGGCGAGGGCGGGCTCGTCGGCAACGAGGAACGCCAGGCGTCGCAGCACGGCGATGACCCGGGTCTTTACGTCGGTGGAGTGGCTCTCCGGCGGTTGCTCGGTCGCCAGTCGACGCCAGTACACCTCAGCGATCAGATGGTCTTTGGACGAGAAATAGGTGTAGGCGGTCGCCCGCGCCGTGCCGGCCCGCGCCGCGACGGCCTGCAACGTCAGATCGTGGTAGCCCACCTCGCGCAACACTTCGACCGTGGCTCGGCTCAGCCGCAGCACCGTGTCCGCGCGCTTGCCGCTCAGGCGGCGACGGGTGGACTCAACAGCCTCGGGCATGCGTCAAGACGCTACCGCAAGTGGTATTGGACACGCTACTGGACGGTAGTCCAGACGCATGTCATTTTCCCGCGCAATCGATCCACTCGCCGTGGGGGGCGACCCGCAGCACGCCGCTGATCCCGGCCTGGTCGAACGCCTCGGTGAACTCCTCGACGCCTTCGCTGAAGTGCGCCCAGCCGTCGACGTGCGCCGGGATGACCACCGCGGCGCCGAGCAGTTCGGCGGCGGCGGCCGCGCGCGCCGAGGTCAGCGTCAGCGGCCGACCGCGTTCCTTGGTCGGCACGCTCGCCGCCCCCGCGAACAGCACCGCGATGTCGACGCGACCCACGCGGTCGGCCACCTCCTTGACCGCGGCCATCGACGCGTTGTCGCCGCTGAGGTACACGGTGGGCAGATCGGGCCCGGACAGCACGAAGCCAGCCACTTCGCAGTTCACGTGACCGCTGCCGTCGCGTTGCCCGTCGGCCGGGCCGTGCACCGCCGGAACGGCTTGCACGACAAGCGATCCCGGGCCTTGATAGGACTCCCACGGCCGCAACCCCACGGCCGGCGGACCCAGCCGGCCCGCGGCACCGGGATGGGTGAGCACCAGCGGTGCGGCCAGGGCGAACCGGCGACCGTCGTCGTCGAGGTTGTCGGGGTGCTGGTCGTGGCTGATCAGCACCGCGTCCACCGGTCCCAGCGCGTCGGCGCTCACGGCGGGGCCTGCCGTCTTGGTCAGGTAGGCGTGCACACCGGGCGGATCGAAGGTGGGGTCCATCACGATCCGAAGCCCGGCGATGTCGACGACCGTGGTCGGACCGCCCAACACGGCGATCGCGCACTCGCGCCGCCGGGCATCCACTCGCGCGTTCATGTCCGCCAGTATTGCTCGTTGACTTTCTGGACACCTGTCCGAAATGATGACGCCGTGACCGATGTACTGGACCGAGCCCGTGGCATGCGCAAACTGGTGCGCGACGAGGCGGCGGAATCGGAGCGGCTGCGCACGCTCTCGCCGGCGATCGTGGACGAGATGTGGGCCAGCGGCCTGATGTCCGCCTTCAACCCCGCGGAGGCCGGCGGCGTCGAACCCTCGTTCGCCGAGATGATCGAGACCTGGCTCGAAATGGCTTGGCAGGACGGCTCTTTCGGCTGGATCGGGATCGCCAACCTGCCGTCGACGTTCGCCGCCGCGAGCTATCTTCCCGAGCAGGGCTTCGCCGAGGTGTTCACGGCGCACGACAACCACGTCACCATCGGCGGCCAGTATTTTCCCAACGGCCAGGGGACGGCGGTTGACGGCGGCTACCGACTGACCGGGGCGTGGAGTTTTGGATCCGGCACCGGCCACTCGGCGTACGTCGCGGCGGGCTTTCTGCCGATGGATGACGGCGAGATGCGCTGGATCGCCGAGGGCATTCCCGACATGCGGGTGGCGTTCCTGCCGCGCGAGGAGGTCGTCTTCACCGACGGCTGGCATGTGCAGGGGCTCAAGGGCACCGGCTCGTATGACTACAACGTCGCCGACGTGTTCGTGCCGGAATACCGGACCATCCCGCTGTTCACCCGCGAGCCGCTGCGCGGATCCTCGCCGGCCGGGCGGATGGGTCTGATGCCGGTGACGGCCGCCGGTCACGCCGCGTTCGCGTTGGGGGTGGCCAAGAGCATGCTCGACGACGTCGAGGAGCTCGCGGCCACCAAGGTGCGGATGAGCGACATGGCGACGCTGGCCAGCCGGCAGACCTTCCAAAAGGGTCTGGCCCATCACGTCGCGGCCTGGCGGGCCGCGCGTCTGCTGGTGCTCGACGCCTTCACCACGGCCGAGGCCGCGGTGGCCGCGGGCAACGAGCTGACGCCGCGGCTGCGGGCCGACATGCGGGTGGCCGCGGTGTACGCCACCGACACGGCCCGCGAGTGCGCCGAGTGGGCCCACCTGGCGGCCGGCACCACGGCGATCCGGGAAGGCAGCCGCCTCGAGCGCGGGTTCCGCGACATCTACACCGGCACCCAGCACGCGTTCATCAGCGAGAAGGTGGCGATGGACGTCGCCCAGATCTGGCTGGGCATCATCGACGACCAGTTCGGGCTGTGAGGCCGTTGGGGTTGTGAGGCTCAGACGTTGCGCGCGCGGTCCTGCCAATAGGGTTGGCGCAGCTCGGTTTTCAGTATTTTTCCACTCGCGTTGCGCGGGAGCGCCGGGGCGAAATCCACGGTGCGGGGACACTTGTAGCCGGCCAGGTGTCGGCGGCAGAACTCGATGATGTCGTCGGCGTCGACCTCGGTGTCGGCGACGACGATGGCCTTGACCGATTCGCCCCAAAAGTCGTCGGGGACACCGATGACCGCGGCGTCGGTGATGGCGGGGTGCTCCATGAGCACGCTCTCCACCTCGGGTCCGTACACGTTCTCGCCGCCGGTGATGATCATGTCCTTCAGCCGGTCCTCGATGTAGAGGTAGCCGTCGGCGTCCACCCGCCCGATGTCGCCGGTGCGCAGCCAATCGTCGTCGGTGATGGTTTCTTTCGTTGCCTCCGGGCGATTCAGATAGCCGCTCATGCGCTGGTTGCTGCGCACCCAGATCTCACCCGGCTCGCCGACGGGCAGCTGCTCGCCGGACTCGGGGTCGACGATCCGAATTTCGTTTCCCGGGAAGGCCTTTCCCACCGACAGCAGCAAGTGCGGCCGGGTGGCATCGCGATGCTCGCCGGGTTCCAACGCGGTGATTCCCCCGGACAGCTCGGTCTGCCCGTACACCTGGATAAAGTTCATCTCGGGCCACGCCTCAAGTGCCTTTTGCAGCAACGGCATTGGCATCGGCGCCGCGCCGTACACCAGGTAGCGCAGCCCCGAAATCGATTTGATCGCCGCGTCGCCGGCGTCTAAAAACCGGGCGATCACCGGGGGCACGAAGAACGCGTGCGTGGCACCGGCCTGGATGGCGCCGATCAGTGTCGCCGCGTCGGGTTCGCGCGTCAGAAACGTGGGCGCCCCGGCCATGATGCCGAAAAACGCGTAGGCGACGCCGCCCACGTGAAATAGCGGCATGGCCACAAGATTCGCGTCCCCGTCTTCGAACGGAAACGGCGGGGCCATGTTCACGATGTGGTTGACCAGCGCGCGCTGGCTCAGCACGACGCCCTTGGGCCGACCGGTGGTGCCCGAGCTGTAGATCACCAGGGCGGTGGCGTGGTCATCGACATCCGGGTCGGCCGCAGCGGGTGTGGCTGCGGCGAGCCAGGATTCGTACTCGTCACGCTGACCGCCCACCACCACGATGCGCTGCACGCCGGGAAGCTGCGCCCTGATCCGCTCGACGGTGGGCGCGAATTCGGCGCCCACGAACAGCAGCCGCACGTCGCTGTCGTTGAGCACGTGGACGAGTTCCTCGCCGGTCATCCGCCAATTGGGGATGGTGGTCACCGCGCCGATCGACACCGCGGCGATCAAATTCTCCAGGCAGCCCGGGTGATTCTTATCCAGAAACGCCACACACTGGCCGCGCCGCACGCCGGCGGCGCGCAGGGCACCGGCGGCCTGGCGAATCCGCGCCGCCCATTGTTCCCACGTCCAGTGGCGATTACCGTAGTGAATCGCGACGTCGTCGGGCCGATGTTGTTCGTGATGCTCGATGAAGCCGACGAGCGTCTGCGTGGTGTGGGCCTGCGGCATGTGCCTAGTCAATCATCCCCGGGACCGTCAGCCTTTCGACGCCAACGACGTCAGGATTTCGCCCGCGGGCGCGTCGGCGGCATGCCGGTACCCGGTGCCGGCCCACAGGTTGATTCGCTCCGGGTCGCCGGCCGCGGCGGCGGCCTTGCGGATGGGGCTCGTCAGGAAATGGATCGCCGGATAGCCTTCGGGCGCCACCGCCGTGTAGCGGTCGGTGAAGACGTTCGCCAGCCCCCGCGCCGGACGACCGGTGAAGGCGCGGGTGAGCAGGGTCGGCCGGCGGTGGGGATCGGCGAGCGCGGCGCGGTAGGGGGCCGACGTTCCGCTTTCCTTGCTGCGCAGCAGAACCGTGCCGACCGCGACCGCGAGGGCGCCGGCGCCGAGGGCGGCGGCGACGTCGTCGGGGGTGCCGATCCCGCCGGCGCCGATCATCGGCAGGGAGGTGGCCGCGCCGATCTCCCGCAGCAGCTGGGGCAGGGGGATTTCGGCAGGCAACCGATCGGGGGTCAGGATGCCGGAGTGACCGCCGGCGGCCGCGGCCTGCACCACCAGCACGTCGACGTCCTGCTCCGCGGCCAGGCGTGCCTCGGCGGCCGACGTGACGGTCTGGCCGACCACGCTGCCGACGTTCTTCAGCGCGCCGATCACCTTCGGCTCGGGGATCCCGAAGGTGAAGGTGACCACCGGGACCGGGTCGGCCAGCAGCAGCTCGACCTTCTGCTGCCAGTAGTCGTCGTTCTCGGTGACGGGGACCTTGGCCAGGTCGACCTCGTAGCGGTCGGCCTCCGGCCGCATCTGGTCGCGGTAGGTGTCGTAGGCGTCCGGATCGACGGGCACCGGGTTCGGGGCGAACAGGTTGACCCCGAAAGGCACGCCCGCGGAACGCAGTTCGGCCATCTGGTCGGCCAGGGCGTCGGGCGTCTTGTAGCCGCCGCCCAGGAAGCCGAAGCTGCCGGCGCGTGCGGCGGCCACCACCAGCTCGGGTGTGCTGGGGCCACCCGCCATGGGCGCCGCCAGCACGGGGTTCGTCACTCCCAGGTCGGTCAGTGGGCTCATGCGTGCGCGTGCCTCCGTCGAGTCTGCGGTGAGAGCGGAATTTCGCTCAATTATTCGCTCTCACCGCAGTCTCGACGCCGCCGTGGGCAGGCAAGTGCCGTATGCCACCATGACTGCCATGGTCAACGCCGATCGCGCCCGCTCCCGCACCTTCGTCGTCACCGGGGCGGCGTCCGGTATCGGCCTGGCCACCGCGCAGCGCCTGTTGGCCGAGGGTGGCACCGTCGTCGGCGCCGACCGTGCCGCCGCGCCCGAGCTGGGCCCAAATTTTCATTTCGTGACCGCCGACGTCACCGACGAGGCGGCGATCGCCGCGGTATTCGCCGCCGTGCCCGGGCGCCTCGACGGTGTCTTCCACGCCGCCGGCGTGGCCGGTGGCGGCCCCGTCCATCTGCTCGACCGCTCTGAATGGGACCGGGTGATCGGCATCAACCTCACCGGCACGTTCCTGGTGGTCAAGGCGGCCCTGGCCAAGATGATCGAGCAGGACCGCGTCGACGGTGAGCGGGGCTCGATCGTGACCGTCGCGAGCATCGAGGGCCTGGAAGGCACGGCGGGCGGCAGCTCGTACAACGCCGCCAAGGGTGGTGTGGTGCTGCTGACCAAGAACATCGCGCTCGACTACGGGCCGAGCGGCATCCGCGCCAACGCCATCTGCCCCGGATTCATCGAAACACCAATGGCGCAAGACGTTTTCGGGCTGCCGGGAATGGAGGGCCCGCTGGCCTCCATCACCGAGGAGCACGCCCTGCAACGGCTCGGCCGGCCCGAGGAAGTCGCGGCGGTGGCGGCCTTCCTGTTGTCCACCGACGCGTCGTTCGTCAGCGGTCAGGCGATCGCCGTCGACGGCGGCTACACCGCCGGTCGCGATCACGGTGTCGTCAAACTCTTCGGCTTTCCGCAATGACCTTCTAGGATTCGCGAATGGCTGTGACTCCCGACGACGCGATCAAGGCAATCCGAGGTAGCGGCGGCGCACAGCCGGGCTATCGCGCGCTGCATGCAAAAGGCACCCTGTATCACGGCAGGTTCACCGCGAGCCCCGAGGCGGCCACGCTTTCGCGCGCCAAGCATCTGGATGGCTCGTCGGTGCCGGCGCTGTTTCGCTTCTCCAACGGGGCGGGCAACCCCAAGCAGCCCGACAACGTGCCCGGGGTGCGGGGGCTGGCGGTGAAGTTGACCCTGCCCGACGGGTCGACGACGGACGTGTCGACGCAGACGGCCAGGCTGTTCGTCTCCAGCACGCCGGACGGATTCATCGACCTGCTCAAGGCGATGCGGCCCGGCCCGGCCATGCCGCTGCGCATGGCCGCCTACGCTGCGACGCATCCGAAGCTGCTGGGCGCGCTGCCCGTTCTGCGCGATGCCAACCGGGTCCCGGCGAGCTACGCCACCGTCGAATATCACGGGCTGCACGCGTTCCGCTGGGTCGCCGCCGACGGCAGCGCCCGCTTCGTCCGCTATCACCTGCACCCGGTCGCGGGGGAGGACTTCCTGTCGGGCGGTGCCGCCAAGGGCCGAGACCCGGACTTTCTGCACCACGAGCTGAACACCCGCCTGGCCGGCGGGCCGGTGCGGTTCGACTTCCGCGTCCAGATCGCCGGGCCGAACGACTCGACGGTCGACCCGTCGGCGCCCTGGCGCAGCACCGAGACGGTCACCGTCGGCAACTTCGAGATCACCGGCATCGACACTGAACGCGAGCACGACGGCGACATCGTGGTGTTCGACCCGATGCGGGTGACCGACGGCATCGAACCGTCCGACGACAAGGTGCTGCACTTCCGCACGTTCGCGTATTCGGCGTCGGTGAAGCTGCGTTCCGGTGTGGATCGCGGCGCCGAAGCGCCGCCGGCCTGACCAGAGCCGCCGCGAGTCAGCTCAGGGTGGCGGCGGCGGCTGCCTCGATGACGTCCGTCGCCTCGCCGCGCTTGCGCCACGCCTTGAGCTGTCGCATCGCCCCGTTGCCCTGCGCCGTGACGCGGTCGAGTTCGGCGACCACCCGGTCGTGCTCGCCCAGCGCGTCCAACGCCGGACGCACCCGTCGCACCAGGGCGCCCAGCTGCTCCCGCGTCGGCACCGCCCCGCGACCGTCGACCAAATCCAATGTGCGCCCGGACAATCCGTCATGGGCGGCCTTCCAGTACGCTGCACGCAGCGCGGCGGGTGGCAGCCGGTCGACGCCGGCGCCCCGCTCGTCGAGCGCCGTCATCACCGCGGCCCGGATCAGCGTGGCGAGCAACACCGTTTCGGCGACCGTCGCCGGCACATCGGCCACCCGTACCTCGACGGTCGGCAAGCTCGCCGACGGGCGCACGTCCCAATAGATCATGTCCGGGTCCAGGATCACCCCGGTGCCGACCAGCATCCGCACCGTGCGGTCGTACTCTTCGGGCGTGGTGAAGAACGGTGGCGGCCCCGCGGCCGGCCAGCGTCGCCACAGCACGCTGCGCCAGCTCGCATAGCCACTGTTGGCGTTGCGGTAGATCGCTGAATTCGCAGACAGCGCAAGCAAACTCGGTAACCACGGCCGCAACCAGTTGCTGGCCTGGATGGCGGCGGCGCGGTCGGGCACCTGCACGTGCACGTGGCATCCGCAGATGCCTTGCTCGTGCGCGATCATCCCGAACTGCTCGCCGATGCGCCGATACCGGTCGGTGTCGGTGACCGGGAACTGGTGCGGCGTGACCGGTGGAAGCCCGAGGGCGAGCAACCGAACGCCGGCGGTCTCGGCGGCTTGCGCGGCGCCGCGCCGCAGCCTGCGGAGTTCCCCGGTGAGCTCGGCACTGGTCGCGGCCACGCTCGAGGTGGTTTCAACCTGACAACTGCTGAGTTCCAATTGCAGTGTGATGCCGTGGGTTTCGGCCTGCGCCGCCACCTCGGCGTTGCATGGAGCGGGTTCGTTGGTCTGCGGGTCGAGGAGGAGGAACTCCTCTTCCACACCGACGGTCGGAGGATCGCTCACGCGACCCCCGGTTTCGTCACGCGGCGAGGGCGGCGTCCACGGTCGGGTACATCGGAAGCATCGGGGTGAGCCCACACGCTTTCACGACGCGCGCGACCATCGGGTCGTGGCTTACCAGACGCAGTTCGACGCCGCGCCCGCGGCAACGTTCCGCCTCCTCGGCCAGTGCGGCGAACGCGCAGCAGCCCATGAAGTCAAGGCCGGAGACGTCGATGACGAGCGGTCCGGGCGCGGCAACGCCGGCGGCCGCCTCGTCGAGCAGTCGGCGCCACGCGTGCTCGTTGCAGGCGTCGACCTCGCCGCCGGCGTAAACGATGACGGACGGGCCGTTGCGATCGGTGGTGGCCCGCAGCGTGCTGTTGGGGTCACCGAGCTCGTAGACCAGCCGCGTGCTGAGCATGAGAGGGGACGAAAACGGTTCGGCTGTGGCTAAGCGCATGGTGGACTCCCTAATCAACCGGCGTGTTCGATGCCGGGATGGATGCCCGTCCTGTTGTCTAAAGACAGACTTTCCGCAAACTGCGGAATCTCATTTCTATAACAAGACAGGGCGGTCTGTCTATATATCGCGTCCTATGAGTATCGTGAGGATCGCTATGACTAGCGTCGACGCCATCGCGACGCCCGCGATGCCGCCTCGCGAGCGAATCCTGACTGCCGCATACGACCTGTTCAGCAGGCGTGGGATCCGCGCGGTCGGCACCGACGAGGTGATCGAGCGGGCGGGGGTGGCCAAGGCCACCCTGTACCGCCATTTCGCGACGAAGAACGACTTGGTGCTGGCCGTGCTGCAGCGCCACGAGCAACTCTGGACGCGTGGGCTCGTCGAGGCCCAGTCACACCTGCGCGGCAACACCCCCGAGGAGCGCTTGCTGGCGATCTTCGACGTCTTACACGACTGGTTTCAAAGCCGCGACGGTTTCGAGGGCTGCTCGTTCATCAACGTGTTGTTCGAGTTGGGAGCCGATCATCCGGCCGGGCAGGCCAGCATCGGGCACATCGACAACGTCCGCAACATCGTGCGCCAGCGCGCGGAGGAAGCCGGGCTGCACGACGTCGAAGGCTTCGCCTCGTCCTGGCACATCCTGATGAAGGGCGCCATCGTACTGGCGGCGGTGGGCGATTTGGACGCGGCCCTGCGCGCCCAAAAGATGGCCAGGGCGCTGATCGATCAGCACCGACCCGCGTAGCTACGCCGCGTCGGCGGCCTTGCGGTTGTGCTCGGCCTCGAGCTCGGCGATCGCGCGGGATGTGCGTTCCCGCAACAGGATCGCGGCCGTGGCACCGACCACGACGGCGATGACGAGCGCGATCCAGGAGAACCGTTCCATCCAGCGTTCGGCGGCGATTCCGGCGAAGTAGACCAGGGCCGTGGTGCCGCCCGCCCAGCAGATCCCCCCGGACACGTTGGCGGCCAGGAACCGCCTGTAGGGCATCTTCAGGGCGCCGGCCAGCGGTCCGGCAAAGATCCGCAGCAGCGCGATGAAGCGACCGAAGAACACCGCGCGAACACCCCACCGGTTGAACAGGCGCTCGGCCAGCGCGACGTGTCCGGGGCCGAAGTGTTTCGGGAACCGTTGGCCGAGCCGGTCGAAGAGCGGCATGCCGAACCGGCGACCGATCGTGTAGCCGATCGAGTCGCCGATCACCGCGCCGATCACGGCGGCCACTCCGACGCCGATCGGGTTGACGGCCAGGTCGTGGTGCGACGACATCAGCGCCGCGCTGACCAGCACGATCTCCCCGGGAAGGGGAACGCCGAGGCTTTCGATGCCCACCACGCCGCCGACCACGAGGTAGACGGCCAGGGGCGGGATGGACTGCAGCAGGGCCTCGATATTCATGGCTTAAGGATGCCTGACCGGACGCTGAGGGGCTCCAACACCGGACGCTTGGGCACTCGCCCGTCGGCCGAGGACTTGCCACGCAGGCGCCGCCACACCCACGGCATGAACTTTTCTTGCGCCCAGCGCACTTGTCCGTAGGTGCGCGCGTTGAACGACAGCCGGGTGGTGCTGCCGCGAGCCACGGCCCAATCATGGTTGCTGCCAGGCAAATTGAGCGCCTCGGCGGCCGCGGCGGCGAACAGCATGTGCCCCTTGGGGGATGCGTGCACGCGGTCGATGTCCCAGGTGTCCAGATTGCGCATCGACGGCGCGTTGTAGAGGTCGACCAGCCCGAAGTCGTAGCGCTGGGCGGCCGACCTGATCGCGTTGTTGATGCGGGCGAGCCGCCCGGAAACCAGCCTGCCCATCGGGAGGAATTGCGCGACGTTCGGGAAGGTGGCGGTGACCACCGTCGCGCCCGATTCGGCGAGCGCGGCGTAGATCCGCTCGAGATCGGCCAGCGCCGGGCCGAACGATCGTCCCGGCTGGATCACATCGTTCATCCCGATGCACACGGTGATCAGATCCGGTCGCATCGCCAGCGCCGGCGGCACCTGCTCCCGCAGCACGTGACGCACCAACTTGCCGCGAATCGCCAGGTTGGCGTACTCCAGGCCCGGATAGATCGAATCGACCATGGCGGCGAGGCGGTCGGCGAATCCGAGCAGGCCGACGGTGTCGTCACCGTCCCACAGGCCCTCGGTCTGGCTGTCACCGATGGCTACATACCGCGTGTATCGGCGGTATCCGTCGCGCACGATCCTGAGACTAACCGCCAACCCGCCCGCTGCGTTGTAGCGTGGCCCTGGCTCGACCGGAGGAGAGTGCATGGAGTTCAACCTGGCGCAGATTTTCGCGGCGGTGGCGGCGGCCAACCCCGATCGGGACTGCATCGTGTTCGGGGACCGGCGATTCAGTTTCGCCCAGACCGACGAGCGCGCCCGCCGATTCGCCCGGGCGCTGCACACCTGGGGGCTCGGCGCGCGGCGTGAACGCTCGCAGTTGGCGCCGCACGAGTCGGGTCAGAGTCATCTCGCGCTGTACCTGGCGAACTGCAACGAGTATCTCGAAGGGATGCTGGGCGCCTACAAGGCCCGCGTTGCCCCGTTCAACGTCAACTATCGCTACGTCGCCGAAGAGCTGGTGTACCTGCTCGGCAACGCCGGCGCGGACGCGGTCGCGTATCACGCCCGGTTCGCCCCGACGCTGGCGCAAGCGTTGGAGAAGCTGCCGCCGATGCGGCTGATCCACGTCGACGACGGGTCGGGAAACGAGCCGCTGCCGGGCGCGGTGCGCTTCGAGGAGCTGCTGGCTTCCGTGTCCGACGAGCCGCTCGACCTCGCGCTGTCGCCCGACGACCTCTACGTGCTCTACACCGGTGGCACCACCGGGATGCCCAAGGCGGTGCTGTGGCGCCAGCACGACATCTACATGAACACCATGGGCGGGCGGATGACCGGCGAGATGGTGGGCAGCCTCGAGGAGATCGTCGAGCGGTCGCTGCCGCCGGGGCCGGGGTCGATGACGGTCGCGCCGCTCATGCACGGCGCCGCCCAGTGGGCCGCCTTCATGACGCTGTGCAGCGGACGACCGTTCGTGATGCCGGCGACCACGACGCATTTCGATCCGGCCGAGGCCCTGGCGTTGGCCAGCCGCGAACGGGTGCTGTCGCTCTCGATGGTCGGCGACGCGTTCGGGCGCCCGCTCCTGGACGAACTCGCCTCCGGCGACTACGACCTGTCCGGGCTGTTCGTCCTGGTGACCGGTGGTGCCGCGCTGACCGCCCCGCTCAAGGAGCGGTTCGTCGAGTTGCTGCCGCAGCTGACGATCCTGGACGCCGGCGGTTCGTCGGAATCCGGGGCGCAGATGGTCCAGGCGTCGTCCCGCGCGCAGCACGTATCCGGGCGGTTCGCCCCCAACCCGGGGGCGGTGGTGGTCAGCGAGGACATGACCCGGGTCCTGTCGCCCGGCGACGACGAGATCGGTTGGCTGGCCCAGCAGGCCCTGATCCCGCTGGGCTACCTCGGCGACGCGGACAAGACCGCGCGGACATTCCCGGTGATCGACGGGATCCGGCACTCGGTGCCGGGGGACCGGGCGCGTTGGGACGCCGACGGCCAGATCGAGCTGCTGGGCCGGGATTCGGTGACCATCAACTCCGGCGGCGAGAAGATCTTCGCCGAAGAGGTCGAGGCCGCCATCGCCGAGCATCCCGCGGTCTACGACGTGGTGGTCACGGGCCGGCCCAGCGCCAAGTGGGGAAACGAGGTCGTCGCGATCGTTCAGCTCGCCGACGGTCAGCGGGTCGACGCCGACGACATCATCGCCGAGGCCGCCCGTCACATCGCGCGCTACAAACTGCCCAAAGACGTCGTCTTCTGCGAGCGGGTGCAGCGGTCACCGTCGGGCAAGGCCGATTACCGCTGGGCCAAAGCACAAGCGGCTGAGCGTCTCTGACCCGCGACACCTGGGCGTGTAACGGCGGGCGGTCGACATCCGATATTGACGTGTACCCCGTCGTCACTGATGGCGGTGACCTACAGAGAGGTTGCACATGTCATTCGTGAATGCGGTGCCCCAAGCGCTGACCGCGGCGGCCGGGAACTTGGCGGGCATCGGCTCTGCGCTCGCCGCGGCCAATACGGCCGCGGCGGCCCCGACGGCGGGAATCGAGGCCATTGCCGCGGATGCCGTGTCGGCGGCTTTGGTCGCGGTTTTCAGCGCGCACGGGCTCGGATACCAGTCGTTGGGCGCCGAGCTGGCGGAACTGCACGAGCAAATCGTGCAGGCGCTGCGCTCGGGTGGGGCGTCGTACGCGGCCGCCGAGGCCGAGAACGCGGCGCTGGTCCGCGACGCGGTGGAGGCGGCCGAAGCTCCAGCCCAGACACTTTTGGGGCATCCGCTGCTCGGCCACGGCGGTGAAGGCCAGCCCGGGTAGTCCGGAGGTACCGTCACTGGCATGGCGCCGCAGTATCCGATCGAGTCGGTCGATAATGCGCTCAAGTTGCTGTTGCTGCTGGGCGAACAGCCGCAGATCCGGTTGAGCGAGGCGACCCGCTACCTGGGTGTGGCATCGTCGACCGCGCACCGGCTGCTGGCGATGTTGGCCTACCGCGGGTTCGTCCGGCAGGACCCGGTGTCGAAGGCGTACCTGCCCGGTCCCGCGCTCACCGGCGTGGCGTTCGCGATATTCGGCCGCATCGATGTCCCCGCGACCGCCCTGCCGGTGATGCGCAGCCTCAGCGAACGCCTGCGCGAGTCGATTCACGTCGGGACGCTCGACGGCGCCAACGTCCGTTTCGTCGCGGCGGTGGAGGGCCCGGCCGCGGTCCGGGTCGCCTCCCGGCTGGGCCGCATCATGCCGGCGCACTGCACCTCGACGGGCAAGGCCATGCTGGCCCAGTTGTCATCCCCGGAGCTGCATCAGCTGCTGCCGGACGAGAAGCTTGCGCGCATCACCGCGCACTCGATCGCCAGCCGCACCGAATTGGAAGCCGAGCTTTCGGCGATCCAGGACCGGGGTTACGCCGTCAACCGCGAAGAGAGCGAGGAAGGCGTTGCCTCGGTTGCGGTTCCGATACCCACCCGTGCTCCCGGTCTGCGGCTCGCGCTCAACGCCGCGGCTCCGTGCAACCGGTTGGACGACTCTCAGTACCCCGCGGTGGCCGCCGCACTCATCAAGGCGGCCAAGGAGATTGGTGATCAACTGAGCTGATCGAGCCGCGCCAGCTCGTGCCGCCAGGCGGCGTCGGCGGTGAACGCGGGCCCCAGATCCGGCAGGTCGTCCCAGTCGGCGTCGTCGATGTCGCGCAGGGTGCCGCCGGCCGCTCGCACTTGCAACGACATCCGCGCCAGCGCGTCGAGGCTGATCGCCTGCAGCACGGCTTGCTGAATGCTGTTGGCGGCGCTGGTGATTCCGTGGCCGCGCAGGATCACCACCGGGGCATCTCGCATGGCCGCCACCATTTCCTTGCCCAGCCCCGCATTTCGGATCAGCACGGCGCGCCGGTAGACCGGCACGCCGCGGCGCGCAAGCCAGGCGCCGGGGATGTCGTAGGCGCCGTAGATGGGTCGGATCGTGATGCCGGCCAGATCGGCGGCGACGACGGCGGGCGGGTGCAGATGCGCGACCGCCCGGTGGTCCGGATTGGCCCGCATGGTCTCGACGTGGATGGGCAACTCGTTGGGCACCCGGTAGCCGTCGAGTTCGCCGTCGGCGCCGGCGCTGCCGTCGAATCTGATCAGTCGGATGTCGCTGGGACGGGTGAACGCCACGCCCGTGTCGGTGTCGCTGCGGCAGCGGACGAGTAGGTGGTCGTCGTCGACACGCAGGCTCAGGTGGCCCAGGATGCCGTCCACCAGCCCGCGCGCGGCGGCGACCCGGCAGCCCTGGGCGACGAGGGTGCGCTGCTCGTCGAGACGGTCGGTCATGTGCCCAGACCGAATCCGCCGTCGGGATGGACGGTTTCGCCGGTGATGCCGCGGGACCGGTCGGACGCGAGGAACACGAAAGACCACGCGTGGTCTGCGCCGGTGAGGGCGACGTTGAGCGGGGTGCGCGCCGCCATGTCGCGCGCCCGGTTGGGCGTGTCGTCGAGGCGGACCTGGTCGAGACCCAGGCTCGCCAGGCCACGCAATTCGGTGTTGAGGGTGCCGCCGGGCGCCACCCCGTTGACGCGAATGTCAGGTGCCAGCTCGTGCGCCAGTGCGGAAACCAGTCCGCGTACGGCGAACTTCGACGACACGTAGAGCACGCCTCCGCGTCCGGGATGGTACGACGACGTGGATTCGGTGAGCACGATCGACGATCCGGCGCCGGCCCGCAGCGATGGCGCCGCGGCTTTGACCGATTGCAGATGGCTGAGCACGTTGGTGCGAAACATCTCGTCGAACGCGGTGGCCAGATCGTCGGCCTTGATGTCGTCGACGCCGTGGTAGAAGTCGAAGACCCCGACGCAGTTCACCAGCGTGTCCAGACCACCGTAGGAGTCCACCGCGACCTTGACCGCGTGCTCGTTGGCCTCCCGGGTGACGGCATCCCCTTCGATCACCGGGACGCCGGGCAACTCTTCGCGCAGCTTGTCGCATTTGGCCCGATCACGTTCCAGCACAGCGATTCTCGCGCCCTCGGCGCGAAAGGCATCGATGACGGCCCGTCCGATCCCGGATCCGCCACCCACGACCAGGGCGCGCTTGCCGCGCAGCCAGTCGGTCATGGCTCTGGCTCTGTTTCGGGGTCCGGCAGCAGCGGGCCCTGCGAGTTGCCGACCATGGCCGTCAGCGTACGGGTGTTCTGCCGGGTCAGTGCTTCGACCTCGAGCGCGTCCAGGCTGATCCACTGTCCGGTGCGCGGCGCGGTGATCAGCAGCCGGGACCCGTTGCGGGTGTCCACCCGGCGCACCTGCACTTCGGCGAATTCGTTTGCGATGGTGATGGGTTCGTCGTCACTCATAGGAACACCGCCAGGTTTTGCATGCGCAGCACCGCCTCGTCGGCGATGATGTTGCGCCGGGCCAACTTCCAGCCATCGCCGCACCAGCGCAGCAGGTCTTGGCGGCCGCAGGACACCAGCGCACTCTCGTTCACATCGCCGCGGCTGCGGAACAGCAACTCGGCCGACTCGACTTCGAGGCGCTCGTCGTCGTCGGTGGCGAAGGTGCGCACGTTGGTGACGAAGTGGCGCAGCCGCGACGGCGGGTCCTCGGTCCAGGCGTGCTCGGTGGCGAACCGCGCGACACGCTGGCTCAGCGAGTACTTGTCCTCGTCGAAGTGCGCCATCCCGGGGGAGCTACCGAACCCGGCACCGCGGGCGGTGGTGACGCGCACCGGCATGACGTAGCGGATGTCGTCGGTCAACGTGTCCAGCCACGACTCGTAGTATTGCGCGTCCAGCAGGTAGGCCTCGTCGACCAGGAACTGATGCGCCTGCAGGTGTCGAGTGTCGTTAAACGGCAACGGTTTTCTCATGCCGTCGACTCCAGGTAGTCCGCCCACAGCTTGAGGAACTCGCGCTGGTTGTGCTCGTTGTAGCCGACCTGCGCGCGGCCCGGCCCGTGGAAGGCGTCGGCCGGCAGCGCCTCGATCACCGGACGGTCGTCGGACAGCAGGCCCATCCGGCTGTTTAGCAGTAGCCGTCGCGCCATCGAGCCACCGGCGGTGGTGGTCAACGACACCCAGTTTTCCACGTCGTCCTGTTCGAACATGCCGGTCGACCCGAAGCACATCAAATACGCCTTGTACGAGTCCTTCTTGTACTGCTCGGGTGCGCTCGCGTCGACGGCGAACCACGAGCACACCTCGGTCTCGTTGGCACTGATGGGCTGCCACAGCCGGATCGAGATGAACGGCAGGACTTGATCATCCCGATCGCGCACCTTCGGCCAGTTGTGCACGAAGCTCAGGTTGGGAAAACAGGTGGCGGCCGAGATCATGAACCCGTCCTCGCCGACGACCCGCTGTTGTTGCGGCGTCCAGGCGTCCTTGATCCGGGCGACCATCGCGTCGGGGTAGCCGACGTAGCGCATCCGCTCCTCGAAGCCGCCCGGCGGCAGCTTGTAGGTCGTGCCGCCGCCGCGATGCGCCCAATAGGTGGCGCCGTCCTTGCGCTTCTGCGCCTTTGGCTCGCGGAACAGGCCGATGTCGACGATCGAGGCATGGGTGTGCGGCGTGTGGTACATGTCGCCGGCGAAGTTCTCCGCGCCGATCTTCCAGTTCGCCTTGATCCGCCAGCGTTGCGGCCCCCGCAGCTCCACGCCCTGGGCGCTCTGTTTGGTGTAGAAGTCCAGATAAAACCGAAAGTCGCCGAGGTATTCGTCCAGCGGCACGGCACCGGGGTCCATGTTGATGAACAACAGACCGTTGTAACTCGCGAAATTCGGTGCGGGCAGCAGGGTTTGGCTGTTTTTTCCGAATCCCTCGTCGCCTCCGTAGGCTTCGCGGTGGAACGGAAGCCCGGTGAGCCGGCCGTCGTTGCGGTATGACCAGCCGTGGTAAGGGCAGCGAAAGTTGGAGGCGTTGCCCATCTCCGCGCGGCAGACCTGCATCCCGCGGTGCAGGCACATATTGAATAACGCCCGTACATCTCCGTTCGAATCGCGCGTGATGATGAAGGAATCGTCGAGCACCCGGCGCACGACATAGTCGCCGTCCTGCGGAATCTCGGATTCGTGGCCCACGAACATCCACGCCCGGCCGAACAGCCGCTCCCGCTCGCGTGCGAACAGTTCGGCGTCGTTGTAGATGTGCGCGGGAATCATCCCCCGCCGCACATTCTGGAACAGCTCTGGTGCCGGACCCACGCTCATATTCTGCTTTACAGAATCAACTTCTGGCTAGTAGAAAGGGCGATTCATCGTTTGCACAGTGGTCTTTGTGCAAACTCACAGCCCGCTCCCAAAGATGCCCCTTGCGCCGCGGATACCGTGGGTGACGTTGAACCTCAGCGCGGGTAAGCGCGCGACCAAACCGAGGGGTAATCGCAGAGTCGGCGGGTATCCGCTGACTTTGTGCTGCAGAGAGGATTTCGTGTGATGGCTGACCGGTCAGGGGGTGGTCGATTGCGGAAGCTTGGTCCGCAAGTGTTGTCCGCTATCGGGCGTCAGGAGTGGCTGGATCGGCCGAGCTATCGGCTGGAGCACATGCTCAGCTTCGTCTACAACGCGCTGGGGGGTGCGCGTAACACCGTCGCCAATGCGCTCAACGGCGTGTGGCTGGGGCACCCGGCACACCCGCCGCTGGCGTCACTGACGAGCGGGGCACTCGGCACGACGGTGGCCCTGGACGCCCTGAGCCTGCTGCCGGGCCGGCCCGCCACCGAGGTCCTCGACGCCTCGCGGTTTGCGTCTCGGTCCCTCGGGCTGGGGATCCTCGCGAGCGTCGGCTCGGCCGTCACCGGGGTCACCGATTGGCAGCACACGCACGAGGAAGACCGCCGCGTGGGACTGGTGCACGGCGTGATCAACCTGGTGGCGACCGGGCTGTACGCGGCGTCCTGGTGGGACCGGCGGCGCGGCCGCCACGGCCGCGGCATCGCGTTCACCGCGCTGGGCTACGGCATCACCTTGGCCGGCAGCTATCTGGGCGGCGCGTTGGTCTTCGAGTCGGGCATCGGCATCGACCAGTCCGGCGCGCGGTTGCGCACCAAAGAGTGGACGCCGGTGCTGCCGGCCAGCTCGCTGAACGGCAAGCCGGTGCGGGTCGAGGTGGACGGCGTCGGCCTGGTGGTGTGCCAGACCAAACCCGGCGAGGTGTCGGCCTTCGGTGAGTTCTGCCCGCACCTGGCGGCCCCGATGGCCGACGGCTGGGTCGACCGCGGACGGATCGTCTGCCCGTGGCACGGTTCGTGGTTCGAGGCCGAATCGGGGGACGTGCTGCGCGGGCCGGCGGCGGCCCCGCTGCCGTGCTACCAGGCCCGGTTGGTCGACGGAATGGTCGAGGTGCGGGGTGACGGACAGGGTGCGCCGCTCGACGGCGCGGTCGGGATCGGACGAGGGGGAGCCAAGTGAACGCCTACGACGTGCTCAAGGAACACCACATCGTGATCAAGGGGCTGGGCCGCAAGATCAGCGAGGCGCCGGTGAACAGCGAAGAGCGGCATGCGCTTTTCGACGAGCTGTTGATGGAACTCGACATCCACTTCCGCATCGAAGACGATCTGTATTACCCGGCCCTGGCGGCGGCCAGCAAGCTGATCGCGATCGCCCACGCCGAGCATCGCCAAGTGGTCGACCAGCTTTCGGTGTTGCTGAGAACCCCGCAGAGCGCGCCCGGGTACGAAGACGAGTGGAACTCCTTCAAGACCGTCCTGGAGGCGCACGCCGACGAGGAGGAGCGCGACCTGATTCCCGCGCCACCGGAGCTGAAGATCAGCGACGCGGAGATCGACGAGCTGGGCCAGAAGATGGCGGCCCGCATGGAGCAACTGCGCGGTTCCACCCTGCACAAGCTGCGGACCAAGGGCCGCGCGGCGCTGGTGCGCGCGCTGTAACAGACCTCAGCTGGTCACGTTCAGCGGAAGCGACGTCACGCCGGCGCCGCAGGTGACCACGAACACCCAACGGCCATCGGTGGGCAGTCGCACCTCGACGTTGAAAAACGCGAATCCGATTTCGCCGCCGGCCGCTGCTTCCGGCAGCTCGTACTCGATGGTGAGCGGTTCGGCATCGGTGGGCGGCATGATCTCGACGTCCACCTGGCGGACCGGGCTATCGGTCTCGCTCTGGGTGAGCAGCACCAGCATGAACTTGACTTGGCGATCCGGCCCGACCTTGAAACCGGACAGCACGCCACCCGACACGCAGAGTTTGTTATCCACCACCGACGCCGATTCGGCGAGGAAGGCCCCGGTAATCACAGCGCCGAAGCTACCGCGTCAGCCCGAGTACGCAAGGGGGGAGGGGGTACCGTCACGGTCGTGAGGGCCGCACCGGAGCGTGTCGCGTCGCAAGGCGAGATCAGCGCGGAGATCGCCGCCGTCGCAGCCCAATACCGGCGCACCGACGGCGCGGTGGGGCCGCGGCTCGATTACCCGCCCTATCGCGGCAGCGTGCTGCGTCATCCGAAATGCCTGCTGGTGACCGTCGACCCCGAGGAGGTCGAACGCTGCGCGCCGTGCTTCGGCCAGCAGGACGTCGACCCCCTCGACGCCGACCTGACCGCCGGCCACCGGGGCGAGCCGATCGGCGAGCGCGTCATCGTCACCGGGCGGGTCCTCGACGCTGCCGGCCGGCCGGTGGCGGGCCAGTTGGTCGAGATCTGGCAGGCCAACGCCGCCGGGCGCTACCGCCACCAGCTCGACCAGCACCCGGCCCCACTGGACCCGAACTTCACCGGCGCCGGCCGCTGCCTGACCGGGCCCGACGGCACCTACCGGTTTTTGACCGTCAAGCCCGGCCCCTACCCGTGGCGCAATCATCGCAACGCGTGGCGGCCGGCGCACATCCACTTCTCGGTCTTCGGAACGGCTTTCACGCAGCGACTGGTCACCCAGATGTACTTTCCCGGTGACCCGATGTTCGACCTGGATCCCATCTTCCAATCGATCCTGGACCCCGCGGCGCGGCAACGACTGATCGCGCGCTACGACCACGACCTCACCGAGCCGGAGTACGCGACCGGCTATCGATGGGACATCGTGCTGTCCGGCACGGGCCGAACCTGGACCGAGCCATGACCGAATTGGCTTGCACGCCAGGGCAAACCGTGGGGCCCTTCTTTGGCCTCGCGTTGCCGTACCCCGGCGGCAGCGAGCTGGCGGACCACGCCGATGCCGTCCGGCTACACGGCGTGGTGTATGACGGTGCCGGCGAACCGATCCCGGATGCGCTGGTCGAACTCTGGCAACCCGACAACGCCGGTCGCATCCCGCGCGCGGCCGGCGCGCTGCGCCGCGACCGCTGCGCCGGATTCACCGGATTCGGCCGGGCGGCAACCGATGTCGACGGGCATTACGGCTTCACCACGGTGACACCCGGCTCGGTGGGCGGGCGGGCGCCGTTCTTCGCGATCACCGTGTTCGCGCGGGGGCTGTTGGACCGGCTCTTCACCCGGGCCTACCTGCCCGAGGGTGACCTGGACGCCGATCCGCTGTTGGCGAGCATCCCCGCCGAACGGCGCGCCACCTTGGTGTGTGCCGCCGAAACTGCCTCGGGGCGGCCAGGTTACCGGTTCGACATCCACCTGCAGGGGCCGAACGAGACCGTGTTCCTGACCTACCGGGACGATCGGCGATGACCAACCTGTTGTGGCCTGGCGACCACCGCGCCGGCGAGCACATGACGGATCAGGCGCTGCTGCGGGCGATGGTCGCGGTGGAATCGGCGTGGTTGCGCGCCCTGTCCGCGGCCGGCCTGGCGTCCTCCGACGGCGCCGACGCCGACCTGTGGCAGTTGATGGGGGAGCGTGATTGCGAGCAGCTCGCCCTGACCGCCGAGGACGGGGCCAACCCGGTCATCGGGCTGGTCGCGCTGCTGCGCGAGCGCAGCGTCCCTGCGATCGGCCGGTGGATCCACCGGGGACTCACCAGCCAGGACGTCCTCGACACCGCCCTGATGCTTGGCGTGCGCGGCGTCGTGAACGAGCTGAGCGCGCAGCTTCGCGAACAGGTTTCGACGCTGTCGACGCTCGCGGCCACCCACCGCGCCACGCCCATGGTGGCCCGTACCCTCACCCAACACGCGGCGCCGACCACCTTCGGCGCCAAGGTTGCCGGCTGGTTGAACGGCATCGTCGACGCGTGCGAGCGACTCGGCGCGCTGCAAACCCCGGTCCAGATCGGCGGCGCGGCCGGAACCCGGTCGGCCATCACGGAATTGGTGACCCTGACCACGGGCGCAGCGGACCCGGCGGAACTTTCCGACGGTGTAATCGAAAGCACCGCAACGCTTTTGGGATTGCCCACCCGAGCGCCATGGCAGACGACGCGGACACCGGTCACCGCGGCCGCGGACGCGTTCGTCACATGCACCGACTGCTGGGGCCGGATCTCCACGGATGTCGTCACCCTGGCCCGCCCGGAGATCGCCGAACTCAGTGAACCCGTCACCGCGACCCGCGGTGGATCCTCCTCGATGCCGCACAAGCGCAATCCGGTGCTGTCCATCCTGATTCGGCGCGCCGCCATCTCGGCGCCGCAACTGGCCGCGACCCTGCACACCGCCGCCGCGCTGGCCAACGACGAACGCCCGGACGGCGCCTGGCATGCCGAGTGGGACACCCTGCGCACGCTGGCGCGGCGGACCTTGGTCGCGGGCTCGCAGTGCGGCGAACTGCTGGCCGGGCTGCGGGTGCATCCCGACATGATGGCCGAAAACCTCAGCCGCTCCGATGTTCTCGGTGAACAGCGCGTCATCGCCGACCTGGTCGGGACGACGCCGTCGGAAACCTACTTCGGCGCCGTCGACCGCCTGATCGACGAGAGCCTCGAACGCGCCCAACGGGTGCTCCATGCACCCCGCGAGTGACGTGCGTCACATCTGCGGGCCGGAAGTGATCAGAATCCACCCGGTGGTTCGCCGTAAGTGCGCGAAATGCCAACTTGACGGGTGTTAGCGTCGGGCGTCATGGCAGTACCCAGCATCGGCCGCCGCTACCGGCTTCCGCATCAGGTGGCGGCCGGCGCGGTCGGACCGTTCGCGCGCACCGGCCGGTACGTCGCCCAGTCGTGGCGCGACTACCTCGACGGCGAGGCGGACGGGCTTCCCCTCGCGCGACCCACCATGGCGCTGGCGGCGCAGGCGTTTCGCGACGAGGTCGTGCTGCTGGGGCTGAAGGCGCGCCGACCGGTCAGCCGGCCCAGGGTGTTCGAGCGGATCAACGACGAGGTCGTCGCGGCCTTGGAGTTCTACGCCGATAGGGGGTGGCTGGACCGGCCGAAGGGCTTTTTCGTTGCACCGCCGCCGCTTTCGGACCTCACCGTGCACCAGGTCAAAGGGCGCAGACATCCGCATCAGCGCCTCTCCTTCGACAGCGGATATGCGCCACACGAGGGCGAACCCGGACGCGAACGCTGGTTGAGCTACGCCGCGAACAGGCGCGAGTACGCGCTGCTGTTGCGTCACCCCGAGCCGCGCCCCTGGCTGGTGTGCGTGCACGGCACCGAGATGGGTAGGGCCGCAATCGATCTCAACCTGTTCCGCGCCCGCAAGCTGCACGAGGAGCTCGGCCTGAACGTCGTCCTGCCGGTGCTGCCGATGCATGGTCCGCGGGGGCGCGGCCTGCCCAAGCTTGCGGTGTTCCCGGGAGAAGACGTCCTTGACGACGTACACGCGACGGCCCAGGCGGTGTGGGACATCAGGCGGTTGCTGTCCTGGATACGGCTGCAGGAGCCGGAGTCGCCGATCGGGCTGAACAGCATGTCACTCGGCGGCTATATCGCCGCGTTGGTCGCCAGCCTGGAGAGGGGCCTGACCTGCGCGATCCTGGGTGTTCCGGTGGCCGACCTGGTGGAGTTGCTCGGGCGGCATTCCGGTCTGCGTTCCGGTGACCCGCGCCGTGACACGATCACGCTGGCCGAACCCATCGGCCGCATGGTGTCGCCACTTTCGCTGACCCCGCTGGTGCCCGCGCGGGGCCGTTTCATCTATGCGGGCATTGCCGATCAAGTCGTGCACCCCCGCCGCCAGGTCGTCCGCCTGTGGGAACACTGGGGCAAGCCGCAGATGGTGTGGTATCGCGGCGGCCACGCCGGGTTCATCGGCTCACGGCCCGTGCAGCGGTTCATTTGGGACGCATTGCAGCAGTCCGGTCTGCTGGACGGGCGGGCCGCAGTCAGCGCGTAATCGCTTGCGGCGACTTGGCTTAGCCCGGCTTTCTTGCGACGATCGCGACCGCGGCCAGCTGGTCGCGGTGCTTGCGGAACGTCGCGCGCATCGCCAGTACCCGCCTGCGGGCGTCGCGGTGAACGAGCAGATTGCGAGCGAACCGCAGCGCACCAATGACGCCTTCGTCGGCGATGATTCGCCGCGGTTGCAGCAGTGCCATCGGCACGGTCGCGACGTGGTCGACGATCAGGCCGTGGCCGGCCAGCAGTTGCGACCATTCGGCGACCGTCAACGGGCGCGCGTTGACTTTGATCGCCCGGGCCAGCGCCTGGCGGATATCGGTGCCGATCTCTTCGGCGATGGTGTCCGGGGTCAGGGCGAGCTCGTGAATCGCGTAGCGCCCGTTGGGTTTTAGCACCCGCGACACCTCGCTGACGATGGCGTGCTTGGCGACGTCGCCCTGCATGGTCAACATCGCCTCGCCGATGACGACGTCGGCGCTGGCGTCGGGCAATCCGGTGTCGGCCGCGTCCCTGCCTAGAACGCGACCCGGAACCTCCCCGTGCCCGGCCACCACGCGGCGCACCGCCTCGGCCGCGTCCGGGTCGGACTCCACGCCGACATAGGTGCGGGGGTCTTTGGGCAGGATCTCGGCGGCGGTGCGGCCCAGGCCGGGGGCCAGCTCGACGACGTCGGCGCCGGACACCTCGGCGCGCAGCAGTAGGGTGCGGGTCAGCTCCACACCGCCCGGACGCAGCACCCGCTTGCCGAGCCGCGCCAGCAGCCAGTGCCCCTGCGCCGCGTCGTCGGCCCGATTGGACCCCGGCATCGAAGGCAGCGCAGCACCGCGTGGCCGACCCATCATCAAACCTCCCGCCGCAGAAGGTTTTTCACGGTTTCGGGCGAGCCTAGTGGAGCGACGAGCTTGGTGATCCGGATCCGCCAGACCTCGGGACCGGTTTCGAGGTACTCCCACCCATAGCCATCGGGGTAGTCCTCATCGAACTCGGCGCGCAGGTGCTTGGGGTCATGGTTGTTCACCAGCACGAACGATTCGCCGATCGCCAGGGCGGCATACGCGCTGAAGATGGTGGGGTGTTTGTCCGGCTTGCGCAACTGCCGCACGTCAAGCTCGTAGCCAGCCATGGGTCTGCCGCCTTCCGTCTAGTTTTCACAAGTGCCATTGTGTAAACTCTAGCGCGTGACCTACGTGATCGGAAAGCCATGCATCGACGTGATGGATCGGGCCTGTGTGGAGGAGTGTCCGGTCGACTGCATCTATGAGGGCGAGCGCGCGCTGTACATCCACCCGGACGAATGCGTGGACTGCGGGGCGTGCGAGCCGGTGTGTCCGGTGGAGGCGATCTACTACGAAGACGACCTTCCCGAAGCGCTCAGGCCGTACCTGGCCGATAATGAGGCGTTCTTCACCCAAACCCTGCCGGGCCGGGACGAGCCGTTGGGATCGCCCGGCGGGGCCGCCAAGATCGGACCTCTCGGTGTCGACACGCCTCTGGTGGCGGGCCACCCGCGAGCCGACGATGCGCTAGGAGCGTGAGCGAGATCATCCCGATCGGAGAGTCCGCCGGCCGCCGCCGTGAGGTGCTGCGGTTCCTGCGCGCGACGGCGAAGCCGACGAGCATCCTGGCGATTGCCGACGCGCTGGGGGTGCATCCCAACACCGTCCGCTTCCACCTCGACGTCCTCGTCGGCAATGGTCAGGTGGAGCAGGTGGCGCCGGACCGCAAGGGGCCCGGCCGTCCGCCGCTGATGTTCCAGGCGGTCCGGCAGATGGATCGCGGCGGAACGCGGCACTACCGGATGCTTGCCGAGATTCTCAGCACGGCCCTTGCCGCCGAACGTAATTCGGAGATGAAGGCGCTGGCCGCGGGGCGGGCGTGGGGGATGAGGATGGAATCGCCCTCCGACGGTGATACCGGCGCCGAGGAGGCGGTCGACCGCCTGTTCGACATGCTCGACGAGCTCGGATTCGCGCCCGAGCGCCGCGCCGCCAACGGCGACGCGCAGATCGGCCTGCGGCACTGCCCGTTCCTGGAACTCGCCGAGACCCGGACCGAGGTCGTGTGCCCCATACATCTCGGGCTCATGCAGGGAGCCATGGAGACCTGGGGGGCGGACGTCACGGTCGACCGGCTCGAGGCTTTCGTCGAACCGGATCTGTGCGTAGCCCGGCTGCGCGCGCCGGGCGCGGCAGAGGAGACCGCTCGATGAGCACCGGGCCGGCGATCGCCGTCGCCCTCACCTTCGTCTGGCTGGGCATGGTCCTGGCCATCTCTTTTCTCGAGGCCCCGCTGAAATTCCGGGCGCCCAACGTGACGCTGCAGATCGGGCTGGGCATCGGCCGCCTGGTCTTCCGCGCGCTGAACACCGTGGAGGTCGGCTTCGCCCTGGTGATCATGGCGATCGTGGTGGCCGGTCCGACACCGGGGCGGCTCACTGCGGCGTATGGCGTCGCGTTCGTCGCGTTGGCCGTCCAGCTGATCGCGGTGCGTCCCCGGCTGACCCGACGGTCCGACCAGGTGCTCGCAGGCGGTGACGGCCCGCGGTCCCGCGGTCACTACGCCTACATCGGCTTGGAGGCGGTCAAGGCGATCGCGTTGGGCGCGGCGGGGATACTGCTACTAGCCGGATGACCCGCCACGTAGGACAGGAATCGTCGATGGACTCCATTTCGCTTACCAGCCTCGCGTCCGAGAAGTTGGCCGAAGCGCGGCAGTCGCACAGCGGCCGGGCCGCCCACACCGTCCACGGGGGCCACACCCATGAACTGCGTCAGACCGTGCTGGCACTGCTGGCCGGACACGATTTGTCCGAACATGACAGCCCGGGCGAGGCAACGCTGCAGGTCCTGCAGGGCCACGTGCGTCTGACCGCCGGCGCCGACAGCTGGGACGGCAAGACCGGCGACTACGTCGCCATTCCGCCCGAGCGCCACGCCCTGCACGCGGTCCAGGATTCGGTGGTCATGCTGACCGTGCTGAAGTCTCAGCCGGGGGCCACTCACTAGTGGCGCTTGCCACCCCGTGGTCGAGGAGCTTCGGCCTGCGGGTGCCGATCGTCAACGCGCCGATGGGTGGGGTGGCCGGGGGCCGGCTGGCCGCCGCGGTCACCGCTGCCGGCGGTCTGGGCATGGTCGGCATGGGAAGCGTCGCGACCAGGGAGCTGCTCCAAACCGAGCTGGGGCACGTGCGCGGGAGGTTCGGGGTCGGCCTCGTCGACTGGGTAATGCGCAAGGAGCCGGGGCTGCTGGAGGAGGCTTTGGCCGCCGGGCCGGCCCTGCTGTCGGTCAGCTTCTCCACCGACTGGTCCTGGGTCGGCAGGGCGCGCGACGCCGGAATCCCCACCGTCACACAGGTATACGACAGCCTGGGGGCCCGTCAGGCGGTGGACGAGGGCGTCGACATCCTGGTCGCGCGCGGCTCCGAAGGCGGCGGACACGGTGAGGTGAAGCTCGCGATGCTGCCGCTGCTGGACACCGTGTTGGATGCCGTCTCGGTCCCCGTGCTCGCCGGCGGCGGAATCGCCTCGGCCCGAAGCCTGGCCGCGGTGCTGGCCGCGGGCGCCAGCGGAGCCTGGGTGGGCACCCGCCTGGCGGCCTGCCCGGAGGCCCTGACCGGCGACGGCAGCCGCCGGGCCCTGATCGCGGCCCGTGCCACCGACACCCGGGTCACCCGGGTCTTCGACGTCGCCCAGGAGCGCCCCTGGCCGGCGCAGTACCCGTCGCGGGTGCTGACCAACGACTTCGTCGAACGCTGGACTGGTAGGGAGGACACGCTCGCCGCCGACCGACCGGCCCGAGAGGAGCTGGCGGCCTCGATCGCCGCCGATGACCGCCGGGTCGCCCCCGTCACTGCGGGTGAGGCTGTCGGGATGATCAGCGACGCCGCGTCGGTCGGCGAGGTCATCGAGGCGATGTGCTCGGGCGCCGAACGCTTGCTCGCCCGGTGGACCTAGTCGCCGCGCTTGAGCACCACGCAACACCGATCCGGCCCGGGGCACAGCCGTGCGTCCGGGCCGTGCGGCGCCAGCGCGTCGGCCACGCCGCTGACCAACGCGTGGTTCATGTTGCAGGCCAACTCGGTCTGTTCCTGGGCCAGGGCGTGGAACGGGCAGTTCGCGAGCTGGACTTCGTCATCGCAGTGCCGCGGCTCATACCCGTGGTTGCGCAATATCCTGACCGTCAGCTCGAGCGCCGCGGCGGCGTCTGCGGGCGGACGCTCGGCTGTGCCGATCCGCTGGCCGTAGTCACGGGCGGCCTGGTTGAGCCGCTCGACGACGGGCTGCCCGGTGCTGGCGGACTCGGCGATGGCCGTGGCCATCAGCCGTCCCGCCAGTTCGTACTCCCGGTGCGGCAGGCTGACGGCGATGTCGCGGCCGGCCCTGCGATACAGCTTTGAGGTCCGTCCCGCGCCGGGGCCCGAGCGGCCGGTCAGCCGGGCGTAGTCGGTTTCCAGCAGCCCCTCGGCCGTCAGTCGGTCCAGGTGGAACTTCGCCTGGTGGTGTGCGATTCCGACGGCGTCGGCAGCCTGGTCGCGGCTCACCGGCGCCGGCTGGGCGCATACGAATTGATAAAGCCGGTGGCGTACCGGATCGGCGAGCGCACCGATGCCCGCGGCGTTGTGCGCGAACGAGTCCATGCCATCCACAATCAGCGGCTTTCTAACGGACAAAATGCTTGACGGTACAGTCTACACAATCTAACGTTCAAATTACTTTCTGTTAGAAATGGAGGATGCCATGAGCACCAAGCAAGCCGCGCCCGCCCCCGCCCTGGCGGACCAGTTGAAGGATCCCGCCTACTCGGCCTACGTCGTGCTTCGGACCGTTTTCACCATCGCGCCGATCGTGATGGGCTTGGACAAATTCTTCAACCTGCCGACCCATCCCCATCACTGGAGCATGTATCTGGCCGGCTGGATCGCCGATCTGATTCCGGGTAGCGCCGACCAGTGCATGTATGTCGTCGGGGTGATCGAGATCGCGGCCGGCGTGCTGGTGGCGATCGCACCGCGAATCGGCGCCTGGGTGATCGTGGCGTGGCTGGCGGGGATCATTCTCAACCTGGTCACGGGGCCGGGCTTTTTCGACGTCGCGCTGCGCGACTTCGGTCTGCTCGTGGGTGCCGTCGCGCTCGGGCGGCTCGCGCAGGGCGTGCACAGCGGAAGCGTCGGCCCCCGCTGACTCACACCGCGCGCAGATAGCGCCTGGCGATGATGCGCTGGGCCATCACGACGAATGGGCCGCCGGCCTTGCTCCACCAGGCCCCCGGCCGGGAGAACGCCGTCACTTCCGCGAACACCGCCGAGGTTTTCGGGTCGTAGCGCACCACGAACCGTTCCTCGCCGGACTCCGGGTGGCCCGGCAGGGTGCCGTAGGCGAAGCCGCGGATATCGGGCTCGTCGACGACGTACACGACGCGGCACGGCGCCCGCAGAAATCCCATCATCGTGACCCGCACCACCGCCGAGACCTCGACGACCTCGGAGCTGGCCTGCACCCGCAGCCCCGACCCGCGCTGCATGCCCCAGTGCATGACCGCGTCGGCCGCTTGCTCGAAACGTGTTCTGCCCGTGCCGATCTGGGCCGACGTCGCCAGGTGCTGGTATCCGGCGGGCAGATCGCCGGACGCGGTGGCGCCCACCTCCGGGTAGGTGAGCGGAAGCTCCTGGAGCGCTTCTAGATCCACTCACCCAGCTTGCCACGCCGACATGCGGGGCCGCCGTCGCGTGCGTACGGTCGTAGAAGTGACCACACAGACGCTCGCCTCGGCATCCGGCACGTTCACTCTCGGCGGCGACCTGACCGTCAACCGACTCGGCTTCGGCGCGATGCGGCTGACCGGCCAGGGCGTGTGGGGCCCGCCCGCCGACCGAGACGAATGCGTGCGGGTGTTGCGCCGCGCCGTCGAATTGGGTGTGAATTTCATCGACACCGCGGACTCCTACGGCCCCTACATCTCCGAGGACATCATCCGCGAGGCGCTGTATCCCTATGACGGGCTGGTGATCGCGACCAAGGCGGGGCTGTTGCGGACCGGTCCCGATATCTGGATCCCGCTGGGCAACCCCAGCTACCTGCGCCAGGAGCTCGAGATGAGCCTGCGGCGCCTGGGTGTCGAGACGATCGACCTGTTCCAGCTGCACCGCATCGACCCCGACTTCCCGCTGGCTGACCAGGTCGGCGAGCTGCTGACCCTCAAGAACGAAGGCAAGATCCGCCACATCGGCCTGTCCGAGATCGACGTCGATCAGCTCAAGGCGGCCCAACAGATCACCGAGATCGTGTCGGTGCAGAACATGTACAACCTGTCGGCGCGCAAGTCCGAGCCGCTGCTGGACTACGCCACCGATCACGGCGTCGGGTTCATCCCGTGGTTCCCGCTGGGTGGCGGGCCACTGTCGGCGCCGGACAGCCCGCTGCAACGCATCGCCGCCGAGCACCAGGCGTCGGCGGGGCAGCTGGCGTTGGCGTGGTTGCTGAAGCGCTCGCCGGTGATGCTGCCGATCCCGGGCACGTCGAAGGTGGCGCACCTGGAGGAGAACGTCGCCGCGGCCGAGATCACGCTCAGCGACGACGAATTCGAAACGCTGGCCGCCGCCGGGGCCAAGTAGGGGCGATGCCGCTCGAGCGGCAAAGATAGGGAAATTTCCCGATAGGCGCGCCCGACGCGGCGGCGCACACTTTTACCGTGGCCCGGCGAAGATATGAAAATCACATGAAAGTCAAAGCATGCTGCCGCAATGCTGCTATGCCGGGCTTTGCTATGGGCGGGGTGGGTCGTGCCGGGTGTCAGGAGGCGTGATGTCCTTCGTATTTGCGGTGCCGGAGTTTTTAAGCGCAGCGACCACGGATTTGGAGCGCGTCGGCTCCGTACTTGACGCGGCCAACGAGGCGGCGACCGTCCCGACGACGAGTGTGCTGGCGGCGGGCGCGGACGAGGTGTCCGCGGCCGTCGCGGCGCTGTTCGGCGGACACGCGCGGGCCTACCAGGCGCTCAGTGCGCGGGCCGGGCTGTTTCACCAGCAGTTCGTGCGGGCGTTGAGCACCAGCCGGGCGTGGTATTCGGCCGCCGAGGCGGCCAACGCTGCGTCGGTGTCCGACCCGCTGACCGCGCTGGTCGATGCCGCCCAGCCCTTCGGGATCTTCTCACCCGTTGAGTTGCTCACGGGCCGTTCGCTATTCGTCAACGGTGCCGATGGCGCGCCGGGCACGGCGGCGCATCCCGACGGTTTTGCCGGCGGGGCCGGCGGGTGGTTGATCGGCAACGGCGGTAACGGCGGCGCCGGCTACAGCCAGACCGGCTTTGCCGGCGGGGCTGGCGGTAACGGCGGGGCCGGCGGGGCGGCGGGCCTGTGGGGCGCTGGGGGTGCCGGCGGCGCCGGCGGTGGCGGCGGGAAGGGCGTCTTCGTCGATGGCGGGGCGGGCGGCAATGGCGGGCTGGCGGCGCCAACGGGCTGATCGGCGGCGGTGGGGGACCGGCGGTAACGGCGGGATCGGCGGCGCCGGTGGTGACAGCGGCGGATTCGGCGGGAACGTCGGCGGGGCCGGCGGCAACGGCGGCGACGGCGGGGTCAATCGGCAGCTGTTCTCGCTGCACGGTGTGGGCGGTCACGGCGGGGCCGGCGGTAACGGCGGGGGCGGTGCGGCAGGCGTCCACGGCGTGTTCGAGGAGGGTGGGGGGCGGGATGGTCGGTGGGGCCAACCAGGGGGCGGGGGGCGGAATGGTGGCGGCAATTGGTGGGACGTTGGGGTGGCGGGCGGCGGGGCCGGGGGTGGCCTTGGGGCGCACGGGGCGTCGGGCTCCGCGGGCGTGGGCGGTCAGGGCGGCGGGGGTGGTGACGGCGGAAGCGGAGGAGGCCTCGGTGACCTCCCCGGCACGAACGGGTTTGCCGGCGGTGCGGGCGGCGTCGGCGGCCAAGGTGGCAGCGCGGGTGCCGGCGGCACCAACGGCAATGGCGGTGTGGGCGGCAACGGCGGTGTGGGCGGCCACGGCACCGACGGTTCGACGGGCATCCTCGGCGCCGGGCAGGCCGGCGGCAACGGCGGCAGCGGCGGCAATGCCGGCGCCGGTGGCGCGGCCGGCGCGGGTACCGGCGCCGCGGGTATCGCGGGTCATGACGGTGTGGGCGGTAACGGCGGCGTCGGCGGCAACGGCGGCAGCGGCTCCCCGGGCTTCGTCAACGGCGGCGGCGGCTTTAGCGGTGGCGCGGGTGGACACGGCGGCCAGGGCGGCAGCGCGGGGGCGGGCGGCACCAACGGCAATGGCGGTGTGGGTGGCAATGGCGGGGGCGGCGGGGCCGGTCACGCCGGTGCCACGGGCGCGGGGGTCGGGCAGGCGGGCGGCGCCGGCGGTAACGGCGGTGACGCCGGGGCCGGTGGTGCGGCGGGCGCCGGGCTGGGCGCCGCGGGGATCGCGGGTCATGCGGGCACCGGCGGCAATGGCGGCCACGGCGGTAGCGGTGCGACCGGAGCCGCGGGGGCCACGGCCGGTGCGGACGGCTTTAGCGGCGGCACTGGCGGCGCCGGCGGCAAGGGCGGCAGCGCGGGTGGGGCCGGCGGTAAGGCGGGCAACGGCGGTGGCGGCGGCACGGGTGGCGACGGCGGCGTCGGCGCCGCCGCAAGCGGTGCCGACGGCAGCTCCGGCGGTCAGGGCGGCGACGGCGGCAAAGGCGGGGCCGGCGGTGCCGGTGGCGGCACGCCCGGCGGCGGAACCAATGGCAACGGCGGCGCCGGCGGCGGCGGCGGCAACGGCGGCAACGGTGGCGCCAACTTGGCCACCAACTTCAACAGCGAGATTCTCGGTGGCGGTGGCGGTGGCGGCGGCGCCGGAGGTACCGGCGGCAACGCCGGCACCGGCACGGGCAGCGGCGGCACCGGCAACTCCGGCGGAGCGGGCGGATCCGGCGGGACCGGCGGCGCCGCCCAGACCCCGACCGTCAGCGGGGCCGTCGGCTCAGGCGGCGGCGGGGGAAGCGGTGGTTTCGGCGCCGCGGCCGGCGGCGCGACCGGCGGCATCGGTGGCGGCGGCGGTGGCGGCGGCGCGGGCGGTTCCGCCCAGCAGTCGGCCGCCACCGGAGGTGGTGGTGGCGGCGGCGGTGCGGGCGGCGCGGCCAACGTATTCGGCGGCACCGGCGGCGCCGGCGGCGGTGCCAACGCCTCGAATCCCGTCGTCGTGGCCGGCGGCGGGTCCGGGGGATTGGGCGGGCTGGGCGTCGACGGCGGTGGTGGGGGCGGCGGCGTCGTCAACGTCGACCCGGGCGTTGGCAGCAACGGCAGCGCCGGCGGCAGCGCTGCCAACGGCGGGACCGGCGGCTCGGGCGCCAATGGCGGTATTCACGCCAACAGCGGCGGCAAGGGTGGCAGCGCCGGCGCCGGTGGCGGTGCCGGCGGCGGTAGCACCTTCGGCGGCAACGGCTCCCCCGGCCAGCACGGCTAGCGGCGTCGCGTGCTGTGGCAAAAAAATTGACCCCGCCGAATCGCCCTGGTTCTGCCAGAATCGGTATCGGCTGAGCTTTGCTAACTGACGGCCGAATGGCGGGAGGCCACGATGTCCTTCGTGATAGCGGCGCCGGATTTTTTGGCCGCGGCGGCGACTGATCTGCAAACCATCGGCTCGGCGCTGAGCGCCGCCGACGCGGCGGCGGCGGGCCGCACGACGACCGTGCTGGCGGCCGGGGCCGACGAAGTGTCGGCGGCCGTCGCGGCGTTCTTCGGCGGGCATGGGCAGGCGTATCAGCAGGTCAGCGCGCAAGCAGCGGCGTTTCATGCGCAGTTTGTGCAGGCGCTGTACGCGGGTGCCGGCGCCTACGTTCAGACCGAGGCAGCCAACGTCGCGCAGGGCGCCCTCGCCGCGATCAATGGGCCCACGCAAGCATTGGTGGGTCGCCCGCTGATCGGCAACGGCACCAACGGCGGGCCCGGTCAGGCCGGCGGACCCGGAGGGTTGCTGTACGGCAACGGCGGCAAGGGCGGGGACGGCGTCGCCGGCCAGGCGGGCGGCGACGGCGGCAACGCCGGGTTGATCGGCAACGGCGGGGCCGGCGGAGCGGGCGGCGCGGGGGCTTCCGGCGGCAACGGCGGCAACGGCGGACGGCTGTTCGGCAACGGCGGTGTCGGCGGACAGGGCGGCGCCGCCACGTCGGGCATCAACGGCGGCAATCCCGGGTCGGGCGGCAACGGCGGTGACGCCGTCCTGTTCGGTAGCGGCGGCGCCGGCGGGCAGGGTGGCACCGGCCTGGCCGGGGCCAACGGTGTCAACCCCCTCCTCAACGGCGCGGCGGCCACCGGGAGTGTGGGTGTCACACAAGACTCGAGTAACGCCGATGCCATCGGCGGCAACGGCGGCGACGGCGCCGTCGGCGGACTCGGCACCACGGGCGGCGCGGGCGGGGCGGGCGGCGGCGCGCTGGTCATTGGCAACGGGACCGCATTCGGCGCGCAGGGCGGGACAGGCGGTTTCGGTGGCAACGGCGGCGCCGGCGGAGACGGCGGCGGTGCGTCGGTGATCGGCGGTGCGGGCCTTGCCGCCGGGGGTGGGGGCGGCAACGGGACGATCGGCGCCGCGCCCGGCGGTGCGGGCGGCAACGGCGGTGTCGGCGGCAACGGTAGTGCTTCCAACGGTGCTGCGCTGGGCGGTCCCGGTGGATCCGGCGGAATAGGTTGGACCGGCGCATCCGGCGGTAGCGGCGGTACCGGCGGCACGGGCGGCAGCGGCGGTCACGGCGGATTGTTCGTCGGCAGCGGCGGCGCCGGCGGTGCCGGCGGCACGGGCGGCGCGGGCGGCGCGGGTGCCGCCGGGGGTCAGGGCGGCAACGGCGGCGGCGGCGGGTCCGGCGTTAGCAACGGCGGCGGCAACGGGGCGGGCGGGACCGGCAACTTTGGTGGCGACGGCGGCATGGGCGGTAGTGGCGGCGCCGGCGGCTTCGGAGGGCAGGGCGGTCACGGCGGTGCGGCCGGCGCCATCGGCGACGGCGGACACGGCGGCGCAGCGGGCTCCGGCGGCGCGGGCGGCGGTGGTGGCGTGGGCGGCACGGCCGGCAAAGGCGGCGACGGTGGCGCCGGCATCGCCGTGGTCGGCCATCAGGGCTTCGGCGGCGACGGCGGCAACGGCGGCAGCGGCGGCATGGGCGGCACCGGTGGGGACGGCGGCGGCAGCGCGCTCGGTGGCGCCGGCGGCGCCGGCGGGTCGCTAATGGGTCGCCCGGGTACCAACGGAACCGCCGGCGCCGGCGGCACGGGCGGCGCCGGCGGCGGGGGTGGTGGATTAGGGAAGGGCGGCGCGGGCGGCAATGGGTCCAGCCTTCTCGGCTCCTCGGGCATCGACGGCAGCACGGGCGCCCACGGCGCCGACGGCCAGGACGGCTAGGGGCCTAGAGCACCTCATACGGTGTCCTACGGTGTCCTGGTGGCCCACAAACACCCGGGCGGTGGATTCAACCCGCCCGAACCGACGACCAAGGGCGGCCCGGACTACGGCCGCTTCATCGACGCGGTGCGCAAGCTGCAGGACCACGCCCGCGCCGTCGACGCGCCCGACGAGGTGATCACCCAGGCCGCCGACATGTTGGACAAGGTCTCGGAATTGCTCAGCCCGTTCGACGCGGACGAGTGGGCGTCGCCGTCGGGCCGGCGGATGGACCTGCCGATGCGCGGCAACATCCTGACCGTCCCGCTTTCGGCCCACAAAACCGAGGATGGCCGGGTCGCCGGGTGGGCCCGGTTCGCGCGGTTTCACTTGGGCCGCAACGGCGCCGTGCACGGCGGGTCTCTGGGGATGCTGTTCGACACCGTGCTCGGGCTGACGGGGGTGCTGCTCACCGGCAGCCGTCGCCAGCGCACCGCGTACCTCAAGATCGATTACCGGCACATCGTCCCGATCGAAAAGGAACTGCAGATCGACGCGGGAATCGACCGGGACGAGGGCCGAAAGATTTTCGTGTCGGGCCGGTTAAGGGACGGCGACACCCTGCTGGCCGAAGCCGAAGCACTGTTCGTGCGGCTCAAGCCTGGCCAGCCCTGAGGGCGCCCCCCCGATAGCATTGCTTGGATCAAAAGACACACCAACCCATGGAGACCCAACCCGATGAGCGCCCCCGCACCGTCCGCCCCGGCAGCCCCGATCCGGGTTCCCGCCGGGACCACCGCGGCCGCCGCGGTCGGGGAGGCGGGGTTGCCGCGGCGCGGCACGCCCGACGCGATCGTCGTGGTCCGCGACGCCAACGGACAACTGCGCGACCTGAGTTGGGTGCCCGAGACCGACGTCGAAGTCACGCCGGTGGCGGCCAACACCGACGACGGCCGGGCCGTCATCCGGCATTCCACCGCACACGTCTTGGCCCAGGCCGTCCAGGACCTGTTCCCGCACGCCAAACTCGGGATCGGGCCGCCCATCACCGACGGCTTCTACTACGACTTCGACGTCGACGAGCCCTTCACGCCTGACGACCTGGCGGCGCTGGAAAAGAAGATGCGCCAGATCGTCAAGGACGGACAGTTGTTCGACCGGCGCGTGTATGACTCCAAAGAGCAGGCGCGCGAAGAGCTGGCCAACGAGCCCTACAAGCTCGAACTGGTCGACGACAAGTCCGGCGATCCGGACGTGATGGAGGTCGGGGGCGACGAGCTCACCGCCTACGACAACCTCAATCCCCGTACCCGCGAACGGGTTTGGGGCGACCTGTGCCGCGGCCCGCACATCCCGACCACCAAGCACATCCCGGCGTTCAAGTTGACCCGCAGCTCGGCCGCGTACTGGCGCGGCGACCAGAACAACGCCAGCCTGCAACGCATCTACGGCACCGCCTGGGAATCGCAGGAGGCGCTCGAGCAGCACCTGGAGCTCCTCGAAGAAGCGCAGCGCCGCGACCACCGCAAGCTCGGGGTGGAGCTCGACCTGTTCAGCTTCCCCGACGAAATCGGTTCCGGCCTAGCGGTTTTCCACCCCAAGGGCGGCATCGTGCGCACCGAGCTGGAGGACTACTCGCGCCGCAAGCACAAGGAAGCCGGGTACGAGTTCGTCAACACCCCGCACATCACCAAGGAGCAGCTCTACATCACGTCGGGCCACCTCGAGTGGTACGCCGAGGGCATGTACCCGCCGATGCACATCGACGCGGAGTACAACGAGGACGGCACGGTCCGCAAGCCCGGCCAGGACTACTACCTCAAGCCGATGAACTGCCCGATGCACCACCTGATCTACCGGGCGCGCGGCCGCTCCTATCGCGAACTTCCGTTGCGGCTCTTCGAGTTCGGCAGCGTCTACCGCCACGAGAAGTCCGGCGTCATCCACGGGCTGACCCGGGTGCGCGGCATGACGCAGGACGACGCGCACATCTACTGCACGCGCGAGCAAATGCGCGACGAGCTGGCGTCGCTGCTGCGTTTCGTGCTCGACCTGCTTGCCGACTACGGCCTCAACGAGTTTCACCTGGAGCTGTCCACCAAGGACCCGGACAAATACGTGGGCTCCGACGAGGTATGGGAGGAGGCCACCCGGGTGCTGCGCGAGGTGGGCGAGGCCTCCGGGCTGCAGCTGGTTCCCGACCCCGGCGGCGCGGCGTTCTACGGCCCGAAGATCTCGGTGCAGGTCAAGGATGCGCTGGGCCGCAGCTGGCAGATGTCGACCATCCAGCTGGACTTCAACATGCCGGACCGCTTCGAGTTGGAGTACACGGCGGCCGACGGGTCGCGACAGCGGCCGGTGCTGATCCACCGGGCGCTGTTCGGGTCGATCGAGCGGTTCTTCGGCGTGCTGACCGAGCACTACGCGGGCGCGTTCCCGGCGTGGCTGGCCCCCGTTCAGGTGGTCGGCATCCCGGTCGCCGACGAGCACGTCGCATATCTGGAAGATGTTGCCGCGCAACTGAAATCGCGCGGAGTGCGCGTCGAGGTGGACGCCAGCGACGACCGGATGGCCAAGAAGATCGTCAATCACACGGCGCAGAAGGTGCCGTTCATGTTGCTGGCCGGTGACCGCGACGTGGAGGCCGACGCGGTCAGTTTCCGTTTCCGGGATCGCACGCAGCTCAACGGGGTGCCGCGCGACAGCGCGGTGGAGGCCATCGTGGGTTGGATCGCCGACCGCGAGAATGCTTCTCCCACAGCCGAACTGGTGAAGGTGCCCGGGCAGTGAGCGACGAAGAGGGCATCCTCGATAGGGGCGTGGGCGAGAGCGATCGCCTGCAGCGGTTGTGGACCCCGTACCGGATGACGTATCTGGCGGAAGGCCCGCTGAAACGCGATAACGGCACCAGCGAGCAGCCGTTCACCGACATCCCGCAACTGCCCGATGAGGAGGGCCTGGTGGTGGCGCGTGGCGAACTCGTCTACGCCGTGCTCAACCTCTACCCGTACAACCCGGGACACCTGATGGTGGTGCCCTACCGGCGGGTGTCCGAACTGGAGGACCTCACCGAACCCGAGAGCGCGGAGCTAATGGCGTTCATCCAGAAGGCAATTCGCGTCATCAAGGGCGTGTCGCGGCCGCACGGGTTCAACGTCGGCCTGAACCTGGGCACGTCGGCGGGTGGATCACTGGCCGAGCACCTGCACGTGCACGTGGTGCCGCGCTGGGGCGGCGACGCCAACTTCATCACCATCGTCGGCGGCTCCAAGGTGATCCCGCAGCTGCTGCGCGACACGCGCCAACTGCTCGCGACGGCGTGGGCCCAAGACCAATGAGCAAGATGCCGTTCCTGTCCCGGGCGGCGTTCGCGCGGCTGACCGAGCCGACCGCCCGCGCGGCGCTGCGCATCGGCCTTACGCCCGACGGCGTCACCATCGTGGGCACCGTTGCGTCGGTGGCGGGGGCGCTGATCCTGTTCCCGATGGGCAAGCTGTTCGCCGGCGCCTGTGTGGTCTGGTTCTTCGTGGTGTTCGACATGCTCGACGGGGCGATGGCCCGCGAACGCGGCGGCGGCACCCGATTCGGCGCGGTGCTGGACGCGACCTGCGACCGGATCAGCGACGGCGCGGTGTTCTGCGGGCTGCTGTGGTGGATCGTGTTCCACCTGCACGACCGGCCGCTCGCGGTCGCGACCCTGATCTGTCTGGTCACCTCGCAGGTCATCTCCTACCTCAAGGCCCGGGCCGAAGCCAGCGGGCTGCGCGGCGACGGCGGCATCATCGAACGGCCCGAACGGCTGATCATCGCGCTCACCGGCGCCGGCATATCCGACTTCCCATTCGTGGCCTGGCCGCCGGCGCTGCCGGTGGCGATGTGGCTGCTCGCCGTGGCCAGCGTGATCACCTGCGGCCAGCGGTTGCACACGGTGCGGACCTCGCCGGGTGCCACGGAACGGATGGGCGCGCCGTGATCCTCACCGATAAAGCGACCGACTGGGCATACGCCGCCGGGTGGATGGCGGTGCGGGCCATGCCGGAATTCGCCGCCCGCAGGGCGTTCGACACCGGGGCGCGCTACGCGGCCCGCGGCGGCGGACCCGAACAGTTGCGCAAGAACCTGGCCCGCGTCATCGGAGCGCAACCCGCCGACGTGCCGGCCGCGCTGATGCGCGCCTCGCTGGCGTCGTATGCCCGCTACTGGCGTGAGGCGTTTCGGCTGCCGACGATGAACCACCGCGCGCTGGCCGCCCAGCTGAACAAGACGTTCCGCGGCGCCGACATCATCGACGCGGGCATCGCCGACGGGCGCGGACTGGTCTTGGCGTTGCCGCACAGCGGCAACTGGGACATGGCCGGGGTGTGGCTGGTGCAGACGCACGGAAAATTCGCCACCGTCGCCGAACGCCTGCAGCCCGAGTCGCTGTACAAGCGGTTCATCGACTACCGCGAGAGCCTCGGCTTCGAGGTGCTGCCGCTGTCCGGCGGCGCCCGGCCGCCCTTCGAGGTACTCTGCGAGCGGCTGCAGGCCGGCGGGGTGGTGTGCCTGATGGCCGAGCGCGACCTCACCCGCACCGGCGTGCAGGTCGACTTCTTCGGCGAGCCCACCCGGATGCCGGCCGGCCCGGCGAAGCTCGCGATCGCGACGGGGGCCGCGCTGTGCGCGGTGCACTCCTGGTACGAGCCAAACGGCTGGCCGATCGAGGTGCATCCGCCGCTGGACTGCAGCAGCGGCGACGTCGGCGTCGTCACCCAGGCGCTGGCCGACCAGTTCGCGACCAACATCGCCGCGCACCCCGCCGACTGGCACATGATGCAGCCGCAGTGGCTGGCCGATCTGTCCGAAGCCCGACAGGCGCGGCTGAGGGAATCCTGATGCGGATCGGGATGGTCTGTCCGTACTCGCTGGACGTGCCGGGCGGGGTGCAGTCCCACGTGTTGCAGCTGGCCGAGGTGATGCTGGCCCGCGGGCAGCAGGTCAGCGTGCTGGCGCCCGCTTCGCCGGACACCCCGCTGCCCGACTACGTCGTCTCGGCCGGCAAGGCCATCCCGATTCCCTACAACGGGTCGGTGTCGCGGCTGCAGTTCAGCCCGGCGGTGCACGGCAGGGTCCGACGATGGCTGACCGACGGCGACTTCGACGTGCTGCACCTGCACGAACCGAACGCGCCCAGCCTGTCGATGTGGGCGCTGCGGGTGGCCGAGGGCCCGATCGTGGCCACGTTTCACACCTCCACCACCAAGTCGCTGACCCTGACGGTGTTTCAGGGCGTGCTGCGGCCGTGGCACGAGAAGATCGTCGGCCGCATCGCGGTGTCCGACGTGGCCCGGCGCTGGCAGATGGAGGCCCTGGGATCCGACGCGGTGGAGATCCCCAACGGGGTCGACGTGACCGCCCTCGCGTCGGCGGCGCCGCTGGACGGCTATCCGCGGCCCGGCAAGACGGTGCTGTTCCTGGGCCGCTACGACGAGCCGCGCAAGGGCATGGCCGTCCTGCTCGAGGCGCTGCCGAAAGTGGTGGAACGCTTCGCCGATGTGCAGCTGCTCGTCGTGGGCCGCGGCGACGAAGACCAATTGCGCGCCCAGGCAGGCGAATTGGTGGGACACCTGCGCTTTCTCGGCCTGGTGGACGACGACGTCAAGGCCGCGGCGATGCGCAGCGCCGACGTCTACTGCGCGCCCAACACCGGCGGCGAGAGCTTCGGCATCGTGCTGGTGGAGGCGATGGCCGCCGGCACCGCGGTGGTGGCCAGCGACCTGGACGCCTTTCGCCGCGTGCTGCGCGACGGCGAGGTCGGCTGCCTGGTGCCGGTCGGTGACGGCGCCGCGCTGGCCCAGGCGCTGATCGCGACGTTGGAAAACGACCAGCTGCGCGACCGCTACGTGACCGCCGCGCGGGACGTCGTCGGCCGCTACGACTGGTCGGTGGTGGCCAGCCAGATCATGCGGGTCTACGAGACGGTCGCCGGTTCGGGCGCGAAAGTTCAGGTGGCCAGCTGATGACGTGGCTGGTGGTCACGGCCATCGCGGTGCTGGTGGTGCTGCTCGCGCTCGCCGGCTCCTGGGCTTATCGCACCGCGCACCGGCTGGACCGGTTGAACGTGCGCTACGACCTGTCCTGGCAGGCGCTCGACGGCGCGCTGGCGCGCCGCGCGGTGGTGGCCCGCGCCGTCGCGATCGACGCCTACGGCGGCACTGCCGCGGCCAAGACGCTGGCCGCGCTGGCCGACGCGGCGGAAAACGCGCCCCGTCACGAGCGTGAGCACGCGGAAAACGAGCTCGCGGCCGCGCTGGCGGTGGTCGACCCCGCGTCGCTGCCGGCCGGGTTGATCGCCGAACTGGCCGACGCCGAAGCCCGCGTGCTGCTGGCCCGCCGGTTCCACAACGACGCCGTCCGGGACACCCTCGCGTTGGCCGAGCGGCCCCTGGTGCGCGCCCTGCACCTCGGCGGAACCGCTGCTCCGCCAAGCTATTTCGAGATCGTCGAGCGACCGCACGCGCAGGCGCACGGCGATCACGGCGCGCCCAGCCACCGCACGTCGGCGCGGGTGGTGCTGCTCGACCACACGGGCGCGGTGCTGTTGCTGTGCGGGTCGGATCCGGCCATTGTCGACGCGCCGCGTTGGTGGTTCACCGTCGGCGGGGAAGTGCGGCCCGGCGAGCGGCTCGCCGAGGCGGCCGCGCGGGAGCTGGCCGAGGAAACCGGTCTGCGCGTCACGCCGGCCGACATGGTGGGTCCCATCTGGCGCCGCGACGAGGTCTTCGAGTTCAACGGCGCGCTGATCGACAGCGAGGAATTCTTCTTCGTGCACCGCACGTCGCGGTTCGAGCCCAACCTGTCGGAGCGCACGGAACTGGAACGCCGCTACATCCACGGCCATCGCTGGTGCACCGCCGCCGACATCGTGCAGCTGGAGGCCGGCGGCGAGACCGTGTACCCGCGTCAGCTGTCCGAGTTGCTCACCGAGGCGACCGCGCTGGCCGACAACCCCTCGCGCGGCCGCCAGTTCGCGCTGCAATCCATCCGCTGAGGGGGCTACAAGGCGCGCTTGTGACCCCACAAGCCCAGCACCCCTGGTGTGACACCCGCACCGGATGAATGATCAACGCCATGAACACTTCAGTAGCCACCACCCAAGCCACCCAGGCCCGTCAGAAGTTCACCGAGCTCAAAAGGCGCGCCGGCCAGCGCCTGGTGACCGGGCCGGAGCGGGTGTTCATCCCCGACGCCGAGCTCGACGAGTTCTGGGCCACGCTGGCGCCCGCGACCATCGACTTCATGATCGGGGAATGGCAAGGCGGCGAATTCGACACCGGCCACCGGGAAAACGGAACGTTGGCCCTGATCAACTGGTTCGGCAAGACCTTCAACTCGGCCACCGACGTCCAGCCGCTGATCTGCTTGGACGCCGACGGCAACAAGTACTCGAACACCGAGAACGGCGAGGGCAGCCTGTGGATGGAGGAGTTCCGCGGCGAGCTCACCGCGACGATGGTGTTCGACGGGCAGCCCGTGCACGACCACTTCAAGAAGATCGACGACGACGCCGTGATGGGCATCATGGACGGCAAGAACGCCCTCGACACAGGCCGTTACGCGTACTTCTATCTCGAACGGGTGTAGTCCTCGACTTTGGTGAGCGGCAGCAGGCCTCACTAGACTGGGCTGACACCAGTTAAAGGAGATCAGCAGTGACTACTGCCGCTTCACCGAACGGCAGCGGGCAAACCGGGACCGCGCGCGTCAAGCGCGGCATGGCCGAGATGCTCAAGGGCGGCGTCATCATGGACGTCGTCACCCCCGAACAGGCCCGAATCGCCGAGGGCGCCGGCGCCGTCGCCGTGATGGCGCTGGAACGCGTCCCCGCCGACATCCGCGCCCACGGCGGGGTGGCGCGGATGAGCGACCCGGACATGATCGAGGGCATCATCTCCGCCGTCACCATCCCGGTGATGGCCAAGGTGCGCATCGGGCATTTCGTCGAGGCGCAGATCCTGCAGAGCCTCGGGGTGGACTACATCGACGAGTCCGAGGTGCTCACCCCCGCCGACTACACCCACCACATCGACAAGTGGAAGTTCAACGTGCCGTTCGTGTGCGGGGCGACCAACCTCGGTGAGGCGCTGCGGCGCATCGGCGAAGGGGCCGCGATGATCCGCTCCAAGGGTGAGGCCGGCACCGGTGACATCTCCAACGCCACCACGCACATGCGGGCCATCAGCGCCGAAATCCGCCGGCTGTCGTCGCTGTCGGAGGACGAATTGTTCGTGGCGGCAAAGGAATTGGCGGCGCCCTACGAGCTGGTCGCCGAGGTGGCGCGCGCGGGCAAGCTGCCGGTGACGCTGTTCAGCGCCGGCGGTATCGCCACCCCCGCCGACGCCGCGATGATGATGCAGCTCGGCGCCGAGGGCGTGTTCGTGGGATCGGGCATCTTCAAGTCCGGCGCGCCGTCGCACCGCGCCGCCGCGATCGTCAAGGCCACCACGTTCTACGACGACCCCGACGTGCTGGCCAAGGTGTCGCGCGGGCTGGGCGAGGCGATGGTCGGCATCAACGTCGACGAGATCGCGCAGCCGCATCGCCTGGCCGAGCGCGGCTGGTAAGCCGACGGCATCGGTGGCAATCGAAGAGATCCTCGATCTCGAACAGCTCGAGGTCAACATCTACCGCGGCCGCGTGTTCAGCCCGGCATCGGGTTTCCTGCAGCGCACGTTCGGCGGCCATGTGGCGGGCCAGTCGCTGGTGTCGGCGGTGCGCACCGTCGACCCGCACTTCCTGGTGCACTCGCTGCACGGCTACTTTCTGCGGCCCGGCGATCCCAACAACCCCACGGTTTTTCTCGTCGAGCGGGTGCGCGACGGGGGCTCGTTCTGCACCCGGCGCGTCAGCGCCATCCAGCACGGCAAGACCATCTTCTCCATGTCGGCGTCGTTTCAGACCGACCAGGACGGCATCAACCACCAGGACGCCATGCCGACCGCGCCGCCGCCCGACGGCCTGCCCGGACTGCAGTCCTTCAAGGTGTTCGAGGAGGCCGGATTCAGGCAGTTCGAGGAGTGGGACGTGTGCATCGTGCCGCGCGACCAGCTGCAGCTGTCGCCCGGCATGGCGTCCCAGCAGCAGGTGTGGTTCCGCCACCGCGACCCGCTGCCCGACGATCCGGTGCTGCACATCTGCGCGCTGGCCTACATGAGCGACCTCACCTTGTTGGGGTCGGCGCAGGTCAACCACCTCGACGAGCGTGAGCACCTGCAGATCGCGTCGCTGGACCACGCGATGTGGTTCATGCGCGCGTTCCGCGCCGACGAATGGTTGCTCTACGACCAGTCGTCGCCGTCGGCCTGCGGGGGCCGCGCCCTGACCCAGGGCAAGATCTTCACCCAGACCGGCGAGATGGTGGCGGCGGTGATGCAGGAGGGGCTGACCCGCCACAAGCGGGAGTCATGAGCGTCCCGCGGATCGGGGTGCTGGCGCTGCAGGGCGATACCCGTGAGCACCTGGCGGCGCTGACCGAAGCCGGCGCCGAAGCCATGCCCGTGCGTCGCCGCAGCGAGCTCGACGCGGTGGACGGGCTGGTCATCCCCGGCGGGGAGTCGACCACGATGAGCCACCTGTTGGCAGATCTGGAGCTGCTGGAACCGTTGCGGCGGCGGCTGGCCGACGGGCTGCCGGCCTACGGCGCGTGCGCGGGCATGATCCTGCTGGCCAGCGAGATCCTCGACGCCGGCGCCAACGGCCGCAAGGCGCTGCCGCTGCACGGGATCGATATGACGGTGCGGCGCAACGCATTTGGACGGCAGGTGGACTCCTTCGAGGGGGACATCGCGTTCGAGGGCCTGGACGGCCCGGTGCGTGCGGTGTTCATCCGCGCGCCCTGGGTGGAGCGGGTCGGCGCTGGAGTTCAGGTGCTGGCCCGGGCCGCGGACCACGCGGTGGCGGTGCGGCAGGGCCCGGTGCTGGCGACGGCGTTTCACCCCGAGATGACCGGCGACCGGCGCATCCACCGCTGGTTCGTCGACATGGTGACGGGTCGGGTCTAAGCCCGCGTCGTCAGTGGCAGCCGCGGCGGCCACAGCGAGTTCTGGGTCTGTGGGAACTCGGCCGCCGGTCGGAAGCCGGGAACCGGCCCAAGATGCCCGGCGCGGCCGACCCACTCCTCGACCAGCACCCGCAGCACCTGCCGGACGATGTGCCCGCCCCGGCAACGCATCGACCCCGCACCCAAACTCCAATGCCGGTGCGCCCGAGCGCCGATCACAAGGTCATCGGTGGACAGCTCGTCGCTGCCGTCGCGCTGCACCGCGGCGAAACACAACATCACCACCACGCCGGGCGGCAACTCAACCTCGCCGACGGTCGTCGGCTGGGTGGTAAAGCGTTGGCACGCCGGCACCATCGGCTCCAGCCGCAGCACCTCTTCGACGAACCCGCGGATCAGCTCGGGCCGACTTCGAATCACGTCGCACAAATCCGGGCGGCGGGCCAACTCGAACAGGTGCCAGCCGGCGTGTTTGAACAGGTTGCGGCACGCCTCGGACAACACGTGACCGGACCGTCCGTGCAGGTGCTCAACGGGCAACAGCCGCAGGCGCGCCACGATGTCGAACAGGGCGCCGGCCATCGGCGTGGTCACTTCGGCCACCGCGTCGCCGCCACCCGCGGCGGCGAAACGTTCGATCAGCGCGGCGGCGGTCGGACGAAACGCCGCCGCGATCTCATGCGCCGACTTCGGCCTGAAGAGCTGCTGGTGAGCCTCGAGCTCGCTTTCGGAAATGGCGCGGGCGGCGTCGAAGCGTGGATCGTCCAGGTTCGCCAGCACCTCCCCGCGTCCGACGACAAATGCCCAGTTTGTCTCCGGGTTTCGCAAGACCGGGCCGGCCTGTCGCACCAGACGCCAACCCAGGCCGCGGTCGGTGCTCAGGGCGGCTCCCGCCTCGGCGGGAAACACCGGACAGTCGGCAAGCTTCACGCCATTAGTGCATACCGTTACGTACGGGCGCGCAAACGGAACTGAGCGCGGATCAAGGGAGCGCCAATGGATTTGCAGCTGTTCGGCAAGACCGCCGTCGTCACCGGCGCCAGCAAGGGCATCGGGCTGGCGGTCACCGAGGCCCTCGTCGCCGCGGGCGCGCACGTGGTGGCCGGATCACGCACCCCCGGCAAGCAGCTGCCCCGGCTTGAAGAGGGTGGGCGGGTTTCGTTCGTGTCCGTCGACCTGACCCGACCCGGCGCCGCCGAAGAACTGATCGCGGCGGCGGCCCGCCGCGGCGGGATCGACGTGTTGATCAACAACGTCGGCGGTGCCACCCCCCGCCGGCCTGGACTCGCCGGCATTTCCGACGACGAGTGGCGCGCGTCCTGGGAGCTGAACCTGATGGGCGTCGTGCGCCCGACCCGCGCGGCGCTGCCGGAGATCGAGCGGCGCGGCGGCGGTTCCATCGTCATGGTCAGCTCGATCAACGCCTACCTGCCCACCCCCAACGCCTACGACTACTGCGCCGCCAAGGCCGCCGTCGCCGCCTTTGCCAAGGCGTTGTCGAAAGACCTGGCGCCCAAGAACATTCGGGTCAACTCGGTCAGTCCGGGCCCGGTTTCGACCGAGCGGTGGATCCGGCCGGGCGGGGCGGCCGACGGGTTCGCCGCGATGCGGGGCCGGACGGGCGAGGAGCATCGGGCCAAGCTCGCGCGGACCGCGGCGACGGGGCGCTTCACCACACCCGAGGAAGTCGCCGATTTGGTCGTCTTCCTGGCCAGTGACCGCGCCGGAAACATCACCGGATCCGACTACCGCGACGACGGCGGGTACGTCGCCACCATCTGAATTGCCGAGTGGCAGTTTCGGCGCGGGGCCCCGCCGACCCGGCATGATGGGCGCATGGCAGACATCAGACGGGGCGGGATCCGCCGCGCGGCCAAGCTGGCCAGCCTTCCGGCCGGGGTGGCCGGGCGCGCGGCGCTCGGTGTCGGCAAGCGGATGACCGGCAAGTCCAAGGACGAGGTCAACGCGGAGCTGCTGGAAAAGGCCGCCGACGAGATGTTCAAGGTGCTCGGGGAGCTCAAGGGCGGCGCGATGAAGGTCGGCCAGGCGCTGTCGGTGATGGAGGCCGCGATCCCGCCCAAGTTCGCCGAGCCGTTTCGCGAAACCCTGATCAAGCTGCAAAGCGAGGCCCCGCCGCTGCCGGCGGCCAAGGTGCACCGGGTGCTCGACGGCCAACTGGGCACCAAATGGCGCGACCGGTTCCAGTCCTTCGACGACACTCCCGCCGCCGCGGCCAGCATCGGCCAGGTGCACCGGGCGATCTGGCACGACGGGCGCGAGGTCGCCGTCAAGGTGCAATACCCGGGCGCCGACGAGGCGCTGCGCGCCGACCTCAAGCTGATCCAGCGGTTCAGCTGGATCGCCAAGCAGGTGGTTCCCGGCGCCGACGTGGACCGGCTGATCGCGGAGATCCACGACACCCTCGAAGGCGAATTGGAGTACCGCCAGGAGGCCGAAAATCAGCGCGCCTTCGCCAAGGCGTTCGCCGGTGACCCGAAGTTTCTGGTGCCGGCCGTCGTCGCCAGCGCGCCGAAGGTCATCGTGTCGGAGTGGGTCGACGGGCGGCGGCTCTCGTCGATCATCGCCAGCGGCACCAAAAAGGAGCGGGATACCGCCGCCGCGTTGCTCATCGAGTTCACCCTCAGCTCGCCGCCGCGGGCCGGGCTGGTGCACGCCGACCCGCACCCGGGCAACTTCCTGGTGTTGCCCGACGGCCGTTTGGGCGTCATCGATTTCGGCGCCTGCGCGCCGCACCCGGGCGGTGTCCCCGCGGAGTTCGGCGAACTGCTGTGCTGGGCGCGCGACGAAAAATTCGACGAGGTGCTTCGGCTGCTCAAGGTGCTCGGGTTCATGCCCGCCGACTACGACCTGTCCGCCGATCAGCTGGTGGAGTACCTCGGGCCGCTGTGGCCCTACATCGATCCGCTGCGCGCCGGCGAGTTTCACTTCACCCGCAAGTGGTTCCAGAAGTCGGCGTTGGTCACCACCGATCCGTTGGCCGAGGGCTTCGGCGACCGGTTCAAGATGGCCCGGCAGCTGACCATCCCGGCCGGCTACGTCATGCTGCTGCGCACCCTCGGCGGATTGATCGGCGTCGCAGTGCAACTCGACGCCGAGACGAACTACGCCGAGATCATCGAGCGCTGGGTGCCGGGGTTCTTTCCGCCGGGTGGATCCCCGTCCGCGTAGACTCGTCAGGCCAACATCGTGAATAGAAGAGGTACCAGACACACATGAGCGGCCATTCCAAGTGGGCCACCACCAAACATCAGAAGGCCGTCAAAGACGCCCGCCGCGGCAAGGAGTTCGCCCGGCTGATCAAGAACATCGAGGTGGCCGCGCGCACCGGCGGCGGCGACCCGGCCGGCAATCCGACGCTGTATGACGCCATTCAGAAGGCGAAGAAGACCTCGGTGCCCAACGACAACATCGAGCGGGCCCGCAAGCGCGGCGCCGGCGAGGAGGCCGGCGGCGCCGACTATCAGACCATCATGTACGAGGGGTACGGGCCCAACGGCGTTGCCGTGCTGATCGAATGCCTGACCGACAACCGCAACCGCGCGGCCAGCGAGGTGCGCGTCGCGATGACGCGCAACGGCGGCAGCATGGCCGACCCCGGTTCGGTGTCCTACCTGTTCACCCGCAAGGGCGTGGTCACGCTGGAGAAGAACGGGTTGACCGAGGACGACGTGCTGATGGCCGTGCTGGACGCCGGCGCCGAGGACGTCAACGACCTCGGCGACAGCTTCGAGGTGATCTCCGAGCCGACCGACCTGGTGGCTGTGCGGACCGCGCTGCAGAACGCCGGCATCGACTACGACTCGGCCGAGGCCGGCTTCCAGCCGTCGGTCAGCGTGCCCGTCGACGTCGAGGGCGCCCGCAAGGTGTTCAAGCTCGTCGACGCGCTGGAAGACGGCGACGACGTGCAGAATGTCTGGACCAACGTCGACCTGTCCGACGAGGTGCTGGCCGCGCTCGACGACGAGTAGGTCGCTTTCGCCGAGCGTGTAAGCAGGGCGAGATTCCGGCGGATTTCGCGCCCTCAGCGCACGCTCGGCGCCAAGCCAGACGTCGACCGGCGTCCGCCGCGTTTTGCGTGCGCGCAACAAGGGTATGTGGACACTCAATCCGCGTGCAGCCCAAAGCGCGAATACCACGACAAAAATGGAGGCGGTCCGCCATGCCGGAAATGCTCGTCGAGACACCGAGTGACGTTGTCAAATTCCTTGAGGCTCAACACGATCTGATCGAGGACATGTTCGACGAGGTGCTGCACGCGTCGGACACGCCGGCCCGTGAGGCTGCGTTCGTGGCGTTGCGTCAGCTGTTGGCGGTCCACGAGACCGCCGAGGAGATGTTCATCCATCCCCGCGCCCGCGCCGAGGTCGGCGACCAGCTCGTCGACCTGCGCCTGCGAGAGGAACACGAGGCCAAGGAGCTGCTGTCGAGCATCGAAGGTCTCGACGTCGGGTCACAGGAATTCCTCGACGAGCTCACCAAGCTGCGCGATGCGGTGCTCGCGCACGCCGAGCACGAAGAGGACCTGGAATTCACCCAGCTGCGAAGCGAGCTGACCGCCGACGAGCGGCAGCGCCTGACCAGGGCGGTGCAGGCCGCCGAGGCTATCGCGCCGACCCGGCCCCACCCGGGCGTGGAGTCCGCGAAGCTGAATTTCGCGGTGGGACCGTTCGCGTCGCTGCTCGACCGCGCCCGCGACCTGATCTCGAAGGCGCTCTAGTCGTATCCGTGCCGCATGTCCTCGACGATGCGGGGGTTGTCCAGCGTCGAGGGCTCCAGCGGCCGCGGCCCGATGTCGCCGGAGAACACGGTGGCGGCGTCGAGCACCCGCTGGTTGAGGAAGCGCAGCGGTGGGGCGTCGGCCGGCACGGTCGGCGTCGGCGGTTGAACCCCGGCGTCGCCGCGGCGCGCCAGGACGAATCCCCAGTCGCCGAACGTCGGCACATGCACGTGATAGGGCGTGACGGCATACCCGGCCGCCCGGATGCTCGACACCGTGCGCCAGAACGCCGTCGCCGTCGAAAACGGGCTGCCGGACTGCACCACCATCAGCCCGTCGGGGGCCAGCGCATGACCGGCCAGCGCGTAGAACTCGGCCGAATACAGCCGGCCCAGCACCGGGGTGTCGGGGTCGGGCAGGTCGACGATGACGGCGTCGAACCGATCCTGCGTCGCGCGGAGCCAGGTGAGCGCGTCGGCGATGACGAGGTGGACCCGCGGATTGTCCAGCGAACCACCGTTGGCCTGCCGCAGGGTGGTGCGGGCCAGCTCGACGACCGCGGAGTCGAGCTCCACCTGCACGATCCGCTGCACGCCGGGCTGGCGCAGCAGCTCGCGGGCGGCCAGGCCGTCGCCGCCGCCGAGAACCAGCACGGAATACGCGCCTGCACTCAGCGCCGGGTAGACCAGGCTTTCGGTGTAGCGGTACTCGTCGCGGGTGGAAAACTGCAGCCCCCCGTCGAGGTAGAGCCGGGTGTCGTTGCCGCGCCGCGTCACCACGATCTCCTGGTAGGCGGTGCGCCGGTAGGCGATGATCGGGTCGGCGTAGAGGCGTTGGCGGCTGGTCGTCTCGATGCCGCGGGCGTCGGCCAGCAGCGTGGCCAGCAGCACCAGCGCGGCCGCGAGCGCGCACAGCGCCGTCACCAGCTGCCGCACCGAAACGATGTGGCGCAGCAGAAATATCGACACCACGGCCGCGGCGACCAGGTTGACGATCCCGGTGGCCGCCGCGCCGCGGATCATGCCCAGGTGCGGCAGCAGCGCGAACGGCCAGACCAGCCCGCCGATCAGCGCGCCCAGGTAGTCGGCCGCGTTGAGGTTGGCCAGCGTGCGGCCGGTATCGACGGATAAGTCGGCCGGGCCGACGGTCTGCCCGCGTTGCAGCAGCGTCATCAGCAGCGGCACCTCGGCGCCGACCAGCCCGCCGATCAGGGCCGTGCTCGCCGCCAGCACCCACGTCGAGCCGCCGGCCTCGTCGACGAACGCGAACACCGCGTACAGCGCCGCCGCGGACAGGCCACCGACGATGCCGAGCAGCGCCTCGACGGCGATGAACACGATGGCCGCGTGGGCCAGCAGCGGTTTGACCGCCAGGGCGCCCGCGCCCAGCGCGGCGATGTAGCCCGCGACGATCAGCGAGGTGGCGACGATCCCGCCGCCGTTCAGGCTCGCCGACAGCGTCAGCAGGGCCAGTTCGTAGATGATGCCGCAGGCCGCGCACGCCGCGACGGCCGCCAGCAGCAGCGCCCGCCACCGCCCCGGAGTCGCTCGAGCTCGAGTCGCCTCGAGCGCGGTCGTCATTTGACTCCGCCGGGGCCGCCCGGCCGCCCGCCGGCGCCGCCCGCCGGGGAGCCGGGGGTGAACCCCGGGCCGAGGAAGAGGAAGGCGCCGTGGCTGTAGCCCGCGCTCAGGCTCTCGACGCGGATGCTGCAGGGGCGGGTGCCGTCGGGGCCGACGATCACGATGTCGTTGCTGTAGCGCAAGTATTCGGTTTTGTCGTCGTCGGCGCGCGCGGCGGGGGTCTGGTAGTCGGCGAGCGCGTCGGCGACGTCGTCGGCCGGGCCGGTGCACGCGTAGCGCGTGCCGTTCGCGTCGCGGCCGTATTCCTGGTAGTGGCCGGCGATATACGACGTGATGTTCTTGTTCAGCAACACAATTCCGAGAATCAACGACGCGGTGGCCGTCAGCGCCAACGCGCCGGCGATCAAAAACAGGCGGTTGCGGCTCATGGGTGCCAGCGGCTGGTGGTGTGCACGACCGTCCCGCCCGAACCGGGGCGCGGGTAGCCCGGATAGAGATGCCATGTCTCCCAACGCCATCCGGGGCCGTCGGGCTCCGCGGCCAGGGCGGTCAGGGCGGCGTCGTCGCCCGGGAACACCCCGCCGAGCCAGCCCGGGTTCGTCGCGCAGCCGTCGCGCAGCCGGCGGGCGAGCCGGCGGAACGCGGTCTCGTCGTGCGTCTCGGTGCGGGATTCCAGGTGGTAGCCGCCCGCGTCGGCGCGTCCGGGTAGATCGCCGCCGTCGCTGCGGGCGGTGCACGAAACCTGTTCGGAGAAAACACCTTCCACGACGACGACATGGGAGGCGCCCAGGACCCCGAGCACGAGTACCCCGCCGTCGGGGTGCTCCAGCCGGCAGCTTGCCAGCGTCGGCGGCGCGGGCGCGTTGAGGGCGAGCTTGAGCCGTTTGCCGTCCACGTCGGCCGGCGATACGGCGAGTTGATGAAGCGGCATGGGTGCTACGGCGAGCTGGGTGGGGGCGCGGGGTAAACGGTGAGCTCGCCGGTCGACACGGACTTGCCGGTGGAAACCTCCCACGGCATGCCCGGGCCCCAGCGCTCGAAGGACAGCAGCGCGCTTTCGTCGGCGTTCGCGTAGTCGACGAAGTCCATCTCGCCGCCGGGCGGCAGGCCCGTCGTGCCCTCGGTGGTGTAGCCGGCGCGGCCGCGTTCGGACTCGCGGAACGTCACACCGTCGACCACGTGATCGCCGCCGGGTTGCAGCGCGACGAGGTCCTTGCGGGTGACCCACATGGCCAGCTCGAGGCGCCCGTCGTCGTCTTCGACGCTGAACCAGAGCGGCTGGTCGCCGCCTTCCAGCAGGTGCTCCCACCACACGAACGGGCCTTCGCGGTAGGTGACCGACCCGCGGACCACGTAGTCCACCCCGCCGTAGCTGACGATGGCGCCGGGCCCGAGCTGCTGCGGGCCGAATTGCGGTAGGGCGCTGGCAAACGAGAGCGGATCCTGACGTCCGCTGGGCCGGGCTTTGGGCCGGCGCAGCGCGACGACCAGCACCACGATGGAGGTGACAAATAGCACCGCGGCCAGCGCTATCAGCAAAGTCCCCACGCGCACCCTTCCGTAGTGGGGATTAAGTTAACAGCTTTGTTTGAGTCCTCAAGGCGTTCCGCGTGTCCTACCCGGCGGTGTCGGTCCCACCGACTACGCTATCGAACAGCTGTTCGGTTTGAAGTGGGGAGCGTGCGGTGCGCGTGATGGGCGTCGATCCCGGGCTGACCCGGTGTGGGCTCTCGGTCGTCGAGGGGCGGCGCGGGCGGCAGGTCGTCGCGCTCGACGTCGACGTGGTGCGCACGCCGTCGGATCAACCGGCGGCCCAGCGGCTGCTCGCCATCAGCGACGCCGTCGAGCACTGGCTGGACACCCATCAGCCCGACGTGTTGGCCATCGAGCGGGTGTTCTCCCAGCTGAACGTGACGACGGTGATGGGCACCGCGCAGGCCGGCGGTGTGATCGCGGTGGCCGCCGCCAGACGCGGCATCGACGTGCATTTCCACACCCCCACCGAGGTCAAGGCCGCCGTCACCGGTAACGGTGCCGCCGACAAGGCGCAGGTTACCGCGATGGTCACCAAAATCCTTGGGCTGCAAGCCAAACCGACGCCGGCGGACGCCGCCGACGCGCTCGCCCTGGCGATCTGCCACTGCTGGCGAGCGCCGATGATCGCCCGCATGGCGGCCGCCGAAGCGCTGGCCGCGCAGCACAAGCGCGACTACCTGGCGAAAGTGAAGGCCGCCCGATGATCTCCTCGGTGCGCGGCGAGGTCCTCGAGGTGGCGCTCGACCACGTGGTGATCGAGGCCGCCGGCGTCGGCTACCGCGTCAACGCGACGCCCGCCACGCTGGCCACGCTGCGAACCGGGACCGAGGCCCGGCTGATCACCGCGATGATCGTGCGCGAGGATTCGCAGACCCTGTACGGGTTCGCCGACCACGACACCCGCGACCTGTTCCTGACGCTGCTGTCGGTCTCGGGCGTGGGACCCCGGCTGGCCATGGCGACGCTGGCCGTGCACGACGCCGCGGCGCTGCGCCAGGCGCTGGCCGACGGCGACGTCGCCGCGCTGACCCGGGTGCCCGGCATCGGCAAACGCGGCGCCGAGCGCATGGTGGTGGAGCTGCGCGACAAGGTGGGCCTGGTCGGCGCCGGGGCGAGTGCGCCGGCGGTGAACGGCAACGCGGTGCGCAGCCCCGTCGTGGAAGCCCTTGTCGGCCTTGGCTTTGCGGCCAAGCAGGCCGAGGAGGCCACCGACAAGGTGCTCGCCACTGACCATGATGCGTCGAGGTCCGACGTGCTACGCGGCGCCCTGTCGCTGCTGGGGAAGGCGCGATGAGCCGCGCCGGCGACGATGCAGAGCGAAGCGATGAGGAGAAGCGGCGCAGATGAGCGAAGACGAGTATGCCGACCGGGAGGTCTCCGGTGCGCTGACCGTCGGCGAAGGGGACATCGACGTCAGCCTGCGGCCGCGCTCGCTGAAGGAGTTCATCGGGCAGCCGCGGGTGCGCGAACAGCTGCAGCTGGTCATCGAGGGGGCCAAGAACCGCGGCGGCACGCCGGACCACATCCTGCTGTCCGGGCCGCCGGGCCTGGGCAAGACGTCGCTGGCCATGATCATCGCCGCCGAGCTGGGGTCCGCGCTGCGGGTCACCTCCGGGCCGGCGCTGGAACGCGCGGGCGATTTGGCCGCGATGCTGTCCAACCTCGTCGAGCACGACGTGCTGTTCATCGACGAGATTCACCGCATCGCCCGGCCCGCCGAGGAAATGCTCTACCTGGCGATGGAGGACTTCCGGGTCGACGTGGTCGTCGGGAAAGGCCCTGGGGCGACGTCGATTCCGCTCGAGGTGGCGCCGTTCACGCTGGTCGGCGCGACCACCCGGTCCGGCGCGCTGACCGGCCCGCTGCGCGACCGGTTCGGCTTCACCGCGCACATGGATTTCTACGAACCCGAGGAGCTCGAGCGGGTGCTGGCCCGCTCCGCCGGGATTCTGGGCATCGACCTGGGCGCCGAGGCCGGCGCCGAGATCGCCCGCAGATCGCGGGGGACACCGCGGATCGCAAACCGGCTGCTGCGCCGGGTGCGTGACTTCGCCGAGGTGCGCGCCGACGGCGTCATCACCCGCGACGTCGCCAAGAGCGCGCTGGCCGTGTATGACGTCGACGAACTCGGCCTGGACCGGCTGGACCGGGCGGTGTTGAGCGCGCTGACCCGCAGCTTCGGCGGCGGCCCGGTCGGGGTGTCGACGCTGGCCGTGGCGGTCGGCGAGGAGGCCACCACCGTGGAGGAGGTGTGCGAGCCGTTTTTGGTGCGGGCCGGCATGATCGCGCGCACCCCGCGGGGCCGGGTGGCCACCGCGCAGGCCTGGACGCACCTGGGCATGACCCCGCCGGCCGGGGTCGCCGGCCAGCCGCAGCAGGGCCTGTTCGACTAGTCGGTTACGCCACCGTCAACACGGGTACTCGGCGCTTTACCACTAAATTCGCCGTTCGAGGAGATTCCGATGAGGCACACCGGCCCTGACTATGAACACCCTCGCGCGCTATACATGCCACGCAGCCGCGGCGCAGTGACCGGACTGCTCCTGATCCTGTTGGGGGCTTGGGGCGCGTTGATACCCTTCGTGGGAACCATCTTCAACTGGGCCTACACCGGCGACCCGGCCTGGACTTGGACCGCGGCCAAAGGCTGGCTCGAGGTTCTCCCCGGGGTTGTGACCGCCCTCGGCGGCCTGCTGTTGCTCGGGGCCGGAAACCGCGCCGCCGCCATGCTGGGCGGCTGGCTGGCCGTGTTCGGCGGCGCCTGGTTCGTGGTGGGCCGCGCGTTCGCGTCGACGCTGGGCGTCGGCGATGTGGGTCAGCCCGTCGCGACGAACGACCTGAAGCGGGCCCTGCTCGAGGTCACCTACTTCACCGGCCTTGGTGCGCTGATCGTGCTGCTGGGTGGGGCCGCGTTGGCCCGGGTCGCGGTGCGGCACGCGCGAGACGTCGTGGTCGCCGAGCCCGCGCCGGGCGCGGTGCCGGCCCAAGCGGCCAACTACGACGAGTCGGCGAACGTCGCGCCCGCGCGGGCGGACCACACCGCCGCCGCTGATGAGCCGCGTGGCCGCGGCCTCTTCCACCGCCGACACCACGCCGGCGTGTAGCGCGTCACAACTGGTCAGAGTCGGTCCAAGCCGGCAACCAGGGTCGTCACTCCTGAGATCAGGACGCCGGTGACCAGCAGGGTGGCGCCCAACCACACGCAAGCGATCATTCGGTTGGGCCGGGTTGGGTTCTGACCGAGCACCGACAAAAAGAATCCGGTGGGCATGAGGATTGCCGCCATCAGCACGGTGATCGCCCCGCCGTTCGCCCAGCCTGAGCTCGCTCCGACCGCGTTGCCCAGCACGGCGAGCAGCAACCCCAGCATCACCAGAACTCCGGCGTGCGCATGCCCCGCGCGGAAGAACGATTTCTGCAGCCCGTTGGCCTCGTGGGCCCCCGTGCCGACACGCAGCAGAAACGTGCCACCAAAGGCGATGGTGACGACAGAGATGATGGTTCCCCCGACCGCGACGCTCATATACGGGGTGATTAGTGCAGCGCTCATGTGTTGCCCCTCGGCATAACAAGTTGGATACTTCTACTATCCAATATTGGATAGTAGAAGTATCCAATGTCAAGATGGGGAGATGAAAGTTTCCGAGGGAAGCGCGCCCCGTGCTGATTTCTGAGCTGGCAGCCCGGACGAATGTCCCGGTGCCGACCATCAAGTTTTACCTGCGGGAAGGCATTTTGATGCCGGGTCGGACGGTCAGCGCTACTCGCGCCCACTACGACGAGTGGCATGCCCGCCGGATCGCCCTGATCAGAGCTTTGTCGGCGCGCGGACTCTCGATAGCACAGACGAAGTCGATCGTCGGGCTCATCGACGATCCCCAAGGGTCATTGTTCGCCACGCTGGGCGCGGCGACGGCGGCGCTGACGCCGCCCGGCGACGCTGCGGGCGACGACGATTGCCCCCGGGCGCGCGCGGCGCTTGCCGCCGTCGACTGCGTGGTGCCCGACGATCTCCCCGCGGTAGCGCAACTCGAGCGGGCCCTGGCCGATGCCGAGGCCGCCGGCCTGCCCATGACCGAGGATCGATTGCGCGCCTACGCACCGCACGTCCGGGCCATCGCGGCCTACGACATCGAACAGATACCGGTGGAACCGGCTCCGGCGGCTTTTGAAGCGGCCATTGAGTACGCCGTGCTCGGCACCCTGCTGTACGAACCGATCCTCGCGGCGCTGCGTCGCGTCGCCCACGCTGAACAGGCCGGACGGCGCCTGGCCGACCGGTAATGTCACCACGATGATCACCGCCGCGCTGATATTCGCTGGGCTGGCCGCTTTGCTGCACGTCTACATCTTCACGATGGAGTCGTTCACCTGGACCTCGCCGCGAACGCGTAAGACGTTCGGCACCACCCCCGAGGAAGCCGAGACCACCAAACTGCTGGCCTTCAACCAGGGCTTCTACAACCTGTTTTTGGCGATCGTCGCGGGCATCGGCATCGTCGGAATAGTCATGGGGCACAAGACCGTTGGAGCCGCGCTCATCTTCGCCGGCGTGGGGTCGATGGCGGCGGCCGCGGTCGTGCTGCTGCTCTCGTCGCCGGATAAGGCGCGGTCGGCGTTGATCCAGGGCACGTTCCCGGCGATCGCGACCGTCCTGCTGGCCGTGGGGCTGCTTCCTTAAGTATTTGAATACTGCGATCGCCGAGTTCGCTACTGCACTTCCGCGATTAGCGGCCATCTCATCCCGCGAGCGCTGACAATGACAGCTGTCTGAGGAGGCAGCGATGTCACATGTGTTCACCGCACCTGACCTGGTGGCGACGGCGGCCTCGGACGTGGCCGGCATCGGTTCGACGCTGAGGGCGGCGAACTGCGCGGCCGCGTCCCATACCACCGCGGTGATCGCCGCCGCCGACGATGAGGTGTCGGCGGCGGTCGCGTCGCTGTTTTCTCGGCACGCCCAGCAGTTTCAGGCGCTCAGCGCCGAGGCTGCGGAGTTTCACGAGGGGTTTGTGCAGGCGTTGACCGCGGGGGCCGGCACGTATGCGGCGACCGAGGCGGCCAACGCCTCGCCGCTGTACACGCTCCTGCAGGTCGCCCGCGATTTGACGGTGTTTGCGCCCGTTGAGCGGCTCACCGGGCGCCCACTGATCGGCAACGGCGCCAATGGAGCCCCGGGCACCGGCCAAGCGGGGGGCGGCGGCGGGTGGTTGATGGGCTTCGGCGGCAACGGCGGGTCGGGGGCGCCCGGCCAGGCCGGCGGGGCCGGTGGGTCGGCGGGCGCGTTCGGCAAGGGTGGGATTGGCGGCGCCGGCGGCAATGGCGCGACCGGCGCAGGCGGCAATGGCGGGGCCGGTGGCGACGGCGGGTTGTTGTTCGGCTCCGGCGGTGCCGGCGGCGCCGGCGGCACGGGCGCCCCGGGCTTCGCGGGCGGGGCCGGCGGCGACGGCGGGGATGGCAACGCGTGGGCGCTCGCCGGCACGGGCGGAGCTGGCGGGGCGGGCGGCGCCGGCGGCAGCGGCGTCGGTCATTCCGTTGCCGGCGGCGCGGGCGGAGACGGCGGGGCAGGTGGGCGCGGCGCTGGCGCCGGCCACTTAACCGGCGGCACGGGCGGCGCCGGCGGCGCCGGGGGGGCTGGCGGCGCCGGTGACGTCGGGGCCACGGCCGGCACGCCCGGCGGCGCCGGGAGTTCCGGGTTCGCCGGCGGGGCCGGCGGCGACGGGGGGGGCCGGCGGCCTGGGTGTGAGCGGCGGTGTCGGCGGGAACGGCGGCCTCGGCGGCGCCGGCGGAGCCGGCGGGACCGGTGGTTCGGGGGTGGGGTTCGGCGTCGCGGGCGGTCCGGGTGGTACGGGTGGGGCTGGCGGTAGCGCCGGCGAAGCGGGCCACGGTGGCGAAGGACATCCCATCGACGGCGTCCGCATCTTTGCTCCCTCGGGTGATCCCGGTGTCGGCGGTGCCGGCGGGGCCGGCGGTGCCGGCGGCGCCGGTGACAATGGCGCCGACGGCGGCCCCGGCGCCGATGGCGGCGCAGGCTTAGCGGGTGGCGCCGGCGGGGCCGGCGGCATGGGTGGGGGTTCCGGGCCAGATCAGGCAGGAATCCCGGGCGGGGGCGGGGCTGGTGGCGATGGCGGCGTCGGTGGCAGCGGCGGCGCCGCGGGGACCGGCAATGCCAACGGCGGCAGCGGCGGCCCCGGCGGTGGCGGTGGGCCCGGCGGCAGCGGAAACGGCGGCGGCGGAGATAACGGCTACGGCGGCAATGCGAGCGTCGGCGGAAGCGGCGGCCTTGGCGGCGACGGCGGCAGCGGCGGCACCGCCAGTGGCAGCGGACGCGGCGGCGACGGCGGCACCGGCGGCGCCGGCGGCGACGGCGGGCACGGTGGCGGGACCAGCAACTTCAACAGCACCGCTGCGGACGGCGGCCAAGGCGGCCAAGGCGGCCACGGCGGCACCGCCGGCAGCGGCGTCACCTGGGGCGACGGCGGCGCGGGCGGCATGGGCGGCGCCGGCGGCGACGGCGGGGATGGCGGCGCGACGGCCGGGAATGGCGGGGTCGGCGGCGACGGCGGCACCGGCGGCAACTCCGGGGTCGGCGGCACCGACGGGGCCAGCGGGGCAGGTGGCGCGGGCGGCGACGGCGGCGCCGGAGGCGCCGCCAATCCGGTGTTCTCCGGCGGCGACGGCGGCAATGGCGGCGCCGGCGGCAACGCTGGCACCGCCGGCACCGGCGGTACTTTCCTGAGCCCCGTCGGGGGCGCCGGCGGTACCGGGGGCGCCGGCGGTCGAGGCGGCGACCTGGTGGTACCGCCTCTCGGTGGCGTCGGTGGGGCCGGCGGCCACGGCGGTGTCGGCGGCAACGGCGGTAGCGGCGACCTGGCCGAGTGGGGCGGCACCGGCGGTGCCGGCGGCGACGGCGGCTACGGCGGCGACGGCAATGATCCTCCGTTCACCAACAACGGCGGCGTCGGCGGGACCGGGGGCGCCGGCGGCACCGGCGGCGCCAGCACTGGAGGCGTCACCACTAACACGGGCGGAGCCGGCGGCGTGGGCGGCAACGGCGGCGACGGCGGCAACGGCCACCCGGGTAGCACCGTCGTCGTCAGCGCCGCAGTTCCGGGCGCCGGGGGCGACGGCGGAGCCGGCGGCGTGGGCGGAACGGGCGGCGGCGCCAGCGGTGCTGGCGCCATCGCCGGTACCGGCGGTTCGGGCGGCGCCGGCGGCGCGGGTGGCAGCGGCGCCGACGCCCTGCCGGGATCGGCCTTCGCCGGCGGCGCCGGCGGCACCGGCGGTCACGGCGGCAACGGCGGAGGCGGCGGCAGCACCGGTGCCGGTGGCACCGGCGGCGACGGAGCCTCCGGCGGCCACGGCGGCACCGGCGGCGACGGGGGAGCCGGACCTAACGGCGGGCCCGGCGGCGACGGCGGCACCGGCACCGCTGGCACTCCCGGCTCCGGACCCGCGGGCAGCAGCGGCGGTGGCGGTGGCCACGGCGGGACGGGCGGCACGGCCGGCGCGGGCGGGAGCTAGGCGAGCGATTACATCCCGAAAGGCCCGGGTACCCGGTGCCCTGCCGGTGCGACCGGCATCTACCAAGGAGAGATGTGATGACAAACTCGCCAAATGACCGCGTTTACGGGCTGCGTATGCCGCGCTCCCGCGGTTCGGTTAGCGGATTGCTCCTGGTCATCCTGGGTGCTTGGGGGGCTTTGATCCCGTTCGTCGGTCCCCACTTCAATTTCGCCTGTACGCCCAATCGCGATTGGGCGTGGACCACGGCGCGGGGCTGGCTGGAGGTGTTCCCGGGAATCGCCGCCGTGCTGGGAGGCCTGCTGCTGCTCGTCACCGCGAATCGCGCCGTGGCGATGTTCGGCGGTTGGCTCGCCGTGCTCGGCGGCGCGTGGTTTGTGGTGGGCGGGCAGTTCGCCCCGGTGCTGCGCATCGGGACGGTCGGAGATCCGATCGCGACCACCGAGCGCAAGCGGGCGCTGCTCGAGGTCGCGTACTTCTCCGGTCTGGGCGCGCTGATCGTGTTCCTGGGCGGGATCGCCCTGTCCCGGCTTGCGGTCCGAATGGCCCGCGACGTCCAGCCGGTCGAGCCGCGACCGGCCCTGGTATCCGCGGGACCGGCGCCCGCCGAGCGTCAGTACGTGGCGGCCGCGGACGAGTCGCCCGAGGTGTCGTCGAGCGCCATCACCAGGCCGCGGGTCGGCAATGTCAGGCCGACGCAGGCGGCGCCGCAGGCCCGGTCGGGCTGGCGCGGCGGCTTCCGCCGGGACCGGGCGCCCGCGCAGTCCAACGCCTACCTGCGCTGGCCGCACCCGCAGTAGTCTCCGCGTCTGCTCAGCACTACATCAGAGCAGTCCGAGCAGTCGCAGATCGCTGACATACTTGGCGATGATCTGCGGCGTGATGTGCGGAATATCTTTGTCCGGGCCGACTTTCGCGTCCTGCACCGCCGCGCGGAACCGGTCGGTCGGCGCCATCGAACCGTTGATCGGCGGCTGCGGCTTCTGATAGTTGTGCAGCAGCGGCAAAAGCGAAGCGTTGCGCTGCTTTTCGGGCAGCCCGCGCAGGGCGCCCTCGAACCGCGACAGCCAGTCGCCGTAGTCGGCGATCCGCTGGATCGCGTTGCCCGCGTCCACCAGCCAGTCCACGAACTCGTCCATCCCGATGCCGTCGTCGTACGGGTTCATCACGTGGTACGTCTGGAACCCGTCCCCGTTCCGCGCGCCCAGGGTGGCGATGGCCTCGGCGATGAATTCCACTGGCAGACCGTCGTAGTGGGCTCGCTGCCGGTTACCGTCCGCGTCCAACTCGTAGAACGAACCGGGTGCGATGCCGGTGGCGACGAGGCTCAGCATCATCCGGGTGAACATGTCCGGCACGTTGAGCTGACCCGCGTACGTGGTGTCGGCCAGGATCATGTCGCAGCGGAACACCGCAACCGGCAGGCCGCACAGGTCGTGGGCCTCGCGCAGCAGCACCTCGCCGGCCCACTTGCTGTTGCCGTAGCCGTTGGCGTAGCTGTCGTTGATCGCCCGCGTCGCGCTGATCTGCCGGACGTCGGCGTCCTCGGTGAACTCACCCGGCTTGATCTGGTCGCCCACCCCGATCGTCGACACGTAGGTGTACGGCTTTTGCTTGCCGGTCAACGCAATTCGGATCAGCTCGGCGGTGCCCAGCGCGTTGGGGCCGAACAGCTCGCTGTACGGCAGCACGTGGTTCACCAGCGCGGCCGGGTCGACGATCAGGTCGACGGTGTCGGCCAACCGCTGCCAGGTCTGTGCGTCCAGGCCGAGGTTCGCCTCGCCCTTGTCGCCGGCGAGCACCTCGAGGTGGTCGGCGGCCAGTTCCCGGTAGTGGGCCAGCAGCTTGGCGTCCCCGCTATCGAACGTGTTGTCCAGCCGGGCGCGCGCGTCCTCGTCCGACTTGGCACGCACCAGGGCGATGACCTTGCCGTCGACCAGGTCCATCCGTTCCAGCCACTCCAGGGCCAGGTAGCGGCCCAGGAATCCCGTTGCGCCGGTGAGCAATACGGTTTGTACTTCGCGGGCCGGCCCGGGCAGGCCGGGGGCCGCGGCCAGCGTCGCGGCATCGATGAACTTGTCCAGCGTGAGGTCGCTCGCATGCACCTCCACCGCGTCGCGTCCGTGCACCGAGGCAAAGGACGGCCGCTTGCTGCCCTGCCGCTCGCCGTCGATGTAGTCGGCGATGGCCGCCAGGTCGTTGGCCGGGCTGGTGATCACGCCGACGGGCACGTCGATGTCGAAGATCTCGTGCAGCAGGTTACCGAATGTCAACGCGGACAACGAATCTCCACCCAAATCGGTGAAGTGCGCGTCGGGCGACAGGTCGGTGCTCGCGGTGCCCAGCAGGGCGGCCGCGGCCCGGCTGACCGTCTGCAGCACCGGAGCGTCGGCTCCGCTGCGGCGCAGTTCGCTCAGCTCGTTGGCCTGGCCTTCGGCCAAGTCGGCGTAGAGCTGTTCGAGGCGTTCGCCGTAGTGCGCCTTGAGCTTCGGCCAGGCCAGCTTGCGGATGCCGGTGAGCAGACCGTTCTCCAGCGTGAAAGGCGTTGTCTCCACGATGAAGTCGCGAGGCACCTCGTAGGACTGCAGGCCGGTTGCCTTCGCCACGTCCTGCAGCGAGTCGGCGATCGCCGGCTTGAGCGCGTCGGAATCGAAGCGCGCCAACGCTTCTTCGGTGGGCACCACGACCGCCAGCAGGTAGGGGTGCGCGCTGTTGCCGTAGACGTAGATCTGCCGGACCAACGGGCTGTTGCCGAACGCCGCCTCCAGCTTGGCGACGGTGACGAACTCGCCCTGCGCCAGCTTCAGCACGTTGTTGCGGCGGTCGACGTAGACCACCTTGTTGGGCGCGACCTCGGCGACGACGTCGCCGGTGCGGTAGAACCCGTCCTCGTCGAAAACGCCGGCGGTGGTTTCGGGGCGCTTGTAGTAGCCGGGGAACATGTTCTCGGTCTTGAGCAGCAACTCACCGCGCGGATACGGACGATCGGTGGCGAAGTAGCCCAGATCGGGGACATCGGCCAGCTTGTAGTCGATCACCGGTGGGCGCTGAAACTCGCCGTCGAACAGCACCATGCCGGCTTCGGTGGAGCCGTAGCCGTCCAGCAGGTGCATGTCGAGCAGCTCCTCGACCCAGGTCTTCAGCTCGGGGGAGGTGGGCGCCGAGCCCGTCATCGCGAAGATGAACCGGCCGCCGAGCTGGTACTGGCGCATGTCGTTCATGACCCGGGCCGGGTCGTCGCCGCGGTCCACCTGGCGCAGGTACTCGCCGTGCAGGGTCTCCCAGATGCGCGGCACGAAGTTCATCTCGGTGGGCCGCACCAGTTCGAGGTCCTCGAGCAGCGTCGACAGGTCGCTGCGGGCGGCGAAGTACGCGGTGCCGCCGTTGCCCAGCGAGCCGTACAGGATGCCGCGCCCCATCACGTGGCTCATCGGCATGAAGTTAAGCGTGATCGATGCGGCGGTTTCGCCGAACCAGTTGCGGCTCGACCGGCACCACATCTTGCCGACGTTGCGCCGCGGATACATCGCGCCCTTGGGCGCGCCGGTGCTGCCGGAGGTGTAGATCAACAGGGCCAGCTCGTCGTCGGCGACGTCCGCCGCGGGCGCCTCGGGCAGCGTCTTGCCGCGTTCGAGCGCCTCGGCCAGCGTCTCGACGGGCACCGCGGCCTCGGCCAGCCGCGCGCGGGCGCTTTCCACGGCCTCGCGCTCGTCGTCGACCTCGGGGTGGTAGTCGAACACGATGACCTTACGGACCATGGCGGCCTGATGCTCGCCGCCCAGAATCAGCTCGACGGCATCGGGCAGCTGGTGCACGCTGGCCGCAAACGCGGTGGGCTCGGTCTCGGTCACGATCGGCTGCAGCCCCGCGATCGCCGCGCTCGTCTGCAGCGGCACCGCCACGGCGCCGATCCGACCGAGGGCGATGTCGATGGTGGTGAAGTCGACGCTGTTGAAACCCAGAGCGGCGACCCGGTCACCCACCCGCACCCCGTCCTGGGCCAGGGCGCGCGCCACGGCGTCGACGCGTTCGCCCAGTTCACGGTAGGTGATGGTGTCGAAGCGGGGGAGCAGCCCCAGCACGGTGCGGCCGGTCTTGGGGTCCTTGAAGAACTCGACGGCGCGCTGCCCCAGGGCGGGGCGGTCCACGTACCCGTCCAGCACGGTCGAAACGATCTGCGGCAGTCGCAGTCCAGGCTGTCCCAGGGCGGCGGCAACCGCCGGGTCGGGCCGGGCTGCGGCGAACTGTGGGTCGTTAGCGGTCAGGTCCTCGATGCGGCGTTCGAGCCGCTCTTCACGAGTAGAAGTCGACATGACAGTTCCTTGCATAACTGAGAAGTTGAAGATTGCTCGCGCCACACTGCGCTGATGGATAAAACGTTAGCGAAACTAAAGGTATTCCTCAATGAGGTTCTTCTGCCGAAGGGCTGTGAGATCGCCCACCCGCCGAGCGTGAACTAACGGCGAAAAAAGCGCCGCGGCGTCGCCGTGGCGTCACGCTCGGCGCAGGCAGCTACAGCTCGCCCAGCAGCCCGGCCAGCACGTCGAGACCCTCGGCCAGCAGCTCGTCGCTGATGGTCAGCGGGGGCAGCAGCCGGATGACGTTGCCGAACATGCCGCAGGTCAGGATGACCACGCCGGCCGCGTGGGCCGCGGCGGCCAACTTCAGCGTCAACTCGGGGTCGGGGTCGGCGGTGCCCGATTTCACCAGCTCGACGGCGATCATGGCGCCGCGGCCGCGCACGTCGCCGATCCGGTCGTCGCTGGACTGCAGCCGGGACAGCCGCTCGACGATGAGCCGTTCGATCTGCCGGCCCCGCTCGATCAGGCCGTCGCGCTCGATGGTCTCGATGGTGGCCAGCGCCGCCGCACACGCGACCGGATTGCCGCCGAACGTGCCGCCCAGGCCGCTGACGTGCGGGGCATCCATGATCTCGGCGCGCCCCGTCACCGAGGACAGCGGCAGCCCGTCGGCGATGCCCTTGGCGATACACATCAGGTCGGGCTCGATACCTTCGTGCTCGCAGGCGAACCAGGCGCCGGTGCGCGCGAACCCGGACTGCACCTCGTCGGCGACGAACACCACGTTGTTCTTGCGGCACCAGTCCAGCAGCGCGGGCAGGAACCCCTCGGCCGGGACGATGAAACCGCCTTCGCCCGAGATCGGCTCGATGATGACGGCGGCCAGATTGTCGGCCCCGACCTGCTTCTCGATGAAGCCGATGGTCCGCGCGGCGGCCTTCTCCCCGTCGCTGCCCAGTTCCTTGTCGAGCAGCCCGTCCCGATAGGGGTAGGACAGCGGCGCCCGGTAGATCTCCGGGGCGAACGGGCCGAACCCGCTCTTGTAAGGCATGGACTTGGCGGTGAGCGCCATCGCCAGGTTGGTGCGGCCGTGGTAGGCGTGGTCGAACGCGACGACGGCGGTCTTGCGGGTGTAGGAGCGCGCGACCTTGATGGCGTTCTCGACGGCCTCGGCGCCGGAGTTGAACAACACCGAGCGCTTCTCGCCGGAGCCCGGGGTGATCCGATTGAGCTCTTCGGCGACGGCGACGTACTCCTCGTACGGCGTCACCATGAAACAGGTGTGGGTGAATTCGGCCACCTGGGTGCGCACCGCTTCCACCACCCGGGGCGACGAGTTGCCGATCGTGGTGACGGCGATGCCCGAGCCCAGGTCGATGAGCCGGTTGCCGTCGACGTCCTCGATGATCCCGCCGCCGGCGCGGGCCACGTACACCGGCAGGGTCACGCCCACGCCCCGCGACACCGCCGCGACCCGGCGCTTGTTGAGTTCCAGCGATGCGGGACCTGGGATTTCGGTGACCAGCTGGCGACTCTGCTCGAGGCTGGCCACTGCATCCTCCTCACCGCGGCGCGCCCCTCGCATCGCGGTTTAAAGCCTAGCCTCCGAAATCGTCGGCAGCGCGTCCCAACCGGGTCGTCTGCTGCCGCCCGCGGCCTGCCAGACTGGACGCCATGGAGAGTTTGGTCTTGTTCCTGCCGTTCCTGCTCATCATGGGTGGGTTTATGTACTTCGCATCGCGCCGGCAGAAGCGCGCGATGCAGGCCACCATCGACCTGCACGACTCGCTGCGGCCGGGCGACCGCGTGCACACCACCTCGGGCCTGGAGGCCACCGTCACCGCGATCACCGACGACACCGTCGATTTGGAGATCGCGCCCGGTGTGGTGACCACGTGGATGAAGCTGGCGATCCGCGACAAGATGCTGCCGGATGTCGGTGAGGACTTCGTGGAATACGACGATGACTACGACGAAGACGAGGCCGACGAGTTGGACGCGGCCGACGCCGACGACGCCGGCCACGAGAGTCGCGCCACCAAGGAACTCTGACCGGGAACCCGCTGGGCCGCGCGTGCGCGGCGCGCGCAACCGCGACACGTAGGCTCTGTCGGGGAAAACCGATTCTCAAGGAGATACAAGGAACGTGGCATCGTCTTCGGCGCCGGTGCGTCCTGCCCGCTACCTGTCGGTGTTCCTGGTCCTACTCATCGGCGTCTACCTGCTGGTGTTTCTCACCGGGGACAAGCACGCGCGCCCCAAGCTCGGGATCGATTTGCAGGGCGGCACCCGCGTCACCCTGACCGCCCGCACGCCGGACGGCTCGCGGCCCAGCCGCGACTCGCTGGCGCAGGCCCAGCAGATCATCAGCGCGCGCGTCAACGGGCTGGGCGTTTCCGGGTCGGAGGTGGTCGTCGACGGCGACAACCTGGTGATCACCGTGCCCGGAAACGACGGCAACGAGGCCCGCAACCTCGGCCAGACCGCGCGGCTGTACATCCGGCCGGTGATCCAGGCGGTTCCCGCGCAAAACCCGGAGGCACCCAAGCCCGAGCCGCAGCCGCCCGCCGCGCCGGCGCCCGGTGCCCCCGCGCCCGGTGGCCCCGCGCCCGGCGCCGGACCCGCCCCGACGGGCCAGCCGGCGCCGCCGCCGGCCGGCCAGCCGACCCCGCCACCGCCCGCCCAACCGAGGCCCTACCCGGAGGAACCCACCCCGGCACCCAGCCCGCCGCCCAGTCCCGCCCCAAGCCCGGCGCCCAGTCCCGCTCCGCCCGCGGGCCAGGCGCCCCCGGGCGAGCCGCCGGCCGATGTGCCCGCGCCCCCGGATCCGCGCAAGGATCTCGCCGAGCGCATCGCCGCAGAGAAGAAGTGGCGACAGAGCACCCGCCAGGGCATCCAATTCCTCGCCCTGCAATACCAGGCCACACTGTGCGGCAAGGACGACATCCTGGCTGGCAACGACGACCCGGCCCTGCCCCTGGTTACCTGCTCGCAGGACCATAAGGCCGCCTACCTGCTCGGGCCGTCGATCATCAGCGGCGACCAGATCCAGGACGCGACGTCGGGCCTGAACCAACGCGGTGTCGGCTACGTCGTCGATCTGCAGTTCAAGCCGGCCGCGGCCAATGTCTGGGCCGACTACACCGCCGCCCATGTCGGTGAGCAGACCGCCTTCACCCTGGACTCGCAGGTGGTCAGCGCCCCGCGCATCAACGAAGCGATTCCCGGCGGCCGCACCCAGATCAGCGGCGGCGATCCGCCGTTCAGCGCCGCAACCGCGCGGCAGCTGGCCAACGTCCTGAAGTACGGTTCGTTGCCGCTGTCCTTCGAAGCCTCGGAAGCCCAAACCGTCTCGGCGACACTGGGTTTGACGTCGCTGCGGGCGGGTCTGATCGCGGGCGGAATCGGGTTGATCCTGGTGCTGCTGTATTCGTTGTTCTACTACCGGGCGCTCGGACTGCTCACGGCGTTGTCGTTAATCTGTTCGGGCGCAATGGTTTTCGCGATCCTGGTGCTGCTGGGTAGATACATCAACTACACCCTGGACCTCGCGGGCATCGCGGGCTTGATCATCGGCATCGGCACCACCGCCGACTCGTTCGTGGTGTTCTTCGAACGCATCAAAGACGAGATCCGGGAAGGCCGTTCGTTCCGCTCGGCGGTGCCGCGGGGTTGGGTGCGGGCCCGCAAGACCATCGTGTCGGGCAACGCCGTGACCTTCCTGGCCGCCGCCGTGCTGTACTTCCTGGCGATCGGTCAGGTGAAGGGCTTCGCGTTCACCCTCGGTCTGACCACGATCCTCGACCTGGTGGTGGTGTTCCTGGTGACCTGGCCGCTGGTGTACCTGGCGTCCAAGAATCCGACGATGGCGAAGCCGGCGTTCAACGGCCTGGGGGCCGTCCAGCAGGTTGCGCGCGAACGCCGGGCGGCCGCCTCCACGACGGGACGGGGGTAACGCCATGGCTGCCAAGAAGACCAAGGAAGATGACGCCGCCGTGGAACTCACCGAAGCCAGCGCCGACACCGTCGAGGCGAAATCCACCGCCCCCGCCCTGCCGCACCACAGCTTCCTGTCCCGGCTCTACACCGGCACCGGCGCCTTCGAGGTGGTGGGCCGCCGCAAGCTCTGGTACGGGGTCAGCGGCGCGATCGTCGCGATCGCGGTCCTGTCGATCATCATTCGCGGGTTCACGTTCGGGATCGACTTCAAGGGCGGCACCACGGTGTCGATGCCCGCGGCCGGCGCGACGGGCACGGTCCGGGTCGCCGACGTGTCCGACACCTTCACGAAGGCCGTCGGCCACGGCCCCGAATCGGTGGTGATCGTCGGCAGCGGCTCGTCGGCGACGGTGCAGATCCGCTCCGAGCATCTGACCAACGATCAGACCGCCAAGCTGCGCACCGCCCTGTTCGACGCGTTTGCGCCCAAGGGCACCGACGGCAAGCCCAGCAAGGCGGCGATCAGCGACTCGGCGGTGTCGGAGACCTGGGGTGATCAGATCACCAAGAAGGCGCTGATCGCCCTGGCGGTCTTCCTGGTGCTGGTCGGGCTGTACATCATGGTCCGCTACGAGCGCTACATGGCCATCTCGGCGCTGGCCACGATGGTGTTCGACCTGAGTGTCACCGCCGGCGTGTACGCGCTGGTCGGCTTCGAGGTCACCCCCGCCACCGTCATCGGTCTGCTGACGATCCTGGGCTTCTCGCTCTACGACACGGTCATCGTGTTCGACAAGGTCGAGGAAAACACGCACGACTTCCAGCACAAGACCCGGCGCACCTTCGCCGAGCAGGCCAACCTGGCCATCAACCAGACCTTCATGCGCTCCATCAACACCAGCCTGATCTCGGTGCTGCCGATCCTGGCCCTGATGGTGGTGGCGGTGTGGCTGCTGGGCGTGGGAACACTCAAGGACCTGGCGCTGGTGCAGCTGGTCGGCATCATCGTCGGGACCTACTCGTCGATCTTCTTCGCCACCCCGCTGCTGGTCACGCTGCGCGAACGCACGGAGCTGGTGCGCACCCACACGCGGCGCGTCGGCAAGCGGCGCAGCCCCGGCGCCCGCGCGAGCGCCAACGAGACGGTGACGGAATCAGCCGACCCGGAGCAGGCCTCCGAAAAACCCGAGGACACCGTCGAGGAAAACGCCGAGCCAGCGCCGGAAGCCACCAAGCGCGCACCGAACAAGCCGGCGCCGGGTGCACGGCCGGTGCGGCCCACCGGCGCCCGGCGTCCCACCGGTAAGCGCAACGCCGGCAAGCGGTAGCCACGATGGGGTGTCGGCGAGGGCTTCTGCGCTGGACGCTCGCGGGCATGGCGGCCGTGCTGACGGCGCCGATCGCGCTGACCGGGTGTTCCGGCAGCGCCGCCCCGCAGATCGCCTACGTGGTCGACGGCCCGCTCTCGACCTACAACACCAACACCGTCATCGGTGCGGCCTCGGCCGGCGCGCAGGCATTCGCCCGCACGCTCACCGGCTTCGGCTACCACGGCCCGGACGGGCAGGTGGTCGCCGACCGCGACTTCGGCACGGTATCGGTCGTGGGCGGAGCGCCGCTGGTGCTCGACTACCAGATCGCCGACAACGCGGTGTACTCCGACGGCAAGCCGGTGACCTGCGACGACCTGGTGTTGACCTGGGCGGCGCAATCCGGGCGGTTCCCCAGCTTCCAGGCCGCAAGCCAGGCCGGCTACGTCGACATCGCCAACGTCGAGTGCATGCCCGGGCAGAAGAAGGCCCGCGTCTCGTTCGCCCCGGACCGCAGCGTCGTCGACTACACCCAGCTGTTCACCGCGACGTCGTTGATGCCGTCGCACGTCATCGCCGACCAGCTCAACGTCGACGTGACGGCGGCGTTGCTGGCCAACAACGAGTCGGTCGTGGAGCAGATCGCCAAGCTGTGGAACACCACCTGGGACCTCAAGCCCGGGATCGACCTCAAGCGCTTCCCCTCGTCGGGGCCGTACAAGATCCAGCAGGTGCTGGACGGCGGCGCCGTGGTACTGGTCGCCAACGACCGCTGGTGGGGCCCCAAAGCGATCACCAAGCGGGTCACGGTGTGGCCCCAGGGCGCCGACATCCAGGACCGGGTCAATAACCGCAGCGTCGACGTCGTCGACGTAGCGGTGGGGTCGTCGGGCACGCTGGCCACCCCGGACAACTACCAGCGCAGCGACTCACCCTCGGCTGGAATCGAGCAGCTCATCTTTGGCCTGCAGGGACCGCTGGCGCTGGCCCGCGAACGCCGCGCGCTCGCGTCGTGCACGCCGCGCGACGCGATCGCCAAGGACGCCGGCGTGCCGATCGCCAATTCGCGGCTCAACCCGGCCACCGAGGACGCCATCTCCCAGGGCGACGGTGTCGCCGATGCGGCGCCGTTCGCCAAGGCGGACCCCAATGCCGCCCGCGACGCGCTGGTCGGTGCGTCGCTGACGGTGCGGATCGGCTATCAGGGACCCAACGCGCGGCTGGCGGCCACGATCGGGGCCATCGCCAAATCCTGCGCCCCCGCGGGCATCACCGTCACCGGCGTGGTGCTGGATCCGTTGAAGGATCCCCCGGGCCCGCAGGCGCTGCGGGACGGGAAGATCGACGTGCTGTTGGCCAGCACCGGCGGGGCCACCGGCAGCGGATCGACCGGATCGTCGGCGATGGACGCCTATGACCTGCACACCAACAACGGCAACAACCTGTCCGGCTACTCGAACGCGCAGATCGACGGGTTCATCGGTGCGCTGGCGGTGTCCGCCGACCCCGGCGAGCGGGCTCGGGTGCTGGGCGAGGCCGCGCCGATACTGTGGGCGGACATGCCGACGCTGCCCCTCTACCGGCAGCAGCGCACGCTGCTGATGTCGAAGAAGATGTACGCCGTCACCAAGAACCCGACCCGCTGGGGGGCGGGCTGGAACATGGACCGCTGGGCCCTAGAACAGTGAGCGCACAGTGAGTTCCGTCGCGGACGTGATCGCCTCGCTGACCCGCCAGGTCGCCGATTTCCCGAAGCCGGGGGTGCAGTTCAAGGACCTGACGCCGGTGTTCGCCGATCCCGACGGGCTGGCGGCGGTCACCGACGCGCTCGTCGAGGTCGCCTCCGGCGCCGACCTGGTGGCCGGCATCGACTCGCGGGGGTTCCTGGTCGCGGCGGCGGTGGCCGCGCGGCTGGGGATCGGGGTGCTGGCCATCCGCAAGGGCGGCAAGCTGCCGCCGCCCGTGCACACCGAGCACTACGAGCTGGAATACGGCAGCGCCACCCTGGAGATCCCCGCCGACGGAATCGAGTTGGCCGGCCGCGGCGTCGTGATTGTCGACGACGTGCTAGCCACCGGCGGAACTCTGGCCGCGGCGAAACGTTTGTTAGACAAGGTTGGCGCCGACGTGACCGCGGCCGCAGTGGTGATGGAACTGACGGCCCTGGGCGGTCGCGAGGCGGTGGCCCCGTTGTCGGTATACAGCTTGACCCGCGTTTAACGCGATATCCTCGGATAGGCGAGGTGATTTTGGAGGTTTAAGTGGCGGACGACCAGCGCACGGCGCAAGCTGTGGCGCCGCCTGCCGAGTCACCGGCCCCGCCGCCGGTGTTAGACACGCCCGAGCTGCCGACCGAAACCCTCAAGACTTCCAGCAGCGCCTCGCGCCGGGTCCGGGCCCGGCTGGCGCGGCGGATGACCGCCCAGCGCAGCGCGCTCAACCCGGTGCTCGAACCGCTGGTGGCGGTGCACAAGGAGATCTATCCCAAGGCCGACCTGTCGATGTTGCAGCGCGCCTTCGAGGTCGCCGACAAAAGACATGCCACGCAGCTGCGCCATTCCGGTGATCCCTACATCACCCATCCGCTGGCGGTGGCGAACATCCTGGCCGAATTGGGCATGGACACAACAACTTTGGTGGCCGCACTGCTGCACGACACCGTCGAGGACACCGGGTACACGCTCGCGGCGCTCTCCGAGGAGTTCGGCGAAGAGGTGGGCCATCTCGTCGACGGGGTAACCAAACTGGACCGGGTCGAGCTGGGCAACGCCGCCGAGGGCGAGACCATCCGCAAGATGATCACCGCGATGGCGCGCGACCCGCGGGTGCTGGTGATCAAGGTCGCCGACCGGCTGCACAACATGCGCACCATGCGCTTCCTGCCGCCGGAAAAGCAGGCGCGCAAGGCCCGCGAAACGTTGGAAGTGATTGCGCCACTGGCGCATCGGCTCGGGATGGCCAGCGTCAAGTGGGAGCTGGAAGACCTGTCGTTCGCGATCCTGCACCCCAAGAAGTACGAGGAGATCGTGCGGCTGGTCGCCGGGCGGGCGCCGTCGCGGGACACCTACTTGGCCAAGGTGCGCGCCGAGATCGTCAACACGCTGAACGCGTCGAAGATCAAGGCGACGGTGGAGGGCCGGCCCAAGCACTACTGGTCGATCTACCAGAAGATGATCGTCAAGGGCCGCGACTTCGACGACATCCACGACCTGGTCGGCATCCGCATCCTGTGCGACGAGATCCGCGACTGCTACGCCGCCGTCGGCGTCGTGCACTCGCTGTGGCAGCCGATGGCCGGACGGTTCAAGGACTACATCGCCCAGCCCAGATACGGTGTGTACCAGTCATTGCACACCACGGTGGTCGGGCCCGAGGGCAAACCACTGGAAGTGCAGATCCGCACCCGCGACATGCACCGCACCGCCGAATACGGCATCGCCGCGCACTGGCGTTACAAGGAAGCCAAGGGCCGCAACGGGGTTCCGCATCCGCACGCCGCCGCCGAGATCGACGACATGGCATGGATGCGTCAGCTGCTCGACTGGCAGCGGGAGGCCGCCGACCCTGGCGAATTCCTGGAGTCGCTGCGTTACGACCTTGCGGTGCAAGAGCTTTTCGTGTTCACCCCGAAGGGCGACGTGATCACCCTGCCGACCGGGTCGACGCCGGTGGACTTCGCCTACGCCGTGCACACCGAGGTCGGCCACCGTTGCATCGGCGCGCGGGTCAACGGCCGGCTGGTGGCACTGGAACGCAAACTCGAAAACGGGGAAGTCGTCGAGGTTTTCACGTCCAAGGCGCCCAACGCCGGGCCGTCGCGGGACTGGCAGCAATTCGTGGTGTCGCCGCGGGCCAAGGCCAAGATCCGGCAGTGGTTCGCCAAGGAGCGTCGCGAGGAAGCGCTGGAAGCCGGCAAGGACGCCATGGCCCGCGAGGTGCGCCGCGGTGGACTTCCGTTGCAGCGCTTGATGAATGGGGAGTCCTTGGCCGCGGTCGCCCGCGAGCTGCACTACACCGACGTGTCGGCCCTCTACACCGCGATCGGCGAGGGGCACGTGTCGGCGCGGCACGTCGTGCAGCGGCTGCTGGCCGAGCTCGGGGGTATCGATCAGGCCGAAGAGGAGCTCGCCGAGCGGTCCACGCCGGCGACCATGCCGCGGCGCCCCCGCAGCACCGACGACGTCGGGGTGTCGGTGCCCGGCGCCCCGGGTGTGCTGACCAAGCTGGCCAAGTGCTGCACGCCGGTGCCCGGCGACGCGATCCTGGGCTTCGTCACCCGCGGCGGCGGGGTCAGCGTGCACCGCACCGACTGCACCAACGCGGCGTCGCTGCAGCAACAGTCCGAACGCATCATCGACGTGCTGTGGGCGCCGTCGCCGTCGTCGGTGTTCCTGGTGGCCATTCAGGTCGAGGCGCTCGACCGGCACCGGCTGCTGTCCGACGTGACGCGCGCGCTGGCCGACGAGAAGGTCAACATCCTGTCCGCGTCGGTCACCACCTCCAACGACCGGGTAGCGATCAGCCGCTTCACTTTTGAGATGGGCGACCCGAAGCACCTCGGGCATCTGCTCAACGCGGTCCGCAACGTCGAGGGCGTCTACGACGTGTATCGGGTGACGTCCGCGGCCTAGGCCGCGCCGCCGAAACTGCGTACAGCGCGAAAAAATCGCCAAAATTGCGCACTGAGCGCAGTTTCGATCAGTCGAGGCGCACCGACGCTGCGGGTCAGGCTAGTCCAGCAGCATCGACTTGATGGTGACCTCGGTGGCCGGCGGCCCGTCGTCGCCGCCGCCGGCGACCCCGGCCTTGGCGATCTTGTCCAGGGTGGCCAGCCCGTCGTCCTGGATCTTGCCGAAGACGGTGTAGCCGGGCGGCAGCTGCGAATCCTTGTACACCAGGAAGAATTGGCTGCCGTTGGTGTTCGGGCCGGCGTTGGCCATGGCCAGTGTGCCGCGCGGGTAGACGACGGGCTGCTTCAGTTTCGGGTCGTTCGCCGGGTATTGGTCGGTGGGGTATTCGTTGGCGAACTGGTAGCCCGGACCGCCGGTGCCGTCGTTCTTGGGGTCACCGCACTGCAGGACGGCCAGCTCCGGCGACGTGGTCAGCCGGTGGCACTTGGTGTTGTCGAAGTATTTCTGGCCGATCAGGCTGGCGAAACTGTTGACCGTGCACGGCGATTCGTTGTTGGCCAGCATCAGGCCGATGTTGCCCTGGTTGGTCGACATGCTGACGCTGACATTGGCCGGGTCGGTCGGGACCTTGCCGGTGCGCGGCGCCTTGACCGGCTTGGCGGCGGGCTGGTTCGGCGTGGCCGGGTACTGGCAGTTGGCGCCCACGCTGGCCGACGGCTGGAACGCCGGCATCGGCGCCGCCTGCGGGGTCGGCGCGCCGGGCGTGCTGGGCTCCGGGGAACTGCTGGCGGCGGTGCTGCTGCTGGTCGCCGCCGCGGCCTTGTGCTTGTGGTCGTTGTTGGAGATGACCACGGCGACGACCACCGCGGCGATCACCGCCAGCGAGGCGATGACGCCACCGCTGATTACCAGGATCCGGCGGGTTCGGGCCTGCTTGGCCCGACGCTCCAGCTGGCGTTCGAGTTTGCGCTTGGCTGTCGCGCGTCGCTGTTCGTTGGTCGGCACGGCCGGTGAGCCTCCTGGGTTGATGGTGACGGCCCGCTGCGCCGAGCTTGCGAGCCGCCACGGGTTTCGGTGCGTCGGGCCGAAGTGTCAGCCCAGGCTAATGTGGTCGCCGCGAGGCGTGTCAAACGCCCAGTGTAGGGATGGGAGACTGGGAGCCGTGTTGATCACCGGATTTCCCGCCGGTCTGCTGCAGTGCAACTGCTACGTGCTGGCCGAGGGGCAGGGCGCCGACGCCGTCATCGTCGACCCCGGCCAACGCGCGATGGGCCCGCTGCGGGCCATCCTCGACGAGAATCGGCTCACCCCGGCCGCCGTGCTGATCACCCACGGCCACATCGACCACATGTGGTCCGCGCAGAAGGTGTCCGACACCTACGGGTGCCCCACCTTCATCCATCCCGAGGACCGGTTCATGCTCAAGGACCCGATCCACGGCTACGGCCCGCGGTTGGCCCAGCTGGCGGCGGGCGCGTTCTTCCGCGAGCCCAAGCAGGTCGTCGAGCTGGACCGCGACGGCGACAAGCTCGACGTGGGCAGCGTGACCGTCAACGTCGACCACACCCCGGGGCACACGCGCGGGTCGGTGTGCTTCCGGGCGTCCGGAGACAAATCCGGAGACAAAGATGTCGTCTTCACCGGCGACACGCTGTTCGAGCGGTCGGTCGGCCGCACCGACCTGTTCGGCGGCAGCGGCCGTGACCTGATCACCTCGATCGTGGAAAAACTGTTGGTGCTTGACGACAACACCGTGGTGCTACCCGGGCACGGCAACTCCACGACCATCGGCGCCGAGCGGCGCCTCAACCCGTTTCTCGAAGGTCTGTAGCGGGTGAGCGACTTTTCTGGATTCCAGGCGCCCAAGGGCGTCCCGGACTACGTCCCACCGGATTCGGCGCAGTTCGTCGCGGTGCGCGACGGCCTGCTCACCGCCGCCCGGCGAGCCGGCTATAGCGACCTGGAGCTGCCCGTCTTCGAGGACACCGCGCTGTTCGCTCGCGGCGTCGGCGAATCCACCGACGTGGTGTCCAAGGAGATGTACACCTTCGCCGACCGCGGCGACCGCTCGGTGACGCTGCGGCCCGAGGGCACCGCCGGGGTGGTGCGCGCGGTGATCGAACACGGCCTGGACCGCGGCGCGCTGCCTGTCAAGCTGTGCTACGCGGGCCCGTTCTTCCGCTACGAGCGCCCGCAGGCCGGCCGCTACCGCCAGCTGCAGCAGGTCGGCGTCGAAGCGATCGGTGTCGACGACCCGGCGCTGGACGCCGAGGTGATCGCCGTCGCCGACGCCGGGTTCCGCTCGCTGGGCCTCGACGGGTTCCGGTTGGAGATCACCTCACTCGGGGATGACACCTGCCGCCCGCAATACCGGGAGTTGTTGCAGGACTTCCTGTTTCAGCTCGACCTGGACGAGGAGACCCGAAGACGCGCCGAGATCAACCCGCTGCGGGTGCTCGACGACAAGCGGCCCGAGGTGCGGGCGATGACGGTCGACGCCCCGGTGCTGCTCGATCACCTGTCCGATGGCGCCAAGCGGCACTTCGACACCGTGCTGTCGTATTTGGACGCGCTGGGCGTGCCCTACGTGATCAACCCGCGGATGGTGCGCGGGCTGGACTACTACACCAAGACCACCTTCGAGTTCGTGCATGACGGCCTGGGCGCGCAATCCGGCATCGGCGGCGGCGGCCGCTACGACGGCCTGATGCGCATACTCGGCGGACAAGACTTGTCCGGCATCGGATTCGGGCTCGGCGTGGATCGGACGCTGCTGGCGCTGCGCGCCGAGGGCAAGAGCGTGGGGGAGACCGCGCGCTGCGACGTGTTCGGCGTGCCGCTGAGCGAACGCGCCAAGCTGGCGCTGGCGGTGCTGGCCGGGCAGCTGCGTGCGGCCGGCGTGCGCGTCGACCTGGCCTACGGTGACCGCGGGCTTAAGGGGGCGATGCGCGCGGCGGACCGGTCCGGCGCGCGCATCGCGCTGGTCGCCGGTGACCGCGACATCGAGGCGGGCACCGTCGGGGTGAAGGACCTCGGGACCGGTGATCAGGTCTCGGTGGCGACGGATTCGGTTGTCGCCGAGGTGCTTTCGCGGCTCAGGGGATAGCCTTCTGTAGGTCGGCGATCACCGCTTCGAGCTGACTGATGACGGCGAACCCCTCGAAGGCGAAGGCCAGGGGAATCAGGTAGGTGTCGGTGGCGATGGGTTGGCCGATGGCCGCGAGGAGGTTACCCGCTTGCAGGCCGGCCGCGAACAGGGTCAGGTCGTAGGCGGGCAGGCTGGTCAGCAGCGCATTGGCGACGTCGGCCGTGGGCAGCAGGATCTGGTAGGCGTCCGAGGCCGCCGCGGATAGGGCGTTGACCGCGTTGGAGATGCTGTCGGCGACCTTCACGGGTGAGAACCCGGTGACGAGGGTGGCCGGGTTGGACAAGATGTTGGTCAAGTGCCCGCCGGAAGAGTGGCTCGTTATCGTGCTGGGCAGCAACGGCGCGTGGGGCGCCGCGAATTCAACGTGGATGTCGTGGTTGAAGGCGGCGATGCCCTGATGCGTTCCCGACGCAAGCAGGCCGGGCACTTTCGCGACGTCGCTCATGCTGGGGAACAGGCCGAACTGGGTGGGCACGTTGGCGGGCCCGGTTGACCAGCCGTAGTTCGGGTCGCCGTAGCCCAGGTTGACCAGCACGCGCAGGTCCGGCTGGATGAGGTCGGCCAACGGGTTGCCCACGACGGGGATCGCGCGCAGCGGATCCAGCAACGGCAGATTCGCGGTGGGGATCATGTAGTAGTCGGTCATGGTGGGGCCCACCGTCGTCAGTGGAATCGCATTACTGATCTGAGTGGGGGTCAGGCTTTCATAGGTGGGGTGCACGTAGTAGATCCCGGCCAGCGAGTTGAGATCCGACAGGAAATCGATCGGGTAGCGCGGCACGTCGGCGAAGCCGTCGTACTCCTGGGTGTAAATGGTGGTCGGGTACAGATTGTCGGGCGTGGGGCCGTTGAACGTGATGCCCAGGGCCGGGATGCTCAGGCCGTTCAGCCGTTCGAAGAGGCCGCCGTTGGGATTGTTGGGATTGCCTGTCAGCACGAACGAGACGTCCGAACTCGGCACGTGCTCGGCCGCCAGCAGGGGCATCACCATCGACGAGATCGTCGAACTCTGCGACTCGCCTTTGACGACCACGAAGTTGCCCGCGGCGATCTGCTGCTGAATCGCCGTGTTGAGAATCTGGACGCCTTGGGCTTCGGACACGTCCAGCGTCAGACTCTTCACCCCGGTATAGAGCGCGTAATTCCCTTCCGGCGTAAACAGAGCCTGCGGCGTGACATTCGGGAAAAGGGGCTTGACGAACAGATTGAAATTGGTGGTGACGAAGTGCTCGGTCGGGATCGGCTCGCCGCTGCCGCCGATGATCAATGCCACGCCGGAAGTGGGGTTGACGCGAGGCTGGGTCAGCAGACCGGCGCCGTTGGCCGCCTCGGTGTTGGCATAGGCGCCGGAATTGCCGGACAACGCGCGCACGAACTCGGCATGAAACGCCGCCGCCTGCGCGCCGAGCGTCTGGAAGGCCCGTCCATGCCCGGAAAACAGCTGTGCGACGGCCACCGACACCTCGTCCTCGGCGGCGGCCAGCATGTCCGTCGTTTGCGCCGCCGCGGCCGCGTTGGCCGCGTGGAGCGCTGAACCGATATTGGCCACATCCGTTGCCGCCGAAGCGATCATCTCCGGTGCCGCGGTCACGTACGACATGTCCACCTCCAAGCCGACTTTCCCTGAGCGTATGGCGCGGCGACTTGACGAACCATCGCACAAATGTTCGAATGGATGGATGCGTTGGGCTGGTCAGGCCGTCGCGGCGGACGACGGAGCACTTCCCGGCCTGCAGCGCATCGGCTTCGTCCGCAGTGTGCGGACGCCCGAGTTCGAGGGCATCACGTTTCACGAGGTGCTGTGCAAGTCCGCGCTGAACAAGGTGCCCAACGCGGCCGCATTGCCGTTTCGGTACACGGTCAACGGCTACCGCGGCTGCTCGCACGCCTGTCGCTACTGTTTCGCGCGGCCCACGCACGAATACCTGGAGTTCGACTGCGGCAACGACTTTGACACCCAGGTGGTGGTGAAGATCAACGTCGCCGAGGTGCTGCGTCGGGAGCTGCGCCGGCCGTCATGGCGGCGCGAGACCCACAAGACCGTCGCGCTGGGCACCAACACCGATCCCTACCAGCGTGCCGAGGGCCGCTACGCGCTGATGCCGGGCATCATCACCGCGCTCGCCGAATCCGGAACGCCGCTGTCGATTCTGACCAAGGGCACGCTGTTGCGCCGGGACCTGCCGCTTATCGCCCAAGCGGCGCAACACGTTCCGGTGTCGGTGGCGGTCTCGCTGGCCGTCGGTGACCCGGAGTTGCACCGCGAGGTCGAGCCGGGCACGCCGACACCGCAGGCGCGGCTGGGGCTGATCACCGCGATCCGCGACGCCGGGCTGGACTGCCATGTGATGGTCGCACCCGTGCTGCCGCACCTCACCGACTCCGTCGAACACCTCGACGGGCTGTTGGGTCAGATCGCGGCCGCCGGCGCCACCGGCGTGACGGTCTTCGGGTTGCACCTGCGCGGCTCCACCCGCGGCTGGTTCATGTCCTGGCTGGCCCGGGCGCATCCGGAACTGGTCGGCGCCTACCGCGAGTTGTACCGCCGCGGCGCCTACCTGCCGCAGGACTACCGGGCGATGCTGGCCCGGCGCGCCGCTCCACTGATCGCGCGGCATCGGTTGGATGGTGATCGCCGCCCGTTTCCGCAGGGTCCGGAATTGGCGACACCGTCCCCGCCGGCGGCAACCCTGGAATCCGCTCAGCAGGTGCTTTTTTGACGTCGATAGCGCCCGTCTGAGCGCCGCTCGCCCCGGCTCGCGTCAGCCGCCGCGCGGCCTGGTCAGGGTGAACTCCTCGACCGTGGTCATCGCCCCGAACGAGCCGGTCACCGCGTAATGCGTTGCCTTGATCGACGTGTTGCCGCCCACCTCGCCGGGGTCGACGTCGAACGCGACGAAGCCGTAGGGATATTTGCGGTCGCGAAACGCCGACCACGGCGCGTTTTCCATGACATAGATCGGCTTTTTGTAGCCGAGGGCGGGATCGAATGCGCCGACGCCCGTGATCACCCGGCACCGTGGCTCGGGGAAGAGGAAGCCGTTGGACGTGAATGACGAACCGCCCCCGCCGATGACGAGGTGCACGGTGCCGCGCGTCGTGTCGATGACATCGTTGCGGGTGTCGACGGGAATCGGCGTGCGAGTGTCGTTGCCCTGCATCCCGCGCAGCGGATGCGACCGTTCGTAGTGGTGTTCGTGGCCGCACACCACCAGGTCGACCTGATACTGGTCGAACAGCGGCAACCATTCCTGGCGGATCCCCAGGTCGGCGCCGTTGGCCTTGTCGGCGGTGGAGATCGCCGTCTGATGCATGCACACCACCACCCAATCGACGTTCGGGTCGCGCCGGGCGTCGGCGAGTTCAGTTGCCAGCCAACGCTTTTGCTCTCCAGCCGAGTAGCCGTGCACGTAGAAGTTGCCGCCGTCCTGGAAGGCGACGTCGTCGTTGTTGAGGCTGATCACCCGCACCGAACCGGCGGTGAAGGAATACCACAGGCCGCGGGTCTGTGCGCTGGACCCGGCATCGGGTAGTTCAAAGTACGCCTGGTATGCGCCGTAACCGATTGGCCCGTTACCCAATTCGTTCTCGTGGTTGCCCGCCGCCGGCATCCACGGCCGGTACCGTGCCGAGCGGGTGTTGTTCTCGAACCAGTCCGACCAGGTGCGGACCCGGTCGGTGGCCAGGTTGGCGTAGCACAGGTCCCCGTTGACCAGATTGAACAGCGGGGCCAGTCGCTCGATCGCGACCGTGGTGTCCGCCGCCGCGGGTGAGCCGATATTGTCCGTGCCGTACCCGCCGCCGGGCAACTTCTCCACCGTCGGGGTGGACTGATCGCCGAAGCTGGTGAAACGCAAGGGTTTTCGTCCGGACGGCGCGGTTCGCACCGTGCCCAGCACCGGGGTCGTACCGTCGTGTGCCGCGGCGTAGACGTAGTCGGTGTCCGGGGTGAGGTTGGTCAGGCGGGCGTGGTTGACGCGGACCTCGGTGCCGGACTTGGCGTCCCGATAGGTCCGGGTTTCGGCCGCGACCGTGCTGCCGAAACCGGAGGTGGGCGTGCCGAGCATCACTCGCGGATTGGCGACCGCCGCCGTCGTGTGCCAGGACACCACCACCTCGGTGGCGGCGTCGCGGCCGAACTGCAGATGCAGGCCACCCACCGGGGGAGCGCCGCTGCGGTCCGGCTGGTTCCAGACCGTGAGTCCGTGCGGGTGCGACCACACTATGGACGCCCCGGCCGCCCCGACGGCGGCACCCAGAACCGCCGAGGCCGCGCCCGTCGTCAGCAGCCCGCGCCGGGTGATGGCGTGTTCCGGCGGTTCGTCGGTCATCTTGCTTTCTTACCGGAAGCCGGTAACAAATCCGGTAGCGTTTTCGATATGACGAGCGTGCGAAAAGTAGCCAGCGAGGTCTCGACAGCCGCGTTCGCCGCGGGTCTGGTGCTCGGCGCACTGCCCGCGATCGCGCACGCGGATGGTCACCAGGTCACCTACACGATCACCGCCACCGGCAATCTGACCGGCCAGGTTCGCTATATGAACAGCGATCCACCCAACCAGGCGGCCTTCAACAACAACTCGTCGCAGTACATGACCACCACGCAGGCCGCCTTCACGGCGGGGCAGCCGTTGGTCTACAACGCCACGCTGGCCAACCCGAACCAGTGGGCGTACATCAACGCCAGCGGCGGCTGCCACTGGCCGGACTGCGGCTCGGGGGCCACCCCCGAGCTGCAGTGCCAGATCGCGGTCGACGGCCAGGTGGTGGTGACACAGAACGCCACCACCGGCGTGACGTGCTCGACGCGGCCCTGGTAGGCGGGTCACGGCCGTTGCGGATGCGCAACGACGACGACGTGCGCCGGCGCGGCGCCGACACCGCGGATCTGGTGGCCGACTGACGCGTCGAAGTAGGCGCTGTCGCCGGTGTTGAGCGTGATGGTCTGGTCGCCGTAATCCAGCTCGATGGTCCCGGCGTGCACGAAGACGAATTCCTGGCCCGCGTGCTCGGGACGCGGGTCGTCGGCCAAGCCCGCCCCCGGGCGAACGACGAACGGCGACATCGACTTCCCGAGCAGGCCCGAGGCCAGCACTCGGTAGCGCTGCCCGCCGTCCGCGTCGGCCCGGTCGACGGTGATCTTCTCCTGCGTTGCCTCGTCCGAGAACAGTCGCCCGACGTCGACGTCGAGCGCCTTGGCGACCTTCAGCGCCACCGCGATCGACGGCGTGCTCTGCCGGCGCTCGATCTTGGACAGGTAGCTCTTGGTCAGCCCGGTCTGCTCGGCCAGCGCCTGCAGGGTCAGGCCGCGCTGCCTGCGGACGGCGCGCAGTAGTGCGGTCACCGACGACCTCCCGCGTAAGACACAAGGTTTCCTATCGAGCTATAGTGTGTCACATATGGCCACCACGTTCTCGCGATCGAAGACCGAGCTGATGCGTCGCGCGCAGGAGCAGTTGCGCGCGAACGTCGCCGATTCGTCGTTGACCACCCGGCAGAAGCTGGCGCTGACCTGCCGCGCCCTGTTCGACGCCGGCCATGATTCGGGCCTGGCGGGACAGATCACCGCCCGCGCCGAGGAGCCCGGCACCTACTACACCCAGCGGCTCGGGCTGGGCTTCGACGAGATCACCGACGCCAATCTGCTGGTGGTCGACGAGGACCTCAACGTGCTCGATGGGGACGGAATTCCCAACCCCGCCAACCGTTTTCACAGCTGGATCTATCGCGCCCGGCCCGATGTGCGGTGCATCGTGCACACCCACGCCTTTCATGTGGCCGCGCTGTCGATGCTGGAGGTTCCGCTGATCGTCTCGCACATGGACACCACACCGCTGTACGACGACTGCGCGTTTCTCGCCAACTGGCCCGGCGTCCCGGTCGGCAACGAGGAAGGCGAGATCATCAGCGCCGCGCTCGGTGACAAGAAGGCCGTCCTGCTGGCCCATCACGGGCAGGTGATCGCCGGCGCCAGCATCGAAGAGGCCTGCTCGCTGGGCATCCTGATCGAGCGTGCCGCCAAATTGCAACTGGCCGCCATGGCCGCGGGCACGGTGAAGGAGCTGCCCGAGCAGCTGGCCCGCGAGGCCCACGACTGGACGCTGACACCCGCGCGCAGCCGGGCGAATTTCGCCTACTACGCCCGCCGGGCGCTGGCCCGGCATCCGGGCGTCCTGTCCGGCTAAACCCCAGTCCGCCAACAGAATTCGAGGAGCCCGTTCGTGCCCGACATCCACGGCATCATCGCCTACCCGGTGACCCCGTTCAGCACCGATGCCGCGGGCATCGACACCGCGCGGCTGGCCGCGCTCGTCGAGCGGCTGGTGTCCGCCGGCGTGCATGCGATCGCCCCGTTGGGCAGCACCGGCGAACTGGCCTACCTCGACGAGCCCGAGTTCGACACCGTGGTCGACACCACGATCGCGACCGTCGACTCTCGGCTGCCGGTCGTCGTCGGGGTGTCAGATGTGACCACCGCCAAGACGATTCGGCGCGCCCGGTATGCCGAGAAGGCCGGAGCCGACGCGGTGATGATCCTGCCGGTGTCCTATTGGAAGCTCACCGAACGGGAAATCGCCCAGCACTACCGCAGCATCGGCGACGGCATCGGGATCCCGATCATGGCCTACAACAACCCCGCCACCAGCGGCGTGGACATGCGCCCCGAACTGCTGGTCGAGATGTTCGAAACCATCGACAACGTCACCATGGTCAAGGAGTCCACCGGTGACCTGTCCCGCATGGAGCGCATCGCCGAACTGTCCGGCGGCCGGCTCCCGTTCTACAACGGCAGCAACCCGCTGGTGCTGGACGCGCTGCGCGCCGGCGCCTCCGGATGGTGCACGGCCGCACCGAATTTGCGGCCGCAACCGTGCATCGATCTGTACGACGCCGTGCGCGCCGGCGATCTGGACAAGGCGCAGGTTCTGTACGACGACCTCAAGCCGCTGCTGGAGTTTATCGTCGCGGGCGGCCTGGCCACCACGGTCAAGGCCGGGCTGGAGCTGCTCGGCGTTCCGGCCGGGGATCCGCGCCCACCGCTGCTGCCGCTCGATGACGCGGGCCGCGCCCAGTTGCAGGACCTGCTGCCGGCCTAGCCCAGGTCCGGCGCCGAGAACGTGTCGCACTGTTTGGGATCACCGGTCTGATAGCCCACGGTGAACCAGTGCTGGCGTTGCTCGGAGGAACCATGCGTCCAGGACTCGGGGTTGGTGTGTCCCGTCGTCTCGCGCTGGATGCGGTCGTCGCCCACCGAGGCGGCGGCCGACAGCGCGTCGGCAATATCCTTGTCGCTCAACGGCTCTAGGTAGGGCACGCCGGTGCTCTCCTGCTTGACCGTGGATGCGTAGTGCGCCCAGATCCCGGCGTAGCAGTCCGCCTGCAGCTCGGTGCGCACGCCGTTACCCCCGGCGCCCTGCGCGCCCTGCTGCGCGCGCCCGAGGATGCCCTGCAGGTTCTGCACGTGATGGCCGTATTCGTGCGCCACCACGTATTCCTCCGCGAAAGGCCCACCGCTGGAATGGAATCGGTCCACCAGCTCCTTGAAAAAGTCGGTGTCGAAATACGCCGTCTTGTCCACCGGGCAGTAGAACGGCCCCACCGCGGTGCTGGCGGCCCCGCACCCGGTGTTGACGTGGCCGACGAACAGCACCACACGCGGGCGGGTGTAGCGCGGCATTAGCTGCTTCCACACCGCGTCCACGGAATTTCCGGTCGCCACCACGCGGCACTGCACGTACTTGTTCGCGTCGGCCCCGGTCTTGCACAGGCTCAGGTCGAAACCGGGCGACGTGACGTCCTTGGTGCTCATCTGCTGCTGGTTGACCACCCGACCGGGATCGACCCCCAAAAACAGGGCGACCAGCACGATCAATAGCCCGCCGAAGCCGCCCCCGATCGCGATCGGCCCTCCGAAGCCGCCGCCGCCGGACGACGAGGCGGTGCTGGTGTCGATCTGCATACCCTCGTTGAAGGTCATCGCACGCTCCCGAGATCTGGTGGTCGAATCAGCCTAGCCGGGTTTGCTCTGCGAGCTCTGACAAAGCCGGGCGGTTGATTGTGAATCCCTGGCTTTGAGTGTGCACTGACGGCGGCCGGCGCGCGCGTTTCGGCGCCCAGGATTCACACGCACTCGATGTCGCCGGACCTAACGCCGACTAACCGGGTCCGTCGCTCCCCGCAGCCAGCAACGGCACCAGCACGTCGCTGATCGGCGTCGGCAACCCGTGCGCGCGCGCCTTGCGGACGATCACGCCGTTGCGGATGTCCCATTCCATCGGCCGCCGGCCTTCCGCGTCGGCCAGGATCGACGTGCCCATGTCTTCATGGGCGGCACGGAACATGTCCACCAACCCGTCGATTACGTCGTCGGGCAGCCGCGCGCCCTCGGCCCGCGCCACGGCCAGGCATTCGCCGACATAGCGGCGCGACAATTCGGCGACGTCGTCGCGGTGGAACATCCCGGATCGCCGCCGAGACAGCACCATGAACCCGGCCAGCGCGTTGGTGAGCAGCTTGCGCCACAGGGCGGTGACGATGTCGGGGTCGGTGTCCACCCGGCAGCCGGCGCCGCGCAACAGCTCGGCGACCGTCGTCGCCGCGGGTCCGTCGGGCAGCACCAGCGCGGCCTCGGTGCGCAACCGCACCCAGCCCTGCGGGTGGGTCTCGGCCGAATACCAGACGATGCCCGGTATCACGGGCGACGACGGGCACAGCGGCTGGACCTGCTCGACCTGCTCGACACCGTTTTGCAGCACCAGGACGACGGTGCGCGCGTCGCACAGCCGGGCCAGCCAGCCGGCCGCGGCGTCGTTCTGGGTGGCCTTGACCGCGAGCACCACCACGTCGACCGGCCCGGTCGCCGAGGCCGGATCGGTGCGCACCGGGCCGGGCACGACGATGGGTTCGCCGCCGTCGGGCCGCAGTTCGAGGCCGTCGCGGGGGGTGCGGCCGCACAGCAACACCTGATGGCCGGCGCTATGCAAGAGCGCGGCGACCGTGGTGCCGACGGCGCCGGGACCGATCAGGGCAATCCGTGTTGCGGTGGTAGCGATAGCTGCGAAATTACACGGCCCCTTAGACTGTGCAGTCGGTCAAGTGAAGGGGAGTAGTCGTGCTGCGCAGCCACGCCGCTGGTTCGCTGAGAAGTAGTGACGCAGGGCAGCGGGTGACGTTGGCCGGGTGGGTGGCCCGCCGCCGCGACCACGGCGGCGTCATCTTCATCGATCTGCGCGACTCGTCCGGTGTCGCGCAGGTGGTGTTCCGCGAAGCGGACGTGCTGGCGCAGGCGCACCGGCTGCGCGCCGAGTTCTGCGTGGCCGTCGAGGGCGTCGTCGAGATTCGGCCCGAGGGCAACGCCAACCCGGAGATCGCCACCGGGGACATCGAAGTCAACGCGACGACGCTGACGGTGCTCGGCGAGTGCGCGCCGCTGCCGTTCCAGCTCGACGAGCCCGCGGGCGAGGAGTCGCGGCTGAAATACCGCTACATCGACCTGCGGCGCGACGGCCCGGCCGCGGCAATTCGGTTGCGCTCCAAGGTAAATGCCGCCGCGCGTGCGGTGCTGGCGCGCCACGACTTCGTCGAGGTCGAGACGCCGACGATGACCCGCTCCACGCCCGAGGGGGCGCGTGACTTCCTGGTGCCGGCGCGGCTGCAGCCCGGGTCGTTCTACGCGCTGCCGCAGAGCCCGCAGCTGTTCAAGCAGCTGCTGATGGTGGCCGGGATGGAGCGCTACTACCAGATCGCCCGCTGCTACCGCGACGAGGATTTCCGCGCCGACCGGCAGCCGGAGTTCACCCAGCTCGACATGGAGATGAGCTTCGTCGATGCCGAGGACATCATCGCCGTCTCCGAGGAGATCCTGACCGCGCTGTGGGCGCTGATCGACTACCAGATCCCCACGCCGATCCCGCGCATCAGCTACGCCGACGCCATGCGACGCTTCGGCTCCGACAAGCCCGATATGCGGTTCGGACTCGAGCTCGTCGAGTGCACAGAGTTCTTCAAAGACACCACATTTCGGGTCTTCCAGGCGCCCTATGTCGGCGCGGTCGTCATGCCGGGCGGGGCCTCGCAGCCGCGGCGCACGTTGGACGGCTGGCAGGACTGGGCCAAACAGCGCGGGCACCGCGGGCTGGCGTACGTCCTGGTCGCCGAGGATGGCACGCTGGGGGGCCCGGTGGCCAAGAACCTGACCGATGCCGAGCGCGACGGGCTGGCCGCGCACGTCGGGGCCAAGCCGGGGGACTGCATCTTCTTTTCCGCCGGCCCGGCCAAATCCTCGCGGGCCCTGCTGGGCGCCGCGCGCGGCGAGATCGCGCACCGGCTGGACCTGATCGACCCCGACGAATGGGCGTTCGTCTGGGTCGTCGATCCGCCGCTGTTCGAGCCGGCCGACGAGGCGACCGCCGCCGGTGACGTGGCGGTGGGCTCCGGGGCGTGGACGGCCGTGCATCACGCGTTCACCTCGCCCAAGCCCGAGTACCTGGACGCGGTCGACAAAGACCCGGGCAATGTGCTGGCCGACGCCTACGACATCGTCTGCAACGGCAACGAGATCGGCGGCGGCTCGATTCGTATCCACCGCCGCGACATCCAGGAACGGGTGTTCGCGGTGATGGGCCTGGACAAGGCCCAGGCTGAAGAGAAATTCGGATTCCTGTTGGAGGCGTTCATGTTTGGCGCGCCCCCGCACGGCGGCATCGCGTTCGGCTGGGACCGGATCAACGCGCTGCTGTCCGGCGTGGACTCCATCCGCGAGGTGATCGCGTTCCCCAAGACCGGCGGCGGCATCGACCCGCTCACCGATGCGCCGGCGCCGATCACCGCCCAGCAGCGCAAGGAGTCCGGAATAGATGCCAAGCCGAAACAGGTTGACCAGGCATGACCCAAGGGATGCCGGACACCGAAACGATCAACGCGTTCAACAAGGCAATCGCCGACGAGTTCCGTGCCAATGGCGGAAAGGTCGGCGGCCAATTCGCCAACTCCGACCTGTTGCTGCTCACCACGACGGGCGCCAAGTCCGGCCAGCAGCGAGTGTCGCCGCTGGCCTACTTCCGCGTCGGCGGCAGGCTGATCATCATCGGCTCCTTCGCCGGTGCGCCGGTTAACCCGGCCTGGGTGCACAACCTGCGCGCCAACCCGCAGGCACATGTCGAGATCGGCACCGATGCGTTCGACGTGACCGCCCGCGAACTGCCGTCGAACGAGCGCGACGAGCTGTTCGACGAAATCACCGCCGCCGCGCCGGGCTTCGCCGAGTACCAGTCGAAGACCAGCCGGGTGATTCCGCTCTTCGAGCTGACGCGCAGCTAGCGCCTCTGGAAAACGCCTCGGAATCGGGGCGCGCGTCGCCTGAATAAAACTGGACGATCGTTCATCCATATTGTAGGGTGGCCGAATGCTGCCTGCATCGCCCGACACCGCCGCCGCGCGCGCGGCCGTCGCCCTGATGAACGACGTGTCCGACGCCGCACTGGCGCATCACGTCTGGAGGACGTGGTACTTCGGTCACCACCTCATCGCCGAACACCTCGCGGACGCGGATCTCGAAGTCGGTTTCATCGCGGCGATGCTGCACGACCTTGGGCTCACCGACAGATTCGACTCGGACGTGCCCTTCGAGCAGGCCGGCGCCGACGCTGCGACGGACACGTTGACCCGGCAGGGCTGGTCGCAGGATCGCATCGGCCTCGCGGCAGCGGCCATCCGGCAGCATCTCGACGTCGCCTCCGCCGAGGCCAGACCCGAGATCGCCCTTGTCCACCTCGGTGCAGCCGCGGACGTCATCGGCCTTCGGGTCGACGAGATTCCCGGCGACCTGATTGAGGAGGTGCTGAGTTCGCATCCGCGGCGCGGGTTCGTCGACATGGTCCTTCCCGCCCTACAACGTCAGGTTGAGCGGAAGCCCGACTCGGCGATCGCCGGGCTGTTCGCAGCCGTAGACTTCGGCGCGCTGATGACGGCGTGCCCGCTCGGGGACCGATGAACCACCGCTCTGCGCCGCTTCGGCCGGCCGCACCCCAGGATCCGCCGCCCGACGGGCGACGGGCCAAGGGAGTCCGCACCCGCGATGCCCTGCTCGCAGAGGCCGTGCAGCTCGCGTCGGTCGAAGGCCTCGAAGGCCTGACCATCGCCAGCCTCGCCGAGCGGCTCGCGACGGCGAAGAGCAGCGTCCACGCCGCATTCGGTTCCAAGGAGGCCCTGCAGGTCGCGGCGGTCCACCGGGTACGGGAGATGCTCATCGAGCTGGTGGTGGTGCCTGCCCTGGCCGCCCGGCCGGGCCGGGCGCGACTCGAAGCGCTGGGCGAGTCGTGGTTCGGCTACCTCGAGAACGACATCTTCGAGGGCGGCTGCCTGCTCTGCTCGGCATCCAGCGAAATGGACGGGCGCCCCGGACCCACCCGCGACGCCGTCGCCGCAGTGATGCAGGAGTGGCTGTCATTTCTCGCTGACAGCGTCACCGCCGGGATCGACAACGGTGAGTTCGCGTCCGATGCCGCGCCCGATCAAATTGCCTTCGAACTCAACGCGATTGGCATGGCGGCGAATTGGCACCACCAGCTTTTCGGCGGTCGCGTCGCCTTTACCCGCGCCCGTCGCACCTGGGCCGAAATGCTTGGGCGCCTTTGCGTCTGACCCCTCACCCACCCCGAAGGAGATGCACCTTATGACCGCTCTCGCGATGTTGACTGACCGCAACCGCGGCTTCGCCGCCGCGCACCCGGGCCGGCGGCCGGCCCTCGAGCCGACCCTCAAAACAGTGATCCTGTGCTGCGCCGACCACCGGGCCGACCCCGCCCACGTGCTCGGGCTGCAGCCCAACGAAGCCATCGTCATCAGAAACCCAGGCGGTAGGGTCACGCCCAACTTCCTCGGCAGCCTCGCCGTGCTCGCGACCGTCGCACGGACCGAGGGCTTATCCACACGGTATGAGCTGATCGTCATGCAGCACACCGACTGCGGCCTATCCCACCTCTCGCCCGACGCCCACGCCGACGTTCTCGCGTCGTTCCTCGGCGTCACGCCCGCCGAAGTGGCCGCCAAACACATCGGGGACCCGCGCGAGGCGGTGCGCAACGATGTCGCGCTGCTCCGAAATAGCTTCGTTGCCCCCGGCGCGCTGGTGAGTAGCGGCGTGGTCTATGACGTGGACACCGGTCGCGTTGAGGTCATCGTGTCGCCCCTCACGAGCGACTAGGTCCGACTCAGTAACGACTGGCCAACCGCGCGAGACGGCGCGCGCTGCGGTAAGCAATCGTCATGAGCACTTCGTTGCTGACCCGCGCGGCCAATGGCGGCCTGGCCTCCGTTCAACGGCTCAACGACATCCGGTCCCCGCTGGCGCAGACCTCGGTCGCGTCGGGTCTGGCCTGGTACCTCGCCCACGACGTGCTGGCCCACCCGCAGCCGTTCTTCGCGCCGATCGCCTCGGCGGTGTGCCTGTCGATCAGCAACGTGCTACGCGCCCAGCGCGCCGTCCAGATGATGATCGGCGTGACGCTGGGCATCGGCATCGGCACCGTGGTGCTGGCGCTGATCGGGACCGGGGCCGCGGCCATCGGCATCGTGGTGCTGATCGCACTCTCGGTCGCGGTGGTGATAGGACGCGGCTTCATCGGGCAGGGCATGATGTTCGCCAACCAGACCGTGGTGTCGTCGATCCTGGTGCTGGCGCTGCCGCGCAGCGGCGTCGGCTACGAGCGTGTCTACGACGCCCTGATTGGCGGCTGCCTGGCGATCGTGTTCGCCGTTTTGCTGTTCCCGGCCGACCCCTTACAGGTGTTGCGCCGCGCTCGCCTCGGCGTGCTGGACACGCTGCACGGCGTGCTGTCCCGGATGGCGGATTTCGCGGCCGGGCGCCGCGAGCCTGCGCCCGATTGGCCGCTGTCGGCGGTGGACCGGGTGCACGAGCAGGTGGGCGGGCTCATCCAGGCCCGCGCCACCGTCCAGCAGGTGGTGCGGCTGTCCCCGCGCCGGTGGCGGCTGCGCGACACCGTCCAGGTCGCCGATCATCAGGCCGTGCACGTGGCGTTGCTCGCCGTCTCGGTGCTGCAGCTCGCGCGCGTGGTCGCGCCCGCGCTGGACGGCTGTAACTGGCTGCCGCAGCCCGTGCACGCGGTGCTCGCCGAGCTGGTGGCGGCCGTGGCCCGAGCCGACACCGAGCCCGCCGCCGCCGCCGACCATGCCGCCGAGGCGCGGCGCCTGGCGTCGGCGGTGCACTCGGTTTCCCGCGACAGAAGGGAAGTGGTGCTCGCCGACGCCATCCAGTCCTGCATCGACGACCTGCAACGGGTGATCGAGCTCAGGCCGCAATGACGGCTCAGTTCGAATCGGCCAGGAACTCCTGCACCAGCTGTCGCGGCGCCTGCGTCAGCCACGCCTCGGTGAGCAGCTCCTCGAGGTCGCCCGGTGCGATCTCGGCCAGTTTGACCAGCACCGCGGGGTAGCCGTCGAAATGCGGCGTGGTGAAGTACACCCGGGGTTCGTCGGCGATCAACGCGAACTTGACGCCCTCGTCGGACACCCGGACCCCGAGGATGTCGCCCTCCGGTGGCTCGGTCCCCTCGGCCGCCAAAGCCTCACGATCGGACTTGCGCAGCGGCCGCTCCCAGGCGATCAGCTTCTTGCCCACCCGCCAGTCGTGGGGGGACGGCTCGGCGGTCAGTGCCAATCCGCCGACGATGCGGGCGACGTCATCCCACGTGGCCACTTCTCGATTGTGCGCCGCGCCCGGCAACTACGGAACGAATTCAGCGGCCCCGGCTGACCAGTCGCGGCCGCGCCGTTCGTGCCACACTGTGTTCGCAGATCGGTGGCCGGAGGCGTCAGGAGGCAGCGCGTTGCCGGTAGACGAGTTTCCCGAGAACTGGGCAGCGCTACCGGGCACCCGGCGGTATTGCGTCAAGCACCGCACCGAATACCGCTACTCCGACGTCGTCACCAGCTCCTACGGCCGCGGGTTTCTCACCCCGCGGGATTCGCTGCGGCAACGTTGCGTCGATCATCGGCTCGACATCCAGCCCGCCCCCGCGGACAGCTCCACCAGCCGCGACGGCTACGGCAACATCAGCACCTACTTCCACGTCACCGAACCGCACCGGGCCCTCGTCGTCACCAGCGAGTCCATCGTCGACGTGCACCCGCCGGCGCCCGGCCAGTACACCGCGGGGCCGGCGGTCGAGCCGTGGGAACACGCTCGGCCGGCCGGGCTGCGCGGGGCACTCGCCACCGAATTCGCCCTGGACCTGGATCCGCCCGAAATCACCGACGGGGTCCGCGAATACGCGGCGCGCAGCTTCGTGCCCGGACGGCCGCTGATCGAGGTGCTGCGCGACCTCACGTCGCGGATCTACGCCGACTTCACCTACCGGTCGGGGTCCACCACGATATCCACCGGCGTTGATGAGGTTCTGCGCGCGCGAGAAGGGGTATGTCAAGACTTCGCCAGGCTGTCGATCGCGTGTTTGCGGGCCAACGGTTTGGCGGCCAGCTATGTGTCCGGCTATCTGGCCACAGACCCGCCGCCGGGAAAGGATCGGATGATCGGCATCGACGCCACGCACGCTTGGGCCGCGGTATGGACCCCGCAGCAGCCGGGGCAGTTCCAATGGCTGGGGCTGGATCCCACCAATGACCAGATGGTCGACGAGCGTTACATCATCGTCGGCCGCGGCCGCGACTACGCGGATGTGCCGCCGCTGCGCGGCATCATCTACACCAACTCCGAGAACAGCGTGATCGACGTCGCCGTCGATGTGGCGCCCTGCGAGAGCGATTCGTTGCATGCGTGACTTCCACTGCCCCAACTGCGGTCAGCGCCTGGCGTTCGAGAACTCGACGTGCCTGTCGTGCGGTAGCGCGCTGGGCTTTTCCCTCGACCAGATGGCGCTGCTGGTGATCGCCAAGGGCGAAAACGGCGACCACGCCGGCGCCGTCGACGCCGACGACTACCAGCTGTGCGCCAATCTTTATCTCGCCGAATGCAATTGGTTGGTCCACAAGGACGCCCCCGGCGGGCTGTGCACGTCGTGCGCGCTGACGCTGGAACGGCCCAACGACACCGACACCGAGGGTCTGGCGGCGTTCGCGCGCGCCGAGGCGGCCAAGCGGCGGCTGATCGCCGAGCTGCACGAGCTGAAGCTGCCGATCGTGGGACGCGACCGGGATCCCGAGCAGGGGTTGGGCTTTCGGCTGCTGTCCAGCGCGTTCGAGAAGGTGATCACCGGGCACGACAACGGGGTCATCACGCTGGATTTGGCCGAGGGCGACGATGTCCACCGCGAGCAGCTGCGGGTGGAGATGGAAGAGCCGTACCGCACGCTGCTCGGCCACTTCCGGCACGAGGTCGGGCATTACTACTTCTACCGGCTGATCACCACGCCCGAGTATCTGCAGCGGTTCAAGGAGCTGTTCGGTGATCCCGACGCCGACTACCAGGCGGCTTTGGACCGGCACTACAGCGAAGGCGCGCCCGAGGGCTGGCAGGAAAGCTTCGTCTCGTCATACGCGACGATGCACGCCGCCGAGGACTGGGCCGAGACGTTCGCGCATTACCTGCACATCCGCGACACCCTGGACACCTCGGCCTGGTGCGGGTTGGCGCCGGCGTCGGCCACCTTCGATCGGCCGGCGTTGGGGCCCAGCGCCTTTCCCAACATCATCGAGCTGTGGCTGCCGTTGTCGTGGTCGCTGAACATGGTGAACCGCTCCATGGGCCACGACGACCTCTACCCGTTCGTGTTGCCGGTCGCCGTGTTGGACAAGATGCAATTCATCCACACGGTCATCGACGAGGCGACCTAAGGGTTTACCCGTATCTACGCGTATTGAGGCCCCGATGGGGGACCGGCCGGGTATCCCGGCTGCTCCACCGGCACGACCTGCCCGCCCGACAGCTTGCGGTAGGTGTACACCTGAACCAGCAAGGCAACCGGCATCGCCGCCAATAGGCCGACACCACAAGCCAATTCGCCGACCAGCACGATCGCGTACTGCACCAGGAACGAGATGATGGCGGGGCCGATGTTGTTCTTGACCGTCTCGTAGCTGGCCTTGATCGCGTCGACCGGTGACAGGTTCCGATCGATGACGAACGGGATGGCGAACTGGGCGATGAAGCCGAAGATGATGCCGCCGACGATGCACAGCGAACCGACTGCCGTGCCGAGGCCGACGAGCACCGCGGTCAGCAGCACCGGCCCCATGTTGCGGGGCTTGAAGAACGACCCGATGCTCACCGGCTTCCCGTCGGCGATGTCAAGGCAGCCGGACAGCAGTGCGACGGCCATATAAATCGCCGCGATGAACAGCACGATGTAGGCGACGACCATGACGGCGTACGAGGCGGCGCCGAAGGTGACAACCGTACCTCCGTAGGTGTTGCCGTACGCGTCGGTGTAGGTGTTGTTCGTGCTCTCACCCAGCAGCGCCGGCACGACTCCGGCGATCACCGCGACGATGCCGATCGCCACGAGGTAGATCACCAGCGGAACGATCAGCGCCACGGCGTTCTTGGTGAACTTGTTCCACGCCCAGCTGACGGCCTCGCCGATGTTGAACTGCACGGAGCCGGGGCCGCCGGGCGGGGCGGCATAGCCCGGTTGCGGGCCCGGCTGCGGCGGATAGCCGGCAGGGGGCGCGCCGTAGCCCGACGGCGGCGGCGGCGGTGGCGCGCCGTAGGACGGCGGCGGGCCTTCACCGGGCGGCGGGCCATACCCGCCGGATCCGGGCGGTGGACTCGAGTGCCGGCCGTAGCCGGGGCCCGGGGGAGGCGCGCCATAACCGGGACCCGCCGGGCCGCCGGGCGGAGGCGGGGGTGGGGGTGGGGCGCCATAACCGGGCGGAGGCGGTGGTGGCGGGTAGCCCGGAGGGGTCTGGCCGCCGTGCTGCGGGTCGGCCGGGTTGCTTGGATACTCTGGGGGCTGGCTCATTGCCGTCCTAAGGTTTCGAGTTCGCTGTGAATCGGTGAACGCAGAACTTAGCCAACCGGAACTTAGCAGTTCTGCGGCGCAGGCGCGCGGATAGATCGTCGGTAACTTGGCCCGATAACCTGAACCCGTGTCCGATGGTCTGTTTGACCTGCCCGGCGCGGCGCGGCCGACCACAGATTTAGAAGTCGGCCTGAACGTGTCGGCCGGCGCGCCGCTGCCGGTGCGGATGCGTCCGGCAACCCTGGACGAAGTGGTCGGTCAGGACCACCTGTTGGCGCCCGGGTCGCCGCTGCGCCGGCTGGTCGAGGGCTCGGGAGTGGCGTCGGTGATCCTGTATGGGCCGCCGGGCAGCGGCAAGACGACGCTGGCGGCGCTGATCTCGCAGGCGACCGGGCGACGCTTCGAGGCCCTCTCGGCGTTGTCGGCCGGCGTCAAGGACGTTCGGGCCGTGATCGAGACCGCGAGGTCGGCGCTGCTCCGTGGCGAGCAGACGGTGCTGTTCATCGACGAGGTGCACCGCTTCTCCAAGACCCAGCAGGACGCGCTGCTGTCCGCGGTCGAGAACCGGGTGGTGTTGCTGGTCGCGGCCACCACCGAGAACCCGTCGTTTTCGGTGGTCGCGCCGCTGCTGTCCCGGTCGCTGATCCTGCAGTTGCGGCCGCTGGGCGCCGACGACGTGCGCACCGTGGTGCAGCGGGCCATCGACGACCCCCGCGGCCTGGGCGGACGCGTTGCGGTGGCACCCGAGGCCATCGACCTGCTGGTCCAGCTGGCCGCCGGTGACGCCCGCCGCGCGTTGACCGCGCTGGAGGTGGCGGCCGAGGGGGTCGAGGAAGTGGCCGTCGAGACCGTCGAGCAGTCCCTGGACAAGGCCGCGGTGCGCTACGACCGCGACGGCGACCAGCACTACGACGTCATCAGCGCCTTCATCAAGTCGGTGCGTGGCTCCGACGTCGACGCGGCGCTGCACTATCTGGCCCGCATGCTGGTCGCGGGGGAGGACCCGCGGTTCATCGCGCGCCGGCTGATGATCCTGGCCAGCGAGGACATCGGGATGGCCGATCCGACGGCGCTGCCGACCGCGGTCGCCGCCGCGCAGACCGTGCAGCTGATCGGGATGCCCGAAGCCCAGCTGACGCTGGCGCACGCCACCGTGCACTTGGCCACCGCGGCGAAGTCGAACGCGGTCACCACCGCGCTGGGCGCGGCGATGAACGACATCAAGGCGGGCAAGGCCGGCATGGTGCCCGCGCACCTGCGCGACGGGCATTACTCGGGGGCGGCCGCGCTGGGCAACGCGCAGGGCTACAAGTACTCCCACGACGACCCGGACGGCGTTGTCGCGCAACAATATCCGCCCGACGAGCTGGTGGGCGTGGACTATTACCGCCCCACCGGCCGCGGCGGTGAACGGGAGATCGGCGGCCGGCTGGAGCGGCTGCGGGCGATCATCCGCCAGAGAAGGGGACGGCAGTGAAGACCTTCACCGACGACGAGATGGGCCAACTGCTGCCCACTGCCAAGGCCTATAGCGTCGTCATCCTCAAGCAGGGGCCGGAATTCGGTGACGACGGCGCCGCGGCGATCATCTGGGAGCACGGCCGCCGCAACTTCGGGCTCCGCGACGACGGCGTGCTCGCGGTGGTGCTGCCGGTGACCGACGGGTCCGCCGTCTGCGGGGTCGGGGTGTTTGCTGCGACCATCGACGAGACCGTCGCGATCATGGAAGACGACCCCGGGGTGGCGGCCGGGGTCTTCACCTACGAGGTGCACCCCTGCCGCGGATTCCCCGGGGACTCGCTGCCCTAAGCCGGCCCTGAGCCGTCAGACCAGCTCGGGCACCCGCAGGTGCGCGATCGCCAGCTCGAATTCGGCCACGTCGAGCACCTCGGCGCCCAAGTCCCGGGCGCGCCGGCTGCGCAGCTCACTCGCCCGGTCCTGAGTCCGGGCCATCGCTTCCAAGCTGTCGAACGACGAGCACGCCACCGCCCGCCGGCAGGCCGGGTGGTCGACCATCAGGCTGGCGCTGCAGAACCCCTCGAAGGTCTCCAACTCGGGAAGCACATACGACCGGTAGAAGTCGAGGGACCGCTCGATTTGGTCCGGCACGATCTTCAGCCAGGTGGCCCGCACGCAGGTTCCCTGATGCGGCCGGTGGTCGCGGCGCATCAGCGCGATATCCCACTCTTCCACCCTGGCCTGCCCGGAAAACATCATCGCGGCGCGGTCCCGCACGGGCGCCACGCGCTCGGCGCTGGCGCGCATCTTCTCCAAGCTCTCCCAGGAGCTGGTGGCGATGCACGAGCCGGACTGCCGGTCGACCAACAGCGACAGCCCGACGTACCCGTCAAGCTCCTGCAGCGCGGGCATGACGACATCGCGAATATGCGCAATCCCGATGTCGACCGACAGAGGTTGCGCCTGAATGGTGGTAGAGCGTGCGTACACGAGCGACCCTCCCGCGTCGGGGTAGCGCCCCGGTGGCGCCACCGGTCCCATTAGCTACCTTCCTCCTGCCTATTACTGGCCGCAATGCCTTCTCGGGGTGTGGCCGCGATCACAAGCAATTGGCTGGTCGCGACCGGTCCGCCGTAGGCTTGGCGAGATGCAGACCGATGTGCTGGATGTTGATACGGCCCGTCGCCGCATCGTGGACCTCACCGATGCGGTGCGCAGGTTCTGTTTCGCCTACGGCGACGGGCTGTGCAATGTGTTCGTCCCGCACGCGACCGCCGGGGTGGCGATCATCGAGACCGGCGCGGGTTCCGACGACGACCTGGTCGACACGCTGGAACGGCTGTTGCCGCGCGACGACCGGTACCGGCACGCGCACGGCTCCGAAGGGCACGGCGCCGACCACGTGATGCCGGCCCTCGTGGCGCCGTCGGTGACGGTGCCGGTCTTGAGTGGCGAGCCGCAGCTGGGCACCTGGCAAAGTATCGTGCTGGTCGACCTGAATCGGGACAATCCGCGGCGGTCGGTGCGGTTGAGCTTTTTGGATGGTTAGCGCCCTACGCTGGGCATCCAGGGGAATGCAAGCAACAGGAAGAAGTGGAAGAAGTGCAGACACACGAGATCAGGAAGCGGTTCCTTGATCATTTCGTGAAGGCCGGCCACACCGAGGTGCCCAGCGCGTCGGTGATCCTCGACGACCCCAATTTGTTGTTCGTCAACGCCGGCATGGTGCAGTTCGTGCCGTTCTTCCTGGGGCAGCGCACGCCGCCGTATGCCACCGCCACCAGCATCCAGAAGTGCATCCGCACCCCCGACATCGACGAGGTCGGCATCACCACCCGGCACAACACCTTCTTTCAGATGGCCGGCAATTTCTCGTTCGGCGACTACTTCAAGCGCGAGGCCATCGCGCTGGCGTGGGACCTGTTGACCAACAGCGTCTCGGAGGGCGGATACGGCCTAGACCCCGAAAAGCTTTGGGCCACGGTGTATCTCGACGACGACGAGGCCGTCCAACTGTGGCGGGAGATCGCCGGCCTGCCGGCCGAGCGGATCCAGCGCCGCGGCATGGCCGACAACTACTGGTCGATGGGCATCCCCGGGCCGTGCGGACCGTCCTCGGAGATCTACTACGACCGGGGCCCCGAGTTCGGGGTGGCGGGCGGACCCGCGGCCAACGAGGACCGGTACATCGAGATCTGGAACCTCGTGTTCATGCAGAACCAGCGCGGCGAGGGAAGCTCCAAGGAAGACTTCGAAATCCTCGGCCCGCTGCCGCGGAAGAACATCGACACGGGCATGGGCGTCGAGCGGGTCGCGTTCATTCTGCAGGGCGTGCACAACGTCTACGAGACCGACCTGGTGCGCCCGGTCATCGACCTGGTCGAATCGCGCGCCCCGCGCCGCTACGACGTCGGAAACCACGCCGACGACGTCCGCTACCGCATCATCGCCGACCACAGCCGCACCGCCGCGATCCTGATCGGCGACGGGGTCAGCCCCGGCAACGACGGCCGCGGCTACGTGCTGCGCCGCTTGCTGCGCCGGGTGATTCGCTCGGCCAAGCTGCTGGGCTTGGATGATCCGGAGGAGCCCATCGTCGGCGACCTGATGGCCACCGTGCGCGACGCGATGGGCCCGTCGTACCCCGAATTGGTCAGCGACTTCGACCGGATCCACCGCATCGCCGTCGCCGAGGAGACCGCGTTCAACCGCACGCTGGCGTCGGGCTCGAAGCTGTTCGAGGACGTGGTCGGCGCCACCAAAAAGTCGGGCGCCACGGTGGTTTCCGGCTCGGACGCATTCACCCTGCACGACACCTACGGCTTCCCGATCGAGCTCACCCTGGAGATGGCCGCCGAGGCCGGCCTGAGCGTCGACAAGACCGGCTTCCACGAGCTGATGCTGCAGCAACGCCAGCGGGCCAAGGCCGACGCGGCCGCGCGCAAACACGCGCACGCCGACCTGACCGCGTATCGCGAGCTGGTCGACGCCGGCCCCACCGAGTTCACCGGGTTCGACGAATTGACTTCCGAGGCAAGGATTCTCGGCATCTTCGTCGACGGCAAGCGGGTTCCGGTGGTCGCGCACGGCGCGGACGGCGGCGCCGATCGGGTGGAGCTGATTTTGGATCGCACCCCGCTCTACGCCGAGTCCGGCGGTCAGATCGCCGACGCCGGAACCATCACCGGAACCGGATCCGGCGGTGCCGCCAAGGCGGCGGTGACCGACGTGCAGAAGATCGCCAAAACCGTTCACGTGCATCGGGTTAACGTCGAGTCGGGGGAGTTCGTCGAGGGCGACACCGTCGTCGCGGCGGTGGACCCGGAATGGCGCCGCGGCGCCACGCAGGGCCACTCCGGCACCCACATGGTGCACGCCGCGTTGCGACAAGTGCTGGGGCCCAACGCGGTTCAGGCCGGATCGCTGAACCGGCCGGGCTATCTGCGTTTCGACTTCAACTGGCAGGGGCCGCTGAGCGAAGAGCAGCGCATCCAAATCGAGGAGGTCACCAACGAGGCGGTGCAGGCCGACTTCGAGGTGCACACCTTCACCGAGCAGCTGGAGAAGGCCAAGGCGAGGGGGGCCATGGCGCTCTTCGGCGAGGCCTACCCCGACCAGGTCCGGGTGGTGGAGATCGGCGGACCGTTCTCGTTGGAGCTGTGCGGCGGCACGCACGTGCACAACTCGGCGCAGATCGGTCCGGTGACCATCCTCGGCGAATCCTCGATCGGCTCCGGGGTGCGCCGCGTGGAGGCCTACGTCGGGCTGGACTCGTTCCGTCACCTGGCCAAGGAGCGTGCGCTGATGGCCGGGCTGGCGTCGTCGCTGAAGGTGCCGTCCGAGGAGGTGCCCGCCCGGGTGGCCAACCTGGTGGAACGGCTCAAGGCCGCCGAGAAGGAGCTCGAACGCGCCCGGCAGGCCAACGCCCGGGCCGCCGCGACCAACGCCGCGGCGGGGGCCGAGCGGATCGGTAACGTCTGCGTGGTGGCGCAACGGATGTCGGCCGGCATGACGGCGGGCGACCTGCGGTCCCTGGTCGGTGACATTCGCGGCAAGCTCGGCAGCGACCCCGCGGTGGTGGCGCTGATCGCCGACACGGAAGGCGACGGCGTGCCGTACGCCGTCGCCGTCAACCCGGCCGCCCAGGACCTCGGCCTGAGCGCCAACGACCTGGTCAAGGAGCTCGCCGCGGCGGTCGACGGCCGCGGCGGCGGCAAGGCCGACCTGGCGCAGGGCTCGGGAAAGAACCCGGCCGGCATCGAGGCGGCCCTGGCCGCGGTACGCGATCAGATCAAGCGGGTCAGCTGAGTGCGTCCCGGGAGAAGCCTCGGCATCGATGTGGGCAAGGTCCGCATCGGCGTGGCGGTCAGCGACCCGGACGGCATCCTCGCGACCCCGGTGGAGACGGTGCGCCGCGAGCGAACCGGCAGGCACCTGCGCCGACTGGCCGCGCTGGCCGCCGAGTTCGAGGCCGTCGAGGTGGTCGTCGGGCTGCCGCGGACGCTGGCCGACCGCACCGGCCCCGCAGCGCGCGACGCGATCGAACTCTCCGAGGCGCTGGCAGTCCGCGTCGCACCGACCCCGGTGCGCCTCGCCGACGAGCGGCTGACCACCGTCAGCGCGCAGCGATCCCTGCGCGAGGCCGGGGTACGCGCCAAGGAGCAACGAGCGGTGATCGACCAGGCCGCGGCCGTGGCGATCCTGCAGGGCTGGCTCGACCAACGGCGCGCGGCAGACGTGAAAGACGCCGCGCGTGGTTGACGGCGTGCGCCAGGAACGTGCCGAGCCCGAGGAGGTCGGCCCGCCCTGGCACACGATGAGCCGCCTGGCCCGCAAGCGCGCCGAGCGCGGCCAGCGCCGGCGGCGTTTCGCGGGCCGACTGGCGCTCGGCACGCTCATCGTGGTCCTGCTGACGGCCGCCGTCGTGGGGTTGCGGCTGTGGCACACCCTCTTCGGTGGCGGTGACGACTACAGCGGACCGGGCAAGCAAGACATCATGATTCAGGTGCACGCCGGTGACTCGACCACCGCGATCGGCGAGACGCTGCACAACCACGGCGTGGTCGCCACCGTGCGCGCATTCGTCAACGCGGCGCACGGCGTCGCGGGGGTGACCTCGATCCAGCCCGGCTTCTACCGGACCCGCACCGAAATCCCGGCCGCCTCCGCGGTGGCCCGACTCGTCGATCCCAACAACCGGGTGGGCAAGCTGGTCATCCCGGAGGGACGACAGCTCGACGACACCACCGACATGAAGACCAACGTGGTCAACCCCGGGATCCTCACGCTGATCTCGCGGGCGACCTGCGTGGACCTCGACGGCAACAAGCGCTGCGTCGCGGTGGACGACCTGCGCAACGCCGCCGCCAAGAGCAGCCTGATCGAGCTGACGGTGCCGCCCTGGGCGATCGAGCCGGCCAACGAGCTGGGCAGCGACCATCGCCGGATCGAGGGCCTGATCGCGCCGGGGACCTTCAACGTCGACCCGACGGCCTCGCCGGTCAGCATCCTGGCCGGTCTCATCGGCGCCGGCGCCGAGGAATACACCCGATCCGGGCTGGTGGACACCGCGCAATCCCTGCACCTGTCGCCGTACGACATCCTGGTGGTGGCGTCGCTGGTGCAGCAGGAGGCCGACATGCAGGACTTTCCGAAGGTGGCGCAGGTCATCTACAACCGCCTGCACATCCACCACACGCTGGAGTTCGACTCCACGGTGAACTATCCGCTGGACCGTCGCGAGGTGGCGACCACCGACGCCGACCGGGCGCAGAAGACGCCGTGGAACACCTATGTGTCCCCGGGGCTGCCGGCCACCGCGATCTGCTCGCCCGGTGTCGACGCGCTGCACGCCGCCATGCATCCCGAGCCGGGGGACTGGCTGTACTTCGTCACCATCGACAAGCAGGGCACGACGCTGTTCACCAAGGACTATCAACAGCACTTGGCGAACATCGAGCTGGCCAAGCACAACGGTGTCCTCGACAGCGCGCGCTAGACGAGCAGCGGTTCTGGGATCGCCGGTCGCCCACTCGCGTTCGCCGCAGCTGCATCTGGCCGCCTATCGCGCGCTCGGCCTGCACGATTGGACCTACGAGCGCATCGAGTGCGGCGCCGAGGAGCTGCCGGCGCTGGTCGGCGGGTTCGGTCCGGAGTGGGTCGGGGTGTCGGTGACCAAGCCGGGCAAGTTCGCCGCGCTGCGCTTCGCCGACGAGCACACTCCGCGCGCCGAGCAGGTCGGGTCGGCCAACACGCTGGTGCGCACCCGGCGCGGCTGGCGCGCCGACAACACCGACGTCGACGGCGTGGCGGGGGCCCTCGGTCCGGTCGCGGGGCGCGCGCTGGTGTGCGGATCCGGCGGCACCGCGCCGGCGGCCGTCGTGGCGCTGGCCGAACACGGCGTCCCCGGCATCACCGTGGTGGCGCGGGATCCGGACAAGGCGGCGCGGCTGGTGGACCTGGGCACCCGCATCGGCGCGCCGACCCGATTTTGCGCGCTGGACAGCGCGGCGCTCGCCGAGGAGGTGGCCGGGGCGGAGGTGCTGGTCAGCACCATCCCGGCCGAGGTCGCGGCGCGGTATGCCGGCACGCTGGCCGCCATCCCGGTGCTGCTGGACGCCGTCTACGACCCCTGGCCGACCCCGCTGGCCGCCGCCGTCGGTGCCGCGGGCGGTCGGGTGATCAGCGGCCTGCAGATGCTGCTGCATCAGGCGTTTGCGCAGGTGGAGTTATTCACAGGGCAACCGGCGCCGCGAGCGGCGATGGCAGCCGCATTGGATTAGCCTGCAGCGCGTGCTGGCCTGTGCCGCGTTGCTGTGGATGGTGCTGCTCAGCGCCTACGACATCCGGCAGCGACGGCTGCCCAACGCGCTCACGCTGCCCGCCGCGGCGGCGATTCTGCTGGCCGGTGGGCTGCCGGCGCTGGCCGGCGCGGCGGCGCTAGGTGCGGTGTATCTGCTGGTACACCTGGCGGCGCCGACGAGAATGGGAGCCGGCGACGTCAAGCTCGCGATCGGTCTCGGTGGGCTGGCCGGCTGTTTCGGTGTCGGCGCCTGGTTTCTCGCCGCGCTGGCCGCGCCACTGCTGACCGCGCTGTTCGCGCTGTTCCGTGGAATGCGCAGCGTGCCGCACGGCCCGTCGATGTGCCTGGCCACCGCGTTGGCCATCGGGCTGGCTACTGCTGCGCGAGCGTAACCACACTGTGAAAATCCGAGCCGAAACTCGCGGCCCGGTTACGCTCGCGGGCCAGCGGATTACGGCGTGGGAGAATATTCGGGTGTTGCGTTGGATCACTGCCGGGGAATCGCACGGCCGGGCGCTGGTGGCCGTCGTCGAGGGCATGGTCGCCGGCGTGCAGATCACGTCCACCGAGATCGCCGACCAGCTGGCCCGACGCCGCCTGGGCTACGGCCGCGGGGCGCGGATGAAATTCGAGCGCGACGCGGTCACCATGCTGTCCGGCGTCCGCCACGGGATCACGCTGGGCGGTCCCATCGCGATCGAGATCGGCAACACCGAGTGGCCGAAGTGGGAAACGGTGATGGCCGCCGACCCCGTCGACGCGGCCGAGTTGGCGGACTCGGCGCGCAACGAACCGCTGACCCGGCCTCGGCCCGGCCACGCCGACTACGCGGGCATGCTCAAGTACGGCTTCGACGACGCCCGCCCGGTGCTGGAGCGGGCCAGCGCCCGCGAGACCGCCGCCCGCGTCGCGGCCGGCACCGTCGCGCGCGCGTTCCTGCGTCAGGCGCTCGGCGTCGAGGTGCTCTCCCACGTCATCGCGATCGGCCCGTCGGCGCCCTACGACGGGCCCCCGCCGCGGGCCGAAGACCTGCCCGCGATCGACGACAGCCCGGTCCGCGCGTTCGACAAGGCGGCCGAGCAAGCCATGATCGCCGAGATCGAGGCGGCCAAGAAGGACGGCGACACCCTCGGCGGGGTGGTCGAGGTGGTGGCGCTGGGCCTGCCGGTCGGGCTGGGCTCGTTCACGAGCGGCGACAACCGGCTCGACAGCCAGCTGGCCGCGGCCGTGATGGGCATCCAGGCGATCAAGGGCGTGGAGATCGGGGACGGCTTCGAGACCGCGCGCCGCCGCGGCAGCGCCGCGCACGACGAGATGTATCCCGGTCCCGACGGGGTGATCCGCTCGACCAACCGGGCCGGCGGGCTGGAAGGCGGCATGACCAACGGCCAGGCGCTGCGGGTGCGCGCGGCGATGAAGCCGATCTCCACCGTGCCGCGGGCGCTGGCCACCGTCGACCTGGCCACCGGAGACGAGGCCGTCGCGATCCACCAGCGCTCCGACGTGTGCGCCGTGCCGGCCGCGGGCGTGGTGGTCGAAACCATGGTGGCGCTGGTGCTTGCGCGCGCGGCGCTGGAGAAGTTCGGCGGCGACTCGCTGACCGAAACCCGCCGCAACATCGAGGCCTACCGGCGTGCCGTCGCCGATCGGGAAGCGCCGGCCGCGCGGGGCACCGCCTGATGGCGCCCAAGGCGGTACTGGTCGGCTTGCCGGGCTCGGGCAAGTCCACGATCGGGCGGCGACTGGCCAAGGCGCTCGGGGTCGATCTGCTCGACACCGACGTGGCCATCGAGCAGCGGACCGGCCGAACCATTGCCGACATCTTCGCCGCCGACGGGGAGCAGGAATTCCGGCGCATCGAGGAGGCCGTCGTGCGCGCCGCGCTCGCCGAGCACGACGGCGTGCTGTCGCTCGGCGGCGGCGCCGTCACCACCCCGGGTGTCCGCGAGGCGCTGGCCGGGCACACGGTCATCTATCTGGAGATCAACGCCAACGAGGGCGTGCGGCGCACCGGCGGCAACACCGTGCGGCCGCTGCTGGCCGGCCCGGACCGGGCCGCGAAATATCGCGCGTTGATGGCCGACCGGGCTCCGTTGTATCGGCGCGTCGCCACCATGCGGGTCGACACCAACCGCCGCAATCCCGGCGCGGTGGTCCGCTACATCGTGTCTCGGCTGCAGGCGCCGGCACAGGCCGCCCAATGAGCGCACCCGTCACCGTGCAGGTGGCCGTCGACCCGCCGTACCCGGTGATCATCGGGCACGACCTGTCCGACGAGGTGGACCGACTGCTGACCGGCCGGCACAAGGTCGCGATCCTGCATCAACCGGTGCTCGCCGAAACCGCGGAGGCGATCCGAAAGCACCTGTCCGGCAAGGGAGTTGAAGCACACCGCATCGAAATCCCGGACGCCGAGGCCGGCAAGGACCTGCCCGTCGTCGGATTTATCTGGGAAGTGTTGGGCCGCATCGGAATTGGCCGCAAGGATGCCCTGGTCAGCCTCGGCGGCGGCGCCGCCACCGACGTCGCCGGGTTTGCCGCGGCAACCTGGCTGCGCGGCGTCTCGATCGTGCACGTGCCCACCACGCTGCTCGCCATGGTCGACGCGGCCGTCGGCGGCAAGACCGGCATCAACACCGAGGCCGGCAAGAACCTCGTCGGCGCGTTTCACCAGCCGCTCGCCGTGGTGGCCGATCTGGTGACGCTGGAAACGTTGCCGCACAACGAGATCGTGGCCGGGATGGCCGAGGTGGTCAAGGCCGGGTTCATCGCGGACCCGGTGATCCTCGATCTGATCGAGGCCGACCCGCAGGCCGCCCTGGACCCGAAGGGCGACGTGTTGGCCGAGCTGATCGTGCGGGCGGTCAAGGTCAAGGCCGAAGTCGTCGCCGCCGACGAGAAGGAATCCGAACTGCGCGAAATCCTCAACTACGGGCACACTTTGGGGCACGCGATCGAGCGCCGGGAGCGCTACCAGTGGCGGCACGGCGCCGCCGTGTCGGTGGGCCTGGTGTTCGCCGCCGAGCTGGCCAGGCTCGCCGGGCGCCTCGACGACGCGACCGCGTTGCGGCACCGCACCATCCTGGAGTCGATCGGCCTGCCGGTCAGCTACGACGCGGACGCGTTCCCGCAATTGCTGGAATACATGGGCGGCGACAAGAAGACTCGCGCCGGCGTGCTTCGGTTCGTCGTCCTCGACGGGCTGGGCAAGCCCGGCCGGCTGGCGGGACCGGACCCGACGCTGCTGGCGGCCGCGTATAGCGAAGTGGGTGCGTCATGACGGTGCACGTCATCAACGGCCCGAACCTGGGGCGCCTCGGCAAGCGCGAGCCGGATGTCTACGGCAGCACCACGCACGACGAGCTGGCCGCGCTGATCGAACGCGAAGCCACCGAGCTCGGGCTGAAAGCGGTTGTGCGACAAAGCGATAGCGAGGCCGAACTGCTGGACTGGATCCACCAGGCCGCCGACGCGGGCGAACCGGTGATCCTGAACGCGGGCGCCTTCACCCACTCGTCGGTGGCGTTGCGCGACGCCTGCGCCGAACTGAGCGCCCCCTTGATCGAAGTGCACATCTCCAATGTGCATGCGCGCGAAGAGTTTCGGCGCCATTCCTACCTCAGCCCAGTCGCGACCGGTGTGATCGTCGGGCTGGGGGTGCAGGGCTATCTGCTCGCCCTGCGCTACCTGGCTAGCGGCTAATCGTCTTTCTCGGTGTCACGAGTGCGGATCACCTCGGTCTTGTCCTCGCTGCCCGACGAGCCCCAGGACCCGGTGGGCAGGTTGAACGATTCGGTGGGCGCCTCGCTGCCGCTGGTGGCGATCGTTTCGGTCGGCGCCTCACGCTCGGCGCCACGATCGGCCACAGCCACGGCCGAGCGCTGCTCGGTCTGCGCCGCGGCCGGGATCTCGCCGGTCGGGGAGTCATCGCTACGAACGGCGGAGAACACGTCGGTGTCGGCACCGCGTTCGTCGGCTTGACGCTCGGCGACCGGGGGACCGTTGCGGTCCACCCGCCACCGGCCGAGGGCCACGCCGATGATGCCGGGCAGGAACACGATGAGCGCGGTGAACGCCGCGAACGTGGTCACCTCGTTGAGCAGCCCGCCGGTGTAGATCGCGGTGTAGAACAGGGCGATCAGCCAGGACACCAAGCCGCTGAGGATCCCGGCGACCAGGCCGGCCAGCAGCCACGTCATCGCCAGATCGGCGCGGCGGTCCGGGTCCGGATTCGCGGTGGCGTCCGCGCGGCCGTCCCTGACTCCCCAGAAGGCAACCCCGATGACGAAGAGCAGCAGCAGCACAATGCTGATCAATCCGGACTGCGTCTGCCAGGCGTTGATCATCGCCCCTTGGACCAATCGGAGCACCACCATCGCACCGGCGAAGACCAATCCGCGCAGCATCCAGTCCCTCATGGAGTCTCAGCGTAGCGAGTAGCGTCAAGACCCGTGACACATTCCCAGCGTCGACACAACCTCAAATCGGCAATCGCGGCCACCGGGCTGGACGCGATGCTGGTCACGGACCTGATCAACGTGCGCTATCTGTCGGGTTTCACCGGCTCCAACGGCGCGTTGCTGGTCTATGCCGACGATCGCGAGCCGGTGCTGGCCACCGATGGCCGGTACCGCACGCAGGCCGCGCAGCAGGCGCCCGGGCTCGAGGTCGTCATCGAACGGGCCGTCGGGCGGTCGTTGGCCGGTCGCGCGGCCGGCGACGGCGTGGGCAGGCTGGGTTTCGAGAGTCATGTGGTGACGGTGGATGGCTACGACGCGCTGAAAGACGCGATCGGCTCGGCGGAGTTGGTGCGTGCCTCCGGGACCGTGGAGGCGCTGCGCGAGGTCAAGGACGCCGGTGAGCTGGCCTTGCTGCGGTTGGCCTGCGAGGCGGCCGACGCCGCGCTGGGCGACCTGGTCGATCGTGGTGGTCTGCGGCCGGGCCGGACGGAAAAGGAGGTGGCCCGCGAGCTGGAGTCGCTGATGCTCGACCACGGCGCCGACGCCATCTCCTTCGAGACCATCGTGGCCGCCGGCCCGAATTCTGCGATCCCGCACCACCGGCCCACCGACGCGGTGCTGGCGGCGGGCGATTTCGTCAAGATCGACTTCGGGGCGCTGGTCGCCGGCTATCACTCCGACATGACCCGCACCTTCGTGCTGGGCAAGGCCGCCGACTGGCAGCTGGAGATCTATCAGCTGGTCGCCGACGCGCAGCGGGCCGGTCGGGAGGCGCTGCATCCGGGCGCCGAGTTGCGCGACGTGGACGGGGCCGCGCGCAAGCTGATCGCCGACGCGGGTTACGCGGAAAACTTCGGCCACGGCCTGGGACACGGCGTCGGCCTGGAGATTCATGAGGCGCCGGGCATCGGGGCAACGTCCTCCGGCACGTTGCTGGCCGGTTCGGTGGTGACCGTGGAGCCGGGGGTCTATCTGCCCGAGCGTGGCGGCGTGCGCATCGAGGACACCCTGGTGGTGGCCGCCGAAGGGCACGCCCCGGAGTTGTTGACGCGGTTTCCCAAGGAACTGATGACCCTGGTGTAGCCGCTACGGGGAGCCCTCGCCGCCGCTGCCGGCGGCGCCGCCGCTTCCGCCGACGCCGGGGGTGCTGCCGGCGGGGGGGTTGCCTGGGAGTCCCGCACCGCCGCCGGTGCCGTCGGTTCCGGGGTCGCCGGAAGAGCCAACGCCCCCGCTGCCACCGGTTCCGCCCGTGCCCCCGGTGCCGCCGTGTCCACCGTTGACGTTGCCGTCGCCTCCATCGCCACCAACGCCGCCGTATCCACCAGTCCCGCCGGTGCCGCCGGTGCCCAGCGCGCTGGAACCGCCGGCGCCACCTACGCCGCCGTGGCCGCCCTGTGCGCCGTGGCCGCCGGTGGGGCTGTTGAACAACAGGCCGTTGGCGCCGGTCCCACCGCCCCCGCCGTCGCCGCCTCGGCCGCCGCCACCGCCGGAGTCGGTGTTGGGCGAGTTGCCGCCATCCCCTCCGGCACCGCCGTGGCCGCCGAGACCCGCGGACCCTCCCGTGCCGGCGGTGCCGCCGCCGCGCCCGCCGATGCCACCCGCGCCGCCGGTGCCGCCGACGCCGCCATCTCCGCCGTCGCCGGCACGGATGCCGTTATCGGCACCGCCGGCGCCGCCGCTGCCGCCGGTGCCGCCCACCCCGCCCTGGCCGCCGTGGCCGTTCTTCGCGTCGGCGAAGCCGAAGCCGCCGGCTCCGCCTTGTCCGCCGGCTCCCCCGGGGCCTCCGCTGCCGCCGTCTACGCCGATCGGGCCGTCGACACCGGCGGCACCTTGGCCGCCGGAGCCGCCGGTACCCCCCGTCCCGCCGGTGTGGCCGGGGATCAAGGTCGCGCCGCCGGATCCGCCCGATCCGCCGAAGCCGCCCGTGCCCGGCTGCGCTGCGTTCGGAGCGCCGACGGTGCCGCCGGTGCCGGCGACACCGGCCGCACCGCTGGTCCCGCCATCACCGCCGGTGCCACCCTTCCCGGCGTGACCGCCGTGGTCGCCTCCGCCCGCGCCCCCGGCGCCGCCGGCGCCGCCCCAGCCGCCGTCGCCGCCACCACCGTTGGTTGCGCCTGCGACCGCGTTGCCCCCCACACCGCCGGGCGCGCCGTCGCCGCCTCGGCCACCGTGGCCCCCTGGGCTGCCGGCGTAGCCGTCGCCGCCGTCGCCGCCGAAGCCCCCGGAGCCGCCGACCCCGCCGGCCCCGGCGACGTCACCGCTGGTTGTGGTGGCGCCGCCTTGGCCGCCGACCCCGCCATCGCCCCCGTCGCCGCCCATTCCCGCAGTGCCGCCTCTGCCGCCGTGGCCGACGTCGCCGCCGTGGCCCCCGGCGCCGCCCCAACCGCCGTACGCGCCGGAGGTGGCGTTGTTGGTGCCGTCATCGGCGGAGCCGACGCCGCCGGCGCCGCCATTTCCACCGTGGCCGCCGTTGCCGCCGCTCCCGTTCGTCCCGAGCGGTCCGGCCCTGCCGCCGTTGCCGCCGTCCCCGGCGTAGCCGCCGTCTCCGCCCGCGTTGGGCGCCGAGTTGCTGGCTCCTGCTACGGCGCCGTTGCCGCCAGCGCCGCCGTCCCCGCCGTGACCCGCGTGCCCCAACAATCCGTAGACGGCGCTGTTACCGCCGGTCCCGCCGGTGCCGCCCAGGCCGCCGACGCCGGCGTTCCCGCCGCGCCCTCCGTCGCCGCCGTTCCCGCCGTGCCCGAACATCAGCTGCCTATTGGTCCCGCCGTCTCCGCCGGCCCCACCGGGGCCGCCCTGAAAGCCCGGCTTGGCGTCCAGGCCCGTACCGCCCGCGCCGCCGTTACCGCCGCCTCCACCGCCCAGGAGGCCGCCGGCCCCGCCGTTCCCGCCGTGGTTATCGGGGTTCCAGTAGCCAGAGCCTTCCGCATTTCCCCCGGGCCCACCATTTCCGCCGTGGCCAAACAGTCCGGCAGACCCACCGTTGCCTCCCGCGCCGCCCACTGCACCGGAGCCACCGTTTCCGCCGTTGCCCCACAGCCAGCCGCCGTCGCCCCCGTTTTGTCCCGTGCCCGGCGCCCCGTCGGCCCCATTGCCCACCAGCGGACGACCGGTCTGCGCCTTCACCGGAGAGAACACCGCAAGAGACTGCAAAGACGATGCGCTGGCCGCCTCGCCGGACGCGTACGCGCCGGCACCCGTGTGCAACGCCTGCACAAAGCGGTCGTGAAAGAGCGCCGTACGAGCGCTGAGCGCCGCAAAGTCCTGGGCATAGGCCCCGAACAGCCTGGCTATCGCCGCGGACACTTCATCCCGGCCCGCGGCAAGCAGCTGGGTCGTCGAACCCGCGGCCGCCGTGTGGGCCGATCTGATGGTGGATCCGATTTCGGCCAGGTCCGCCGACGCCGCCGCCACCGCGTCCGGCGCCGCGATCACGTACGAGGACATGTTGCTCCCTCTCAGGTTCCGCTGTGCACGAGGGGAATCGTCACCCGTGTCGGGTGCGACGATCTCAGTAGTGCGCTACTGCACTTTCGCCCGGCCGCATGACCGCCAAATCCGTTGCCGCTGCGGCCATCACGCCTGGATCAACGCTGACGAATGGCATCTCGCACCTCTTGGGGATGTTGGCCTCAACGGCATCCTTGGCCGGCGGCCGCGCGGAGGCGACAGTAGTCGGCTAAGTAATGCCCGCGGGCAGCCGTTGGGCCTGACGATCCGGGCGCCGGGCCCGGGTAAACTCCAGCGGGTGCCCGCCGTCGCAGGCAGGAATCGACAGTCGTCGGCACTTGTTCGCCGCGACGGCGGCAAAGAACCAACCACGCTAGTTAACCGGCGATCCTGTAGGAGACTCGACTGTGGCAACCACTGCTGACTTCAAGAACGGCCTCGTCCTGGAAATCGACGGACAGCTGTGGACCATCACCGAGTTCCAGCACGTCAAGCCCGGTAAGGGCCCGGCGTTCGTGCGCACCAAGCTGAAGAACGTGCTCTCGGGCAAGGTCGTCGACAAGACCTACAACGCCGGGGTGAAGGTGGAGACCGCCACCGTCGACCGGCGCGACACCACCTACCTGTACCGCGACGGCACCGACTTCGTGTTCATGGACAGCGAGGACTACGAGCAGCATCATCTGCCCGAGTCGCTGGTCGGCGACGCGGCGAACTACCTGTTGGAGAGCATGCCGGTGCAGGTGGCGTTCCACAACGGTTCGCCGCTGTACCTCGAACTGCCGGTCACCGTCGAACTTGAGGTCACCCACACCGAGCCGGGCCTGCAGGGCGACCGGTCCAGCGCGGGCACCAAGCCCGCCACCCTGGAGACCGGCGCGCAGATCCAGGTGCCGCTGTTCATCAACACCGGCGACAAGCTCAAGGTCGACTCGCGCGACGGCAGCTACCTGGGGCGAGTCAACGCCTGACCATGCCCGACGAAAAGCAGGCCAAGCCGGTTAAGGGGCGCCATCAGGCCCGCAAGCGCGCCGTCGACCTGCTCTTCGAAGCCGAGGCCCGCGGCCTCAGCCCGGTCGAGGTGGTCGACGTCCGCACCGCGTTGGCGCAGGCCAAGCCCGAGGTCGCGGCGCTGCATCCCTACACCGTCGCGGTTGCCCGCGGGGTCGCCGAGCACGCCGCGCACATCGACGACATGATCACCTCGCACCTGCAGGGGTGGACGCTGGACCGGCTGCCCGCGGTGGACCGCGCCGTGTTGAGGGTCGCGGTGTGGGAACTGCTGTACGCCGACGACGTGCCCGAGCCGGTCGCCGTCGACGAGGCCGTGGAGCTGGCCAAGGAACTGTCCACCGACGAATCGCCGAGCTTCATCAACGGCGTGCTGGGCCAGGTCATGCTGGTGACGCCGCAAATCCGCGCCGCCGCCCGGGCCCTCCGGGAGGGCGCCTGATCAGCCGCCTGGAACTCCGTCTCGCCATCGCCGCCCTGCTGGCGGGCGCGGTGGTGGTCGGGGCGGTCGTGTGCGCGGCCTATGGGTGGACGATCGTCGCCTCGGCGATGTCGATCTTCGCGCTGGGTGTCGGGGCGTGGCTGTATCACTGCATCGAACGCGTGGTGGTGGCGAATCGGATCAGCACGGTTCGAACGGCGGCCAAGCCGCTGCAGCCGCTGCTACCGGTGATCGCCGCGCTCATGGGTTTGACCCAGGGCGTGGTGCGTTCGCTGGCCGATGTCACCGAGTTGCCCGCGCGGCGCTGGGAGCTTCCGGTCTTGCGGTGGGTGCATAGCACGCGCGACGAGGGCCGCCTCGTCGAAGGCGACGACGTGGATGATTGATCGGCCGATCCGATCACCCGGGTAAGTAAAGTGCCGCGCGGGCGCGGCAAGCGGGACACAATGGTTGCTGTCCCATGATGGAAACCCGGTACCGCATCACAGCTGCCGCGACAAACCGCGCCTGCGGACGACTGGTCCCCGGTAACTATTTGCGTCCCGCGCGCGATACTTACGAATGCACCAAGGACAGGTGACGACATGAATCGAAACGGTGGTCGCCCGCGACAACTACGCGTGTCCGCGCTGGCGGCCGTGGCCAACCCGTCGTACACGCGCATCGACACGTGGAACCTGCTCGACGACGCCTGCCGGCAGCTCGCCGAGGTCGACCTCGCCGGGCAGGACAAGACGCACGAGCTGGCCCGGGTCAAGCGACTGATGGACCGCATCGGCGCCTACGAGCGGTACTGGCTGTACCCCGGTGCCGAGAACCTGGCGACCTTCCGCGCTCACCTGGAAAGCCTGTCCACGGTGCGGCTGTCCGAAGAGGTGTCGTTGGCGGTGCGGCTGCTGAGCGAATATGGCGACCGCGCAGGGCTTTTCGACACCTCCGCGCCGTTGGCGGAGCAGGAGTTGGTGGCGCGGGCCAAACAGCAGCAGTTCTACACCGTGTTGTTGGCGGACGACGCCCCGGTCACCGCGCCGGAAAGTCTGGCCGAGTGCCTGCGCGCGCTGCACGACCCCGCCGACGACGTGCAGTTTGAGCTCCTCGTCGTGTCCAGCGTCGAGGACGCCATCACCGCGGTCGCGTTGAACGGCGAGATCCAGGCGGCCATCATTCGCGACGACCTGTGCCTGCGGTCGCGCGACCGGGTGCCGCTGATGAATACGCTGTTGGGGCCCAACGAGACCGGCGAAGTCAGCTCCACCGCGGCCGCGTGCTGGGTGGAGTGCGGCGAGTGGATCAGGGAGTTGCGGCCGCATATCGACCTGTATCTGCTCACCGACGAGTCGATCGCGGCGGGCAACGACGAAGGGCCCGACGTCTACGACCGCACGTTCTACCGGCTCAACGACGTCACCGACCTGCACAGCACGGTGATCTCGGGTCTGCGAAACCGTTTCGCCACACCGTTTTTCGATGCGCTGCGCGCCTACGCGGCGGCGCCGGTGGGCCAATTCCACGCGCTTCCCGTCGCGCGCGGCGCCAGCATCTTCAACTCGAAGTCGTTGCAGGACATGGGGGAGTTCTACGGCCGCAACATCTTTATGGCCGAGACCTCGACCACCTCGGGTGGCCTGGACTCGCTGCTGGATCCGCACGGCAACATCAAAAAGGCGATGGATAAGGCCGCACGCACCTGGAACTCCGACCACACCTACTTCGTCACCAACGGAACGTCGACCGCCAACAAGATCGTCGTGCAGTCGCTGACCCGACCCGGCGACATCGTGCTCATCGACCGCAACTGCCACAAGTCGCACCACTACGGGCTGGTGCTGGCCGGCGCGTATCCGCTCTACCTGGAGTCGTATGCGTTGCCGCAGTTCGCGATCTACGGCTCGGTGCCGCTGCGCACCATCAAAAAGGCGCTGCTGGACCTGGAGGAGGCCGGGCAGCTGCACCGGGTCCGCATGCTGCTGCTGACCAACTGCATCTTCGACGGCGTCGTCTACAACCCACGGCGCGTCATGGAGGAGGTGCTCGCGATCAAGCCGGACATCTGCTTCCTGTGGGACGAGGCGTGGTACGCGTTCGCCACCGCCGTGCCGTGGGCGCGGCAACGGACCGCGATGATCTCGGCGGATCGCCTCGAGCAGATGTTGGCGTCGCCGGAATACGCTGAGGAATACCGGGATTGGGCCGCGTCGATGGAGGGGATCCCGCGATCGGAGTGGGCCGATCACCGGCTGCTGCCCGATCCGGCTCAGGCGCGCGTGCGGGTGTACGCGACGCACTCGACGCACAAGTCGCTGTCGGCGTTTCGGCAGGCGTCGATGATTCACGTGCGCGACCAGGATTTCAATTCGCGCGCCCGCGACGCGTTCGGTGAGGCATTCTTGACGCACACCTCGACGTCGCCGAACCAGCAACTGCTCGCCTCGCTGGACCTGGCCCGCCGGCAGGTCGACATGGAGGGTTTTCAGCTGGTCCGGCAGGTCTATGACATGGCGCTGGTGTTCCGGGGCCGGGTTCGCAAGGACCGGCTGATCAGCAATTGGTTCCGCATCCTCGACGAATCCGACTTGGTGCCCGAGGAGTTCCGGGCCTCGGCGGTCAGCTCGTACCGGCAGGTCAAGCAGGGCGCCTTGGCGGAGTGGAACGAGGCCTGGCGTTCCGATCAGTTCGTGCTGGACCCCACGCGGGTCACCCTGTTCATCGGCGACACCGGGATGAACGGCTTCGACTTCCGCGAGAAGATCCTGATGGACCGCTTCGGCATCCAGATCAACAAGACGTCGATCAACAGCGTGCTGTTGATCTTCACAATCGGCGTCACCTGGTCGAGCGTGCACCATCTGCTCGACGTGCTGCGCCGGGTGGCCAGCGATCTGGATCGGGAGCAGCAGGAGGCCAGTGCGGCCGACTGGGCCCTGCACAAGCGCCGCGTCGAGGAGATCACCGAGGACCTGCCGCACCTGCCCGACTTCAGCGAGTTCGACATCGCCTTCCGGCCGGTGGACGCCTGCTCGTTCGGCGACATGCGGGCGGCGTTTTACGCCGGGTACGAGGAAGCCGACCGCGAGTACGTGCTGATCGGCACGGCCGGCCGGCGGCTCGCCGAGGGCAAGCGGCTGGTGTCCACCACGTTCGTGGTGCCCTACCCGCCCGGTTTCCCGGTGCTGGTCCCGGGGCAGGTGGTCTCCAAGGAGATCGTCTACTTCCTGGCCCAGCTGGACGTCAAGGAGATCCACGGCTACAACCGTGATCTCGGGTTGTCGGTGTTTACCCAGGAAGCCCTGGCCCGCATGGAGGCTCAGCGGAATGCGGCCACGGCCGCGGTGGGTGCCGCGGTGCCCGTTTTCGAAATCTCGTCCGACGCTTCGGCGCGAAACGGCGACAGCGCCGTGCGAGCGGCGGCCAGAGAGGCCTGAACCCGGTCGCCACATCAACCACAGGTGTCGCGTAAGTCCTTTTGCGCCAATCGATTTGGTGCCGGAATTTGACGGCCGCGGCCTGAGCGCCCCTTCCACAACCTGCAGGTCCGCAACCACCCGAGGAACGCGTGACGGCCGCATGACCACGTGCGCGGCCCGGATTCGACTCACCGGGATTGGAAAGCGCCGCCGCGCGCCCGGGTGGCGCAATCGCCCGGCGGGCGTGCGTTTTCGCTGGTCGCCGGCGAAGCGCCGGCGGCGCAAAAGCCCGATGACGCCCGTCGCGGGGCCGTCCGCCTGCCGGATTAGCGCGTTAGGACGCGTTAGCGTGACGACGTGGCCCCCAGGACTGAAGCCGTAACGATCACGGGTCCCCGCGCCGATCGTGCGCGCCGTGTCGCCGACGTGTTGCGACAACAGATCCACGCCGGCGCCTACGCCGGTGGGCTGCCGTCGGAAAGCGAGTTGGCAGCCGAATTCTTCGTATCCCGCAACAGCATTCGTGAGGCGCTCACCGCCCTGAAGAACGAGGGCCTGATCGAGCGCGGCCCCAAAATCGGCACCCACGTCGCGCAGCGTAAGTACGACCACGGGCTCGACGCGCTGCTGGGGCTGAAGGAAACCTTCAAAAACCTCGGCGAGGTCCGCAACGAGGTGCGCGCCGCCATGCCGGTGGCCGCGCCGCCGTCGGTGGCCAGTCGGCTGCGGCTGCAGCCCGGCGAGTCGGCGATCTTCATCGAGCGGCTGCGCTACCTCGGCAACCTGCCGTTGAGCCTCGACGTGACCTACCTGGCGCCCGATGTCGGGGCCGAGATCCTGCACCAGCCGCTGGAAACCAACGACCTGTTCGCGCTGATCGAACAGGTCAGTGGCCAGCGGCTGGGCTCGGCAGCGCTGGCGCTGGAAGCCATCTCCGCCGACGCGCACTCGGCGGCGACGCTGCAGGTTGCCGACGGGGCGGCGCTGCTCATGCTGGAGCGGCTCACCAGCCTCGACGACGGCAGACCCGTTGACCTGGAATACATCCGCATACGTGGCGATCGAATCACGATGCGCGGCAACATGTTTAGGAGCAAAGAGTGACGCTGGTCAACAATGGCCGTGCCGACGTGCCGGTCACCATCGACGAGTCGCTGTGCATCGACGGCTGCACGCTCTGCGTCGAGATTTGTCCGCTGGACTCGCTGGCCATCAACCCCGACACCGGCAAAGCGTTCATGCATGTCGACGAATGCTGGTATTGCGGGCCGTGCGCCGCACGCTGCCCGACGGGCGCCGTCACCGTCAACATGCCGTATCTCCTCCGGTGATGCGGATCCCCGACCTCACCCCGGTCCGTCTCGATTGCGACGTGCTGGTCATCGGCGGCGGCACCGCCGGCACCATGGCCGCACTGTCGGCCGCCGAGCACGGCGCCCACGTGCTGCTGCTGGAGAAGGCACACGTGCGGCACTCCGGCGCGCTGGCCATGGGCATGGACGGGGTGAACAACGCCGTCATCCCGGGCAAGGCCGAACCCGAGGACTACGTCGCCGAGATTACCCGCGCCAACGACGGAATCGTCAACCAGCGCACCGTGTATCAGACCGCCACCCGCGGGTTCGCCATGGTGCAGCGGCTGGAGCGCTACGGCGTGAAATTCGAGAAGGACGAGCACGGCGAGTACGCGGTGCGCCGGGTGCACCGATCGGGCTCCTACGTGCTGCCCATGCCGGAGGGCAAGGACGTCAAGAAGGCGCTCTACCGGGTGCTGCGACAACGCTCGATGCGGGAGAAGATCCGCATCGAGAACCGGCTGATGCCGGTGCGGGTGCTCACCTCGGACGGCCGCGCGGTCGGCGCCGCGGCGCTGAACTCGCGCACCGGCGAGTTCGTCGCCGTCGGCGCCAAGGCGGTGATCCTGGCGACGGGCGCGTGCGGGCGACTCGGGTTGCCCGCGTCGGGCTACCTGTACGGCACCTACGAAAACCCCACCAACGCCGGCGACGGCTATTCGATGGCCTATCACGCGGGTGCGGAACTGTCCGGCATCGAGTGCTTCCAGGTCAATCCGCTGATCAAGGACTACAACGGCCCGGCGTGCGCGTATGTGGCCAACCCGTTCGGCGGCTACCAGGTCAACGCGCACGGTGAACGGTTCGTCGACTCCGACTACTGGTCCGGCCAGATGATGGCCGAGGTCAAAACCGAGATCGACTCCGCCCGCGGACCCATCTACCTCAAGGTGTCGCACCTGCCGGACGAGACGCTGACCGCGCTGGAAAACATCCTGCACACCACCGAACGACCCACCCGCGGTACCTTCCACGCCAACCGGGGCCACGACTACCGCACCCACGACGTCGAGATGCACATCTCCGAAATCGGTTTGTGCAGTGGCCATTCCGCCTCGGGTGTCTGGGTCGACGAGCACGCCCGCACCACGGTGCCGGGACTGTATGCCGCCGGCGACCTGGCCTGCGTTCCGCACAACTACATGATCGGGGCCTTCGTGTTCGGCGACCTGGCCGGCACGCACGCCGCCTCCACCCGCGCCGAAGTGCCCGCGCCCCAACAACTTCCGGCGGACCAGTTGCACGCGGCGCACGAGCTGATCTACCGGCCGCTGCGGCACCCCGATGGGCCGCCGCAGCCCCAAGTCGAATACAAGCTGCGCCGCTTCGTCAACGACTATGTGGCGCCGCCGAAGACGGCCGCCAAGCTGTCGATCGCGGTGCGCACCTTCGACCGGATGAGCCGCGAGATCGCCGAAATGGGCGCCCGCACCCCGCACGAGTTGATGCGGGCGGTGGAGGTGTCGTTCATTCGGGACTGCGCCGAGATGGCCGCCCGGTCCTCGCTCACCCGCACCGAATCGCGCTGGGGCCTCTACCACGACCGCGCCGACCTCCCCGGCCGCGACGACAACGAGTGGGGCTATCACCTCAACCTGCGCAAAGACGCCGACGGGCAGATGGTGTTCCTCAAGCGCCCGGTGGCCCCGTATTTCATCTCGGTTCCCGGCCTGGACGGTCTGCCGCCGACGGATCAGACCGTGCAGCGGGTGCAGCAGCCGCCCCTGGTCGGCGGGCAGGCGCCCGCCACCGACAGGTCCCGAATCGCGCCGGCGGCCACGGCCTTCGACCCGCCGTCGCCGCGCATCGCCGAGGTCCTCGCCCTCGACGAGCCGACGATCGACGACCTGCGGCCCTACCTGGCCGATCCCGACGCCGGGGTGCGACGAACCGCGGTGGCCACCCTCACCGAGCACACCCCGGACGGCTACGCGCCCGCGCTGTTCGGTGCGCTGGACGACACCGACGCGTCGGTGCGCCGCACCGGCGCCGACGGAATCCGCGAGCTGGTCGAGGTGCTGCCCGACCCGGCGGCCGCCCAGGCCTATCTGGGATCGGACGACAGGATCGTGCGTGCGGCCGCCGTCTATCTGCTCGCCGCGCGCCGCGTCGGCGACGTCGACCAATACCGCGGCGCGCTCACCGATCCCGACCACCGGGTGCGCATCGAGGCGGTGCGCGCGCTGGTATCGGTCGACGACGTCGACGGGGTCGTCGAAGCCACCGGCGACGAGAACCGGGAGGTGCGCATCGCGGCGGCCGCGGGTCTGGCCACCCTACGTGCCGGCGCCGCTGCGGTCAGCGCGCTGGTCACCGATCCCGATCCGCTGGTGCGCGCGGCGGCACTGGGCGCGCTGGCCGAATTGGGTTGCGGCGAAGACAATCTCGCCGCCGTGAAGCAGGCATTGACGGCGCCGGCGTGGCAGATCCGTCAGGGCGCCGTGCGCGCGTTGTCGGGCGCCGAGGCCGAACTCGCGATTCCGGGGCTGACCGACGCGCTGTCCGACGCGCATCTCGACGTGCGCAAGTCGGCGGTACTGAGCCTCACCCGGTGGGCCGGCGAACACGCGGCCCGCGACGCGCTGCGGATCGCGCTCAAGGACAGCGACGCCGACGTGCGGGCCTACGCCCGGCGCGCGCTGGACAGCGTGTCGAGCGTGCACTGACGGCATCGAGACTGCGCTCAGTGCTAAATCGAGCGCCAGCATCGCGCCCTCACCGCAGGCTCGGCGTTCAGCGCAGCGTCTTGGCGTAGAGCAGGCTGTCGCGCGGCTCGGGCCCGATGGTCGGGTACACGGCATGGCGCGCCAGCCGGCCCTCCAACACGAAGCCCGCCCGCTCGAGCAGGCGCGTCGAGCGCTCGTTGTCGACGTTGCAGGTGGCCCAGACGCGGTAGGTGCCGCGGTCGGCTTCGAGCGCGGTCATCAGCATGTCGAGAGCCTCGGACATCAACCCCTTGCCCCACCAACGCCGCCCCATGCAGTACCCGATTTCGACGGAGTGCCGCATCCGGCGCCGGCAGCTGGCCAGCCCGATGACCTCGTCGCTGTGCTTGAGCGCGATGGCCCAGGTCTGCTCCTCGCCGCCGACGTTGAGTTTTTCGGCGATCACCCGCCGCGTGGTGGCCACATCGGGGTGCGGGCTCCACAGCAGATACTTGGTCACCTGCGGATCGCGGGCCACCCGCTGGAAGATCGCACCGGCGTCGTCGAGGGTGGGCGGGCGCAGCGTCAGCCGCGGCCCGTCGATGCGGCTGGGTGGGAAATCGACCACCACTACAGACCGAGCGCGCGGTAGGTGCGGCGGACGAATTTCGGTTGGGCCGTGCGCAGTTTCGCCAACGAGGTGTTGCCCGCGACGGCCGTCGCCGCGTCCACCGAGAGGTCGGGACAGTTTTGAATCAGGTACAGCAGAATCAGGTCGGCGGACGGGTCGGCCTGCCACCAGGTCCCATAGGCGCCGGGCCAGGTGAAGGTGCCGGGGCCGCCCGGGCCGAACAGCGGGGCGGACTTCGCCGGATCGGTCACCACCGACAGGTTCAACCCGAATCCGCGCCCCACCCAATACGGCGCCCCCAGAAAGCTATGCCGCTTTTGTTCGTCGGTGAGCCGGTCGGTGCGCATCAGCCGCACCGACTCCGGTGAGAGCACCCGCACGCCGTCGATTGTCCCGTCCCCGAGCAGCATTCGCACGAACCGCAGGTAGTCATCGGCGGTCGACCACAGCCCGCCGCCGGCGTTGGGAAACGACGGCGGCTTGATGTGCGGCGGCCCCATCACGCCGTGCCGCAGCCGGCCCTCGTCGTCAACCTGGTACATCGTCGCGGCGCGGCCCCGCGCTTCCGGGGAGACGAAGAACCCGGTGTCGGGCATTCCCGCCGGGCCCAGGATGCGTTCGTCGAGGACTTCGTGGAACGGCTTGCCCTCGATGCGGGACAGGATGACGCCCAGCAGATCGATCGAGTGGCTGTAGGTGACTTTTTCGCCGGGCTGGTGCACCAGCGGCAGCGCCGCCAGCCCGTTCACCCAGGCGTCGGGCCCCTGGTTGAACGGCAGCCGCATGTATGCCCGCGAGATCGGCCCGGAGACCGAGAACGAGTAGGCCAGCCCGCTGGTATGGGTCAGCAGGTCCTCGATCAGGATGGCCCGCTGCGCCGGATGCGTCCGGTCGAGCGGGCCGTGCGGGTCGTCGAGCACCCGCACGCCGGCCAGCTCCGGCACCCAGCGCGTGATCGGGTCGCGCGGAGTCAGCTTGCCCTCGTCGACCAGGCTCATCGCCGCCGCCACCGTGACCGGCTTGGTCATCGACGCGATGCGGAACAACGTGTCCCGGCTCATCGGTTGGCCCGCGTCGACGTCGCGGTAACCGATCTCGTTGACCTGCAACACTTCTCCGCGTTGCCAGACCACGGTCACCGCGCCCGCGAGTAGGCCGGCATCGCACACCTCGCGGATGGAGGCCTGGTTGCCGGCGAGATTCGGGTGGTTCACGCGGTCCAGGTTAGCGCCACGCCCGGCACGGTCGCCGACCTGGCTAGACCACGGCGGGGCTGGCGCCGAAACCCGAGGCTTACATCTCATCATGGTTTCGGTTGCGCAAAGTTACTGCAGCTTACCCGCGATGGGACGGCAAACATTGCTTGTTGGGCTATAGTGTTGGCTCCTATGACCGGACTGCACCGTTGCGAGAAGCCCTGGCGCACAGCGCTTCACGTGACCCTGTCGGCCTTTATCGTTGCCATCCTCAGCCTCGGCTTCACCCCCGTCGCCCGTGCCGCCGCGGCCATGGCGACCTTGTCGGTGTCACATGCGTGGCAGACCGGCTTCATCGCGAGCTTCACCGTCACCAACCCGAACCTGATGCAGCTCAACGATTGGCGGATCGACTTCGACATGCCGGCGGGCCAATCCGTCGCGCACGCGTGGAACAGCACGGTCACGCAATCCGGCACGCACTACGTGATCACCCCCGCGAATTGGAATCGCAGCCTGCCACCCGGCGGCTCGGCCACCGGTGGTTTCCGAGGCGTGCTGATCGGTACCTTCTCGCCGCCGTCGAATTGTCTGATCAACGGGCAACCGTGCACGGTTAGCGGCTGACGTTCACTCGCGACGCTGGGCCCGGACGTACCAGAACGCCATTTCGATTTCGGTGCCGTCCTGTTCGCGGCGGACGGTGGTGGGCTCGAGGGAGTCGATGTCCCAGCCCGCGCCGCCGAAGACGTCGCGCAGCGTCTGCTCGGAAACGGCGGGTCTGGGCCAGTCCTCGCGCGCCGGGTTGGCGTCGGAGAAGCAGCTGAGCAACAGGGTCGCGCCCGGGCGGGTCGCCCGGTGCAGCGCGGCGGCGTAGCTGCGCTTGCCGTCGTCGTCGAGGCAGTGGAACATGCCGCTGTCGACCACGGTGTCGAAGGCGCCGGTGTAGCCCTCCAGCCTGGTGGCGTCGGCCACCGCGAACGTCACGTCGACGCCGGCGTCCTCGGCCCGCCGCTCGGCGGTGATCAGCGCGGTCGGCGAGATGTCCAAGCCGGTCACCTTATAGCCGCTGCGGGCCAGGTAGATGGCGTTGTCGCCGAGCCCGCAGCCGATGTCGAGGACGTCGCCGTGCACCCAGCCGCCGGCCTGCCACGCGATGACATTCTCCTTGGGCGCCTTGAGATCCCACGGCGGCGTGGTCATCGGCGGGATGCCTTCGCCCGGGCTCTCGCCACGGTAAAGAGCGTCGAAGTCCAAACGGGGAGAGGAGTTTGCACCTGTCATTTTCGCCAAGCGTAGCCCGGCGCGCGCACCCGCGAACCGGGCCGGGGCCGGTGGGGCGGGTGGGGCAAACGCGCCCCGCGCGATCGCGGCGAATACCACCGCGGCGGCGGCAGGTGCTACGCTGCCCGGCAGTCGACATCCTTTAACGATCCGTCCGGAGAGGCGGAGAAGGAGGTCAGGGTTTTCGCATGGGCGCTGCTGCACCGGGCGGGGAATCCCGGGAATTGATGTCCGCGGCCGACGTCGGTCGCACCATTTCTCGCATCGCCCATCAAATCATCGAAAAGACCGCGCTGGATGGTCCCGACGCGCCGCGGGTGGTGCTACTCGGCATCCCCACTCGCGGCGTCATCCTGGCCCAGCGATTGGCCACCAACATCGGCGAATACAGCGGAGTCGAGGTTGGCCACGGCGCCTTGGACATCACCCTGTATCGCGACGACCTGATGACCAAACCGCCGCGGCCGCTGGAGACCACGTCGATCCCCGCCGGCGGAATCGACGACGCGCTGGTGATCCTGGTCGACGACGTGCTGTACTCCGGGCGCTCGGTGCGCTCGGCGCTGGACGCGCTGCGCGACGTGGGCCGGCCCCGCTCGGTGCAGTTGGCCGTGCTGGTCGACCGCGGCCACCGCGAGCTGCCGATCCGCGCAGACTACGTCGGCAAGAACGTGCCGACGTCGCGCAGCGAGAACGTGCGGGTCCAGCTCAGCGAGCACGACGACCGCGACGGGGTGGTGATCTCCCGATGAGCACGCCTAGGCATCTGCTGGCCGCCGGCGACCTGAGCCGCGACGACGCCACCGCCATCCTCGACGACGCGGACCGCTTCGCGCAGGCGCTGGTGGGCCGCGAGGTCAAGAAGCTGCCGACGCTGCGTGGGCGCACCGTGATCACCATGTTCTACGAGAATTCGACCCGCACCCGGGTGTCGTTCGAGGTGGCCGGCAAGTGGATGAGCGCCGACGTGGTCAACGTGAGCGCGTCCGGATCGTCGGTGGGCAAGGGGGAGTCGCTGCGCGACACGGCCCTGACGCTGCGGGCGGCCGGCGCCGACGCGCTGATCATCCGCCACCCGGCATCGGGAGCCGCACACCTGCTGGCCGAGTGGACAGCTAATAGCACCGACGGCCCCTCGGTGATCAACGCCGGCGACGGCACGCACGAGCACCCGACGCAGGCGCTGCTGGACGCGCTGACGATCCGGCAGCGGCTCGGCAACATCGAAGGCCGGCGCGTGGTGATCGTCGGCGACGTCCTGCACAGCCGGGTCGCCCGCTCCAACGTCATGCTGCTGCACACGCTGGGCGCCGAGGTGGTGCTGGTGGCGCCGCCGACGTTGTTGCCGGTCGGCGTCGACGGCTGGCCGGTCACGGTCTCGCACGACTTCGACGCCGAGCTGCCCGCGGCCGACGCGGTGCTGATGCTGCGGGTGCAGGCCGAGCGGATGAACGGCGGCTTCTTCCCGTCGGTGCGCGAATATTCGGTGCGCTACGGGCTTTCCGACCGGCGCCAGGCGATGTTGTCCGACCATGCCGTGGTGCTGCACCCCGGACCGATGGTGCGCGGCATGGAGATCGCCTCGTCGGTCGCCGACTCCTCGCAATCGGCTGTGCTGCAACAGGTTTCCAACGGCGTGCACGTCCGGATGGCCGTGCTGTTTCACGCGCTGGTCGGAACGGAAGCGGAGGTCGCGTGACGGTATTGATCCGCGGGGTGCGGCTGTACGGCGAGGGGGACCGGGTCGACGTCTTGGTCGACGACGGCCAGATCGCCGAGATCGGCGCCGGGCTGGCGATCCCCGACACGGCCGACGTGATCGACGCCACCGACCAGGTGCTGCTGCCCGGGTTGGTCGACCTGCACACCCACCTGCGCGAGCCGGGCCGGGAATACGCCGAGGACATTGAAACCGGCTCGGCGGCAGCGGCTTTGGGCGGATACACCGCGGTGTTCGCGATGGCCAACACCAACCCGGTGGCTGACAGCCCGGTGGTCACCGACCACGTCTGGCACCGTGGCCAGCAGGTCGGCCTGGTCGACGTGCACCCCGTCGGCGCGGTCACTGTCGGGCTGGCCGGAGCCGAACTCACCGAGATGGGCATGATGGCGGCCGGCGCCGCGCAGGTGCGGATGTTCTCCGACGACGGGATCTGCGTGCACGACCCGCTGATCATGCGCCGCGCGCTGGAGTACGCCACCGGCCTCGGGGTGCTGATCGCCCAGCACGCCGAGGAGCCGCGGCTGACCGTGGGCGCCGTCGCGCACGAGGGGCCCGCCGCCGCCAGGCTCGGGCTGTCCGGCTGGCCCCGGGCCGCCGAGGAATCGATCGTCGCGCGCGACGCGCTGCTGGCCCGCGACGCCGGCGCCCGGGTGCACATCTGCCACGCCTCCACCGCGGGCACCGTCGAGATCGTGAAATGGGCTAAGCAGCAAGGCATTTCGATCACCGCCGAGGTCACCCCGCATCACCTGCTGCTCGACGACAGCAGGCTGGCCAGCTACGACGGGGTGAACCGGGTCAACCCGCCGCTGCGCGAAGCCGCCGACGCGGTCGCGCTGCGCCGGGCGTTGGCCGACGGGACCATCGACTGTGTGGCCACCGATCACGCCCCGCACGCCGAGCACGAGAAGTGCGTGGAGTTCGCCTCGGCGCGCCCCGGCATGCTGGGACTGCAGACGGCGCTGTCGGTGGTGGTGCAGACCATGGTGGCGCCCGGGCTGCTGAGCTGGCGCGACGTCGCGCGGGTGATGAGCGAGAACCCGGCCCGCATCGTCGGGTTGCCGGACCACGGCCGGCCGTTGCAGGTGGGGGAGCCGGCCAACCTGACCGTGGTCGATCCCGACGCCACCTGGACGGTCAGCGGTCCCGCGCTGGCGAGCCGGTCGGCCAACACGCCATATGAGTCGATGACCTTGCCCGCCACCGTGACCGCCACGCTGCTGCGCGGCAAGGTCACGGCCCGGGACGGGAAGTGTCCGACGTGAACTCCGGGACGTTGGTGGGGTCGCTGATCTTCGCCGCCGTGCTGGTGGTGGTGATCGCGGTGGTGATCCAGCTGATGATGCGGGGCTGGCGACGGCGCGGGGAACGCCAGCAGCAGTTGATCGGCGCCCTGCCCGACGTGCCCGACGCGCTGGGCGCCGCGACCATCGCTACCCGCGGGCTGTACTGCGGCTGCACGATGGCGCCGGAGTGGAACGAGCGCATCACGGCCGGTGATCTCGGTTACCGCAGCAAGGCGGTGTTGACCCGCTATCCGGAAGGGATACTGTTGGAACGCGTTCGGGCCCAACCGATTTGGATTCCGCGGGAGTCGATCAGCGCGATCCGCATGGAGCGCGGCATGGCCGGCAAGGTGGTGGCCCGCATCGGGATCCTGGCGATCCGGTGGCGGCTGCCCTCGGACGTCGAGCTCGACACCGGCTTTCGGGCCAACCACCGCGACGAGTACGGGCAATGGCTCCACCAGAACGGAGAAGCCGCGTGAGTTCTAAGGCACTACTGGTCCTCGAGGACGGCCGCGTTTTTACCGGCACTGCGTTCGGCGCCATCGGCCAAACCCTGGGCGAGGCCGTGTTTTCCACCGGCATGTCCGGCTATCAGGAGACGCTGACCGATCCCAGCTATCACCGCCAGATCGTGGTGGCCACCGCGCCGCAGATCGGCAACACCGGCTGGAACCAGGAGGACGCCGAGAGCCGTGGCGACAAGATCTGGGTGGCCGGATACGCCGTGCGCGATCCGTCGCCGCGCGCCTCGAACTGGCGCGCCACCGGCACGCTGGACGACGAGCTGGTCCGGCAGAACATCGTGGGGATCGCCGGCATCGACACCCGCGCCGTGGTGCGCCATCTGCGCAGCCGCGGCTCGATGAAGGCCGGGGTGTTCTCCGGCGACGCCCTGGCCGAGCCGGCCGAGCTGGTCGAGCGGGTGCGCGGGCAGCAGTCCATGCTGGGTGCCGACCTGGCCGGCGAGGTGAGCACCGACGGCACTTACGTGGTCGAACCCGAAGTCCCGCACCGGTTTACCGTTGCGGCCCTCGACCTGGGCATCAAGACCAACACGCCGCGCAACTTCGCGCGGCGCGGGATCCGCAGCCACGTGCTGCCGGCGTCGGCGACCTTCGAGCAGATCGCCGACATCAAGCCGCACGGCGTGTTCCTGTCCAACGGCCCCGGCGACCCGGCCACCGCCGATCACGTCGTCGCCCTCACCCGCGAGGTGCTCGGCGCCGGAATCCCGTTGTTCGGCATCTGTTTCGGCAATCAGATCCTGGGCCGGGCGCTGGGGTTGTCGACCTACAAGATGGTGTTCGGCCACCGCGGCATCAACATCCCCGTCATGGACCACGCCACCGGGCGCGTCGCGGTGACCGCGCAGAACCACGGCTTCGCGCTGGAGGGCGAGGCGGGCCAGTCCTTCGACACGCCGTTCGGGCCCGCGATCGTCAGCCACACCTGCGCCAACGACGGCGTGGTGGAGGGCGTCAAACTCAAAGACGGGCGCGCGTTCTCGGTGCAGTACCACCCCGAGGCCGCCGCCGGCCCGCACGACGCCGAATACCTCTTCGACAGCTTCATCGAGCTGATGGGCGGCCGCCCATGACCGCGAGCGTGTGTGTCTGCACGGCGACACGCCGTAAATCCTGTACAACTGCGCACTCTCGCGCCGGGCAAGGAGGGTGTTAGTGCCGCGGCGCCACGATCTCAACCACGTCCTGGTGATCGGCTCGGGGCCGATCGTCATCGGGCAGGCCTGCGAGTTCGACTACTCCGGCACCCAGGCCTGCCGGGTGTTACGGGCCGAAGGCCTGCAGGTGAGCCTGGTCAACTCCAATCCGGCCACCATCATGACCGACCCGGAGTACGCCGACCACACCTACGTCGAGCCCATCACGCCGGCGTTCGTCGAGCGGGTGATCGCCCAGCAGGCCGAGCGCGGCAACAAGATCGACGCACTGCTGGCCACCCTCGGCGGGCAGACCGCGCTCAACACCGCGGTCGCGCTCTATGAGAACGGGGCGCTGGAACGCTACGGCGTGGAACTGATCGGGGCCGACTTCGACGCCATCCAGCGGGGCGAGGACCGCCAGCGGTTCAAGGACATCGTCGCCAAGGTCGGCGGCGAATCCGCCCGCAGCCGAGTGTGTTTCACCATGGACGAGGTCCGCGAGACGGTCGACGAGGTGGGCCTGCCGGTGGTGGTGCGGCCCAGCTTCACCATGGGCGGGCTGGGCTCGGGCATGGCGCGCTCCGTCGAGGAGGTCGACCGGATGGCCGGCGCCGGGCTGGCCGCCAGCCCCAGCGCCAACGTGCTGATCGAGGAATCGATCTTCGGCTGGAAGGAATTCGAGCTCGAGCTGATGCGCGACGGCCACGACAACGTGGTGGTGGTGTGCTCGATCGAGAACGTCGACCCGATGGGCGTGCACACCGGCGACTCGGTCACCGTCGCACCGGCCATGACGCTGACCGACCGCGAATACCAAAGGATGCGGGACCTGGGCATCGCGATCCTGCGCGAGGTCGGCGTGGACACCGGCGGCTGCAACATCCAGTTCGCGGTCAACCCCGTAGACGGCCGCCTGATCGTGGTCGAGATGAACCCGCGGGTGTCCCGGTCGAGCGCGCTGGCGTCCAAGGCCACCGGCTTTCCCATCGCCAAGATCGCCGCCAAGCTGGCCATCGGCTACACCCTCGACGAGATTGTCAACGACATCACCAGGGAAACGCCCGCCTGCTTCGAGCCCACCCTGGACTACGTCGTGGTCAAGGCGCCGCGGTTCGCGTTCGAGAAATTTTCCGGCGCCGACCCCACCCTGACCACCACGATGAAATCCGTCGGCGAGGCAATGTCGTTGGGCCGCAACTTCATCGAGGCGCTGGGCAAGGTGATGCGGTCCCTGGAGAGCGACCGCGCCGGGTTCTGGACCAAGCCCGACGCCGACGGCGACCTCGACGACGTGCTGACCCGGCTGCGGACTCCCACCGAGGGCCGGCTCTATGACCTCGAGCTGGCGCTGCGTCGGGGCGCATCGATCGAAAGCGTCGCCGAGGCCAGCGGGGTGGACCCGTGGTTCGTCGCGCAGATCGGTGAGCTGGTGAAGCTGCGCCAGGAGCTGGTCGACGCGCCGGTGCTGGACGCCGAGCTGCTCACGCGCGGCAAGCACAGCGGGCTCTCCGATCGCCAGATCGCCGCGCTGCGACCGGAATTGGCCGGCGAGGACGGGGTCCGCTCGCTGCGCGAGCGGCTCGGCATCCACCCGGTGTACAAGACGGTCGACACCTGCGCCGCCGAGTTCGAGGCCAAGACGCCCTACCACTACAGCAGCTACGAGTTGGACCCCGCCGCCGAGACCGAGGTCGCGCCGCAGACCGAGAAGCCCAAGGTGCTGATCCTGGGGTCCGGCCCGAACCGCATCGGCCAGGGCATCGAGTTCGACTACAGCTGCGTGCACGCGGCAACCACGCTGAGCCAGGCCGGGTTTGAGACCGTCATGGTCAACTGCAACCCGGAGACGGTGTCCACCGACTACGACACCGCCGACCGGCTCTACTTCGAGCCGCTGACGTTCGAGGACGTGCTCGAGGTATACCGCGCCGAGGCCCAGTCCGCCGAGGGCGGAAAAGGGGTGATCGGGGTCATCGTGCAACTCGGCGGCCAGACGCCGCTCGGGCTCGCGCAGCGGCTCGCCGACGCCGGGGTTCCGATCGTGGGCACTCCGCCGGAGGCCATCGACCTGGCCGAGGACCGCGGCGCCTTCGGCGACGTGCTGGCCACCGCCGGCCTGCCGGCCCCGAAGTACGGCACCGCAACGACATTCGCGCAGGCCCGCCGCATCGCCGAGGACATCGGCTACCCGGTGCTGGTGCGGCCGTCGTACGTGCTCGGCGGGCGGGGCATGGAGATCGTCTACGACGAGGAGACGCTCAAGGGCTACATCACCCGCGCCACCCAGCTGTCCCCCGAGCACCCGGTGCTCGTCGACCGCTTCCTCGAGGATGCGGTCGAGATCGACGTCGACGCGCTGTGCGACGGCGCCGAGGTCTACATCGGCGGGATCATGGAGCACATCGAGGAGGCCGGCATCCACTCCGGCGACTCGGCCTGCGCGCTGCCGCCGGTGACGTTGGGCCGCAGCGACATCGAGAAGGTGCGGAAGGCCACCGAGGCGATCGCGCACGGCATCGGCGTCGTCGGCCTGCTCAACGTGCAGTACGCACTCAAGGACGATGTGCTCTACGTGCTGGAGGCCAACCCGCGGGCCAGCCGCACCGTGCCGTTCGTGTCGAAGGCCACCGCGATTCCGCTCGCCAAGGCGTGTGCCCGGATCATGTTGGGCACCACCATTTCCCAGCTGCGCGCCGAAGGGATGCTGGTGCCGCACGGCGACGGCGCCAACGCGGCCCCGTCCGCGCCGATCGCGGTCAAGGAGGCCGTGTTGCCGTTCCACCGGTTCCGCCGCGCCGACGGGGCCGCCATCGATTCGCTGCTCGGCCCCGAGATGAAGTCGACCGGCGAGGTGATGGGCATCGACCGGGACTTCGGCAGCGCCTTCGCCAAGAGCCAGACCGCCGCCTACGGGTCATTGCCGGCCGAGGGCACCATATTCGTGTCCGTCGCCAACCGGGACAAGCGGTCGCTGGTGTTCCCGGTTAAGCGCCTGGCCGACTTGGGGTTCCGCGTGTTGGCCACCGAAGGGACAGCAGAGATGCTGCGCCGCAACGGAATTCCGTGCGACGAGGTGCGCAAGCATTTCGAGGAACCGCGGCCGGGCCGTCCCGAGATGTCGGCCGTCGACGCCATCCGCGCCGGCGAGGTCGACATGGTGATCAACACGCCCTTCGGGAACTCCGGTCCGCGCGTCGACGGCTACGAGATCCGCTCGGCGGCGGTCGCGGTCAACATCCCCTGCATCACGACGGTGCAAGGCGCCTCGGCGGCGGTGCAGGGCATCGAAGCCGGGATCCGCGGTGACATCGGGGTGCGCTCGTTGCAGGAGCTGCACAGCGCCCTCGGGAACGGGGCCCGGTGACCGGCTTCGGCGCCCGGCTGGCCGAGGCGAGGGCGCTGCGGGGGCCGCTGTGCGTGGGCATCGACCCGCATCCCGAGCTGCTGGCGGCCTGGGGTCTGCCCGCCACCGCCGACGGCCTGGCCGCGTTCTGCGACCGCTGCATCGAGGCCTTCGCCGGGTTGGCGGTGGTCAAGCCCCAGGTCGCGTTCTTCGAGACGCACGGCGCCCTGGGCTACGCGGTGCTGGAACGGACCATCGCCGAGCTGCGCGCGGCCGGGGTGCTGGTGCTGGCCGACGCCAAGCGCGGCGACATCGGGACGACGATGGCCGCCTACGCCGCGGCCTGGGCGGGCGACTCGCCGCTGGCCGCCGACGCGGTGACCGCCTCACCCTACCTGGGGTTCGGGTCGCTGCGGCCGCTGCTGGAGACCGCCGCGGCCCACGACCGGGGCGTGTTCGTGGTGGCGGCCTCCTCCAACCCGGAGGGTGCGACGGTCCAGCAGGCCCGGTTCGACGAGCGCACGGTCGCGCAGCTGATCGTCGACCAGGCCGCGGTGATCAACAAGACCAGCCACGGCGCGGACCCGGGGGAGCCCGGATCCGTCGGCGTGGTGGTGGGTGCGACCGCCCTGAAGCCGCCCGATCTGTCCGCGCTGGACGGGCCGGTGCTGGTGCCGGGCATCGGGGCGCAGGGCGGCCGGCCCGAGCAGCTGGCTGGCCTGGGTGGGGCGGCGCCGGGCCAGCTGTTGCCCGCGGTGTCGCGTGAGGTGCTGCGGGCCGGGCCGGACGTCGCGGAGCTCCGATCGGCGGCCGAACGGATGCGCGACGTCGTCGCCTATCTGGCGTGACAGGCGGCGCGACACGCGCGACACGCAAGGAAAATCCGGAATTCCCCGCATGGCCGCGGACCGGGGTCCGCGGTCGCCCGGGGCGGGTAAACCCAGCCAGTGGCACCGACCCGTCGATAACCCAACGCGGCGCCCACCCGCCGGCCGAGAAATACCTGGTAAAGGCATATTTCTGTGCCGCGAAACGACGCCCGCCGCCGCCGGTGCGCCCGGCTATCAGACGGCCGTCAACGACGGCCGAAACGGCGCCCGCCGGGGGGCGCGCGCGGCGCTCATGCTGCACTTTTATGCCCAAAATCGGGGGGGCGGGTTAGATTTCGTCAGGAAGCGTGAGTACGGTCGTTTCCGCTGGCTGAAGTACCCGGCCAAGGAAAAACAAAGATCGATTGCGATCGATGAGAGACGGAGGAATCGTGGCCCTTCCCCAGTTGACCGACGAGCAGCGCGCTGCCGCGTTGGAGAAGGCTGCTGCCGCACGTCGAGCGAGAGCAGAGCTCAAGGATCGGCTGAAGCGCGGCGGCACCAACCTCACCCAGGTGCTCAAGGACGCCGAGAAGGACGAAGTCCTGGGCAAGATGAAGGTATCCGCCCTGCTCGAGGCCCTGCCGAAGGTCGGCAAGGTCAAGGCGCAGGAAATCATGACCGAGCTCGAGATCGCCCCTACCCGCCGCCTGCGCGGCCTCGGCGATCGTCAGCGCAAGGCGTTGCTGGAAAAGTTCGGCTCCTAACCCCGCCGAACCCCGCCGACCCAGGGCGCTTATGAGTGCCGGCCGGGGACCGGGCAGAGGGCGTGTCGTCGTACTGTCCGGTCCCTCCGCCGTCGGCAAGTCCAGCGTGGTCCGATGCCTGCGGGAACGCATTCCGAACCTGCACTTCAGCGTCTCGGCCACCACGCGCGCGCCGCGGCCCGGAGAGGTCGACGGCGTCGACTATCACTTCGTCAGCCCCGACCGCTTCCAGCAACTGATCGACCAGGGCGAGCTGCTGGAGTGGGCGGAGATCCACGGCGGGCTGCAGCGGTCGGGCACCCTGGCCGAGCCCGTACGGGCCGCGATCGCGGCCGGTCTTCCGGTGCTCATCGAGGTCGACCTGGCCGGGGCCCGGGCCATCAAGAAGGCGATGCCCGAGGTCATGACCGTTTTCTTGGCGCCGCCGAGCTGGGCGGACCTGGAAGCCCGGCTGATCGGACGGGGCACCGAGTCACCCCAGGTAATGCAGCGCAGGCTGGACACCGCGCGCATCGAACTGGCCGCCCAGCAGGACTTCGACGAGGTCGTCGTGAACACGCGATTAGAGTCTGCGTGCGCAGAATTGGTATCCTTGCTGGTAACGGAGCACTAAGCACCCAGTTCTTCAGTCCCTGAATCACCCGCTACCTGCCCAGGAGATCTTGCACGTGAGCATTTCGCAGTCCGACGCGTCGCTGGCCGCCGTCCCCGCCGTGGATCAATTCGATCCGGCCGCCGGCGGACCGGGCGCCTACGACACCCCGCTGGGCATCACCAACCCGCCCATCGACGAGTTGCTGGAGCGCGTTTCGAGCAAATACGCCCTGGTCATCTACGCCGCCAAGCGGGCGCGGCAGATCAACGACTACTACAACCAGCTCGGCGAGGGCATCCTCGAGTACGTCGGCCCGCTGGTCGAGCCCGGACTGCAGGAAAAGCCGCTGTCCATCGCGCTGCGCGAGATCCACGCCGACCTGCTCGAGCACACCGAGGGCGAATAACAGGCCCGCCCGATGGACCGGATGCGGACCCCACCGCGGGTCTCGAAAAAGGTGATCGTCGGCGTATCCGGGGGCATCGCCGCCTACAAGGCGTGCACCGTCGTCCGCCAGCTCGCCGAGGCCGGTCACGAGGTCCGGGTCATCCCCACCGAATCCGCATTGCGCTTCGTCGGGGCCGCCACCTTCGAAGCCCTTTCCGGTCGGCCCGTGCACACGGGCGTCTTCTCCGACGTCCCCGAGGTGCCGCATGTCCGCCTCGGCCAGCAGGCCGACCTGGTCGTGGTCGCTCCGGCCACCGCCGACACGCTGGCCCGGGCCGTGGCCGGCCGCGCCGACGATCTGCTGACCGCAACCCTGCTCACGGCGCGCTGTCCGGTGATGTTCGCGCCGGCCATGCACACCGAGATGTGGTTCCACCCGGCCACCGTGGACAACGTGGCCACGTTGCGCCGCCGGGGTGCTGTGGTGCTGGAACCGGCCTTTGGGCGGCTCACCGGGGCCGACAGCGGCCCGGGGCGGCTGCCCGAGGCCGAGGAGATCACCACGCTGGCCCAGCTGCTCCTGGAGCGCCACGACGCCCTGCCGTATGACCTGGCCGGCCGCAGGGTGCTGGTCACCGCCGGCGGCACCCGCGAGGCCATCGATCCGGTGCGTTTCATCGGCAACCGCAGCTCGGGCAAGCAGGGCTACGCGGTCGCCCGCGTCGCCGCCCAGCGCGGCGCGCAGGTCACGCTGATCGCCGGGCACACCGCCGGGCTCGTCGACCCGGCCGGCGTCGACGTGGTGCACGTCAGTTCGGCCGAGCAATTGGGCAACGCGGTGTCCAAGCACGCCCCGGACGCGGACGTGCTGGTGATGGCCGCGGCGGTCGCGGACTTCCGTCCCACCCAGGTTTCGGCCGCCAAGATCAAAAAGGGCCCGGATGGTCGCGACGATGCGCCGACCATCGAGTTGGTCCGCAACGACGACGTGCTGGCCGGCGCGGTGCGGTCGCGTGCCCACGGAGAGCTGCCCAACCTGGCGGCCATCGTGGGTTTCGCCGCCGAGACCGGCGACGCCAACGGCGACGTGCTGTTCCACGCGCGCGCCAAGCTGCGCCGCAAGGGATGTGACCTGTTGGTCGTCAACGCGGTGGGTGACGGCCGCGCGTTCGAGGTGGACAGCAACGACGGTTGGCTGCTGGCGTCCGACGGCACCGAGTCCGCATTGCAACACGGCTCCAAGACGCTGATGGCAAGTCGTATTGTGGACGCAATCGTCGCGTTCCTGCACGGTGACGCGGGATAGCCGCTTCGGACGAGTTGCACGCGCCCCGGTCGATCCGGTTCGCCCCGAGGCGTCTAAAATAATTCGATTATCTAAGTTTACGCAGCACGAGAGGATGACAGGGTGAGCGAGAACGGTCGGCTGTTTACCAGTGAGTCGGTGACAGAGGGACATCCCGACAAGATCTGTGACGCGATCAGCGACTCGGTCCTCGACGCGCTGCTGGCGCAGGACCCCCGCTCACGCGTCGCGGTCGAGACGCTGGTGACCACCGGGCAGGTGCACGTGGTCGGCGAGGTGACGACGACCGCGAAGGAGGCGTTCGCCGACATCACCAACACCGTGCGCGCGCGCATCCTCGAGATCGGCTACGACTCATCGGACAAGGGCTTCGACGGCGCATCGTGCGGGGTCAACATCGGCATCGGCGCGCAGTCGCCCGACATCGCCCAGGGGGTGGACACCGCCCACGAGGCGCGCGTCGAGGGCGCCGCGGACCCGCTGGACTCGCAGGGCGCCGGCGACCAGGGCCTGATGTTTGGCTACGCGATCAACGACACCCCCGAGCTGATGCCGCTGCCGATCGCGCTGGCGCACCGGCTGTCGCGGCGGCTGACCGAGGTGCGCAAGAACGGGACGCTGCCCTACCTGCGCCCCGACGGCAAGACGCAGGTCACCATCGAATACGAGGACGACGTCCCGGTCCGGTTGGACACCGTGGTCGTCTCCACCCAGCACGCCGACGGCATCGACCTGGATAAGACGCTGGACCCCGACATTCGCAAGCACGTGCTCGAGACCGTGCTGGCGGACCTGGCGCACGAGACGCTGGACGCGTCGTCGACGCGGGTGCTGGTCAACCCCACCGGCAAGTTCGTCGTCGGCGGCCCGATGGGCGACGCCGGCCTGACCGGCCGCAAGATCATCGTCGACACCTACGGCGGCTGGGCCCGCCACGGCGGCGGCGCGTTCTCCGGCAAGGACCCGTCCAAGGTGGACCGGTCGGCGGCGTACGCGATGCGCTGGGTGGCCAAGAACATCGTGGCCGCCGGGCTGGCCGAGCGGGTCGAGGTACAGGTGGCCTACGCGATCGGCAAGGCGGCGCCGGTCGGCCTGTTCATCGAGACCTTCGGCACCGCGATCGTCGACCCGGTCAAGATCGAGAAGATCGTGCCCGAGGTGTTCGACCTGCGGCCCGGCGCGATCGTGCGCGACCTGGACCTGCTGCGCCCGATCTACGCGCAGACCGCCGCCTACGGGCACTTCGGCCGCACCGACATCGAGCTGCCGTGGGAGCAGCTGAACAAGGTCGACGACCTCAAGCGCGCGATCTAGCAACCTCCGTTCCCCGCGGGGGTCAGCGGGGCGGCAGCGGGTGGTCGGGCTCGAGTCCCGGGAGGCCGTCGATGCTGCGCCGGTTGCGGCGGGCGATCATCTGCACGTATTTCTCGTCGGGCTGCTTGCGGTGATAGGCGTCCAGCACGGGTCGTTCGTCCACCAGCTCGTAGTAGGGCACCGCGAATCCGCAGGCGTCGGCGATCCGCTCGACGTCGACGACGACCGCGGCCCGGATGCCCGGATGCAGCCGCGCAAAATGCGTTTTGAGGCTGCCGAATTCGGCAGCATCGGGGCGGACGACGCGGCCCGTGCCGAACAGCCGCAGGATCCGGGAGTTGCGGGTGAACGAGCAGAACATCAGGGTGATCCGCCCGTTGTCGCGCAGGTGCGCAATGGTTTCGACACCACTGCCGAAAAGGTCGAGATAGGCCACGGTGTGGTCGTCGATCACGGCGAACGTATCGCTATATCCCTTGGGGGAGAGGTTGATTCGCCCGCCTTCGGAAGGGGCGGTGGCGACGAAGAACACGGCCTGCTCGCCGATGAACTCGCGCAGAGACTCGTCGATACGCGAAAACTCCTTCGCCACCTGACGTCTCCTCGCTGGTGATTGGGAACCGTAGCCTAACAGAGACTCATCGTCCGCGGCGAATCCTTTTGCGGGCCAACGTGATAAGCACCAGCACCGGGAAGCCTGCGTCACCGATCCGGCCCGCACACCCATCCATCAACATTCGTGTAGATTTAAATTCAACGCGCAAGAAAACGTTGGCATAACGCACGGTTAAATGCGACGATCTCGTGGTGGACGACTGCAATCGTGCGCAGGCTGTCGAGCTTATTCGTGCCCTGCACAATAAGCTGCGTGAATTGACCGCCCAGCTGTCCTCGGCCGAACGCCAAGACGCCACGGCCGGCAACGGCCAAGCGGGTGAAACGCCGGTCGGGGCGGCCGCCCTGCGCCGAGACATCGAAGAGGCGCAGGCCCACATCGACCGGTTGCAGCGGTGCTACCTCGGTTCGTCCTCGGATGTTGGCGCGCTGGCGCGCGGCTGACTCGCAAGGCGAAACGCACGGCGGGCCAGGCGAATTCGACTGGCCGACCTAGCCGGTGAAGCGATAGTCGTCCAGATCGAAACGCCGACTCCGCCAATAGGCCTCCACCGTGGTGGTGGGGCGCAGCGGCACATCGCCGTTCTTGTCGAAGTAGTAGCTGTTGGCCAGCCGGCAGCTGTCCTGCCAGAAGATCTGCCGGTGGCGCTTGCGCATCATCTCGGCGAAGTAGCGGGCGTTGGCCTCCTCGGTCACCTCGACCCGGGTCGCCCCGTCGCGCCGCGCCCGCTTCAAGCAGCGCACGATGTGATGCGTCTGCGTCTCGATGAGCGCGAAATACGAAGAGCCGACGTAGCCGTACGGGCCGAACACGGTAAACATGTTCGGGAAACCGGGAACGCTGACGCCCTCGTAGGCCTGCAGTCGCTGCTCGTCCCAGAATCGGCTCAGCGACCGGCCGCCGGTCCCGGTGACGGCATAGGTGGGGACGTTGTCGGTGTCCATGACCTTGAAGCCGGTCGCCAGGATCAGCACGTCGACTTCGTGGTTCTCGCCGTCGGTCGTGGCCACCGCCGACGGCGTGATCTTGTCGATGGGCTCGGTCACCAGCCGCACGTTGTCGCGGTTGAACGTGGCCAGGTAGCCGTTGTGGAAGCCGGGCCGCTTGCAGCCCACCGCGTAGCGCGGGGTGAGTTTGTCGCGCAGCACGGGATCGCTGACCTGCTGCCGCAGATAGGCCCGGCCCGCCGACCCCATTCGTTTGGCGAGCGGGAACACCGTGAAGTATTGCGCCGCGATCGGAAAGGTCACCTCGACGAACGCCTGGCTGAGCAGCCGCTGCAGGACCTTGCCGCCGGGAATCCGCATCGCCCAGCGGACCGCGGCGGGCAGCGGGACGTCGAACTTCGGGAAGCACCAGATCGGGGTGCGCTGAAACACCGTGAGGTGCTCCACAATTGGCGCGATCTCGGGGATGACCTGCACGGCCGACGCGCCGGTGCCGATAATGGCGACCCGCTTGCCGGTCAGGTCCTGGCCGTGGTCCCACCGCGCGGTGTGCATGGTGATGCCGGCGAAGGAGTCCACTCCGTCGATGTCGGGCAGGTTCGGCACGGTCAGCACACCGCTGGCGCCGATCACGAACCGGGCGGTGACCTCCCCGCCCGGGTCCGTCTGCACCCGCCAGAGTCCGTTTTCCTCGTCGAATTCGGTGGAGATTACCTTGGTGCGCAACCGGATTCGTGAACGGATGCCGTACTTGTCGACGCAGTGTTCGGCGTAGGCCTTCAGCTCGCGGCCCGGCGCGTAGGTTCGCGACCAATGCCGACTCTGCTCGAACGAGAACTGGTAGGAAAATGACGGAATATCCACGGCAATACCGGGATACGTGTTCCAGTGCCAGGTGCCGCCCACGCCGTCGCCGGCTTCGAGCACCACGAAATCGGTGAAGCCGGCCCGGTCGAGCTGGACGGCGGCGCCGATGCCGGAGAAGCCGGCGCCCACGATCAGCACGTGGTGGTCGGGCCTGACAGGGGTGGCGCTCATCGAGGATGCAGCGCCTTCTTCAGCGCGGCCAACCCGCGGTCGGTGGCCTCGGCGGCGGCCGGGACCACCAGCGCGAAGCTGGCGTAGCCGTGCGTCATGCTCGACTCGTTACTCAATTCCACGGGTACGCCGGCGCCGCGCAACAGTTCGGCGTAGCGTGCGCCGTCGTCACGCACCGGGTCGTGTTCGGCGGTGCCGATGAACGCGGGCGGCAGACCGGAGAAGTCGGTGGCGTTGGTCGGCGCCAGCGTGGCGGGCAGCGACCTGGGGTCGTCGATATTCAGCTCCGGCGCATACCAACTCACGAACGCGTCGATGACGTCGCGGTCCAGCATGGGCGCGTCGGCGTTCTCGGTGTAGGACGGCAGCGATAGGTCGGCCGTCAGCGACGGATACCACAGCAGCTGGAACACCAGCGGCGGCCCGCCGCTGTCACGGGCCAGCTGGGCCATCACCGCCGCGATGTTGCCGCCCGCCGAGTCGCCGGCGACCCCGATGCGGTCCGGGTCGCCGCCCAACTCGGCGGCGTGTTCGCCCACCCAGCGCAACGCGGCCCAGCTGTCGTCGATCCCGGCCGGGAACGGATGCTCGGGCGCCAGCCGGTAGTCGACCGACACCACGATGGCCTCGGCGCCGATGGCGTGCGCGCGGGCGAGTGGGTCGTGGGTGTCCAGATCGCCGATGCACCAGCCGCCGCCGTGGTAGAAGACCACCGCCGGCAGGTTGTCGTGCTCGGCGATCGGGGGCCAATAGATGCGCACCGGAATGTCGGTAAGGTCGCCATATCCGACGGTGTGTTCCTCGATGCGCAGGTCGGGCAGCATTTCCGCGGGCGTCTTGAGCAGCCGCAGCTTCTCGCGTGCCACGTCGACGCCGTCGGCCTCGGTGAAGGTCAGCGGGAACGCGTCCAGGAGCGCCTTGAGCGTGGGATCGATCGCCGGCCGGGTGCTGGGCTGCGTCGAGGACGTCATGAACCCACCGTACGCAGCACCGCTCTACCCGTACAGCGCCGCCCGCAACGCCGCCAGCCCGCGATCCAGCGCGGCGGTGGCCGCGGGCACCACCCCGGCGTAGCCGAGGTAGCCGTGCACCAACGTCTCGGCGTTGTGCACCGCGACGGTGACCCCGGCGTCGGCCAGCAGCTCGCCGTACCGGATGCCGTCATCGCGCAGCGGGTCGTGGCCGGCGACACCGATGTAGGCCGGCGGCAGGCCGGCCAGGTTGCGCGCGCGCCCCGGCGCCATCCCCGGCGGCGGGTCGGACATGTCGATTTCGCCCGCATACCAACGGGAGAACTCGGCGACGGCCTTGGCGCCGAGGATGGCCGCGTCGGCGTTCTCGGTGAACGACGGCAGCGACGAATCCCACAGCGTGGCGGGATACCACAACAGCTGAAAGGCGATCGGCGGCCCACCGTTATCGCGGGCCCGTTGCGCGATCACCGCGGCGATGTTCCCGCCCGCCGAATCCCCGGCGACGGCCAACTTGGTGCTGTCCGCGCCGATCTCGACCGCGTATTCGGCGACCCATAGCGTTGCGGCCCAAGCATCTTCGATGGCGGCGGGGTAGGGGTGCTCGGGGGCCAGCCGGTAGTCGACCGACACCACGACGGCGTCGGCGCCGACGGCGTGTTGGCGGCAGGTGCCGTCGTGGGTGTCGAGGTCGCCCATTACGAATCCACCGCCGTGGAAGAACACCACCACGGGCTGCAGCGAGCTATCGGAATACGTTGCCGGCCAATAGATCCGGATCCCGATGGGGCCCGCCGGGCCATTGATATCGCGGTCTTCCACCCGCACTTCGGGATGCAGCGGCCGGCGCGGCAGATCCCGCAATCGTTGCCTGGCTGCGTCGATTCCGTCGTCGGTGGATAGCCGGAACGGAACCGCATCCAGTACCTTCAGCAGAATGGGGTCGATCGTGGGCTTTTCGTCGGCGGTGTTGTCCAAACTGGGCATGCAGGTACCGTACGCATCCCGCCTGGTCGCCGGCGCCTGGGTAGTCGCGGGCTGGGCGGCCCTCGCCTACGGCGTCTACCTCACCGTGATCGCGTTGCGCTCCCCGCCGGGAACGCCGTTGACCGGGCACTGGATTCTGCAGCCGCCGTTCAAGGCGTCGATGGCGGTGCTGTTGACCATCGCCGCCGTTGCCCACCCGATAGTCCGCGAGCGGCGGTGGCTCATGCCCGCCCTGCTGCTCTCGGCCGTCGGCGACTGGCTGTTGGCGATCCCGTGGTGGCCCCAGTCATTCGTCGGTGGGCTGGGCGCGTTTCTGTTGGCGCACTTGTGTTTTTTGGGTGCGCTGCTCCCCTTGGGGCGGGGCGCACGGCCGTCGCGGCCGCGGATCGGTGCCGTCCTCGCGATGTGCCTTGCCGCCGCAGGCTTGTTGGTGTGGTTCTGGCCCCACCTGGGCGCCGAAAAGCTGACCCTGCCCGTGACGATCTACATCGTCGCGCTGACCGCGATGGTCTGCGCGGCATTGCTGGCGCGGTTGCCGACACCGTGGACGGCGGTGGGCGCGTTGTGTTTCGCGGCGTCGGATTCGATGATCGCCATCGGCCGATTCATCCTCGGCAGTGAGGCGCTGGCGGTGCCGATCTGGTGGTCCTACGCCGCGGCCGAGATCCTCATCACCGCCGGCTTCTTCTTCGGTCGAGGGGACACGGAAACCGCGAGCGAGCTTGTCTGACAACACATTCGGGTGCCGCCCGTGACCCAGAAGGCGCGTACGCCCGTCGAGGTCGAGCCGATCGCCCGCGTGTTGCCAATGCTGTCCATCCCGCACCTGGACCGCGAGTTCGACTACCTGGTGTCCGCCGAGCAGTCCGACGACGCCCAGCCGGGGGTGCGGGTGCGGGTGCGGTTCCACGGACGGCTCGTCGACGGCTTCATCCTGGAGCGCCGCAACGAGACCGATCACACTGGCAAGCTGGGTTGGCTCGATCGGGTGGTGTCGGCCGAGCCGGTGCTCACCGCCGAAATCCGCCGGCTGGTCGACGCGGTGGCCGCCCGCTACGCCGGCACCCGCCCGGACGTGTTGCGGCTGGCGGTGCCGCCCCGCCACGGCAGGGTCGAGCGCGAACCCACGCCGGCGCCGGGCCCGCCGTCCGTCGCGCCGGTCGACCCGTCGGGCTGGGCGGTGTACGGCCGGCGCGGGGAACAGTTCCTGGCCGCCCTGGCCGAGTCGCGCGCCGCCCGCGCCGTCTGGCAGGCGCTGCCGGGGGAGCCGTGGGCGGACCGATTCGCCGAGGCCGCCGCGCAGACGCTGCGTGCCGGACGCACGGCCCTGGCCATCGTGCCGGACCAGCGCGACCTGGACACGCTGTGGCGGGCCGCCACGACCCGGGTCGACGAACACAGCGTGGTGGCGCTCTCGGCCGGCCTGGGGCCGGCGGCCCGCTACCGGCGATGGCTGGCGGCGCTGCGCGGCGGCGCGAGACTGGTGATCGGCACGCGCAGCGCGGTTTTCGCTCCGTTGAACGATCTGGGCCTGGTCATGGTGTGGGCCGACTCCGATGACACCCTTGTGGAGCCGCGGTCCCCCTACCCGCACGCCCGCGAGGTGGCGATGCTACGCGCGCATCAGGCGCGCTGCGCCGCGCTGATCGGCGGCTACTCCCGGACCGCCGAAGCCCACGCGCTGGTGCGCAGCGGCTGGGCGCACGACCTGGTCGCGGCGCGGCCGGTGGTGCGCGCCCGCACCCCGCGGGTGGTGGCCCTGGACGACAGCGGATACGCCGAGGAACGCGACCCGGCGGCCCGCACCGCGCGCCTGCCGTCGATCGCGTTGCGCGCCGCCCGCTCGGCGCTCGAGGCCGGTGCGCCGGTGCTGGTGCAGGTGCCGCGGCGCGGGTACGTGCCGTCGTTGGCGTGCGCCCGTTGTCGGACCATCGCGCGGTGCCGGCACTGCACCGGTCCCCTGGCGCTGCAGGAGCGTGGACCGGGCGCCGCGTGTCGCTGGTGCGGTCGCGCCGAACCGGTGCTGCGGTGTGCGCGTTGCGGTTCGGAGGCGGTGCGCGCCGTGGTGGTTGGTGCCGGGCGCACCGCCGAGGAGCTCGGCCGGGCCTTCGCCGGCACGCCCGTGATCACCTCGGCGGGCGATGCCATCGTCGCGGAAGTCGACGCCAAGCCGGCGCTGGTCGTCGCCACCCCGGGGGCCGAGCCGCGCGCCGACGGCGGGTACGGCGCGGCGCTGCTGCTGGACACCTGGGCGCTGCTGGGCCGGCAGGACCTGCGCGCCGCGGAGGACGCACTGTGGCGCTGGATGTCGGCGGCCGCGCTGGTGCGGCCGCGCGGCGAGGGCGGCGTGGTGACGATCGTCGCCGATGCGTCCATCCCGACGGTGCAGTCGCTGATCCGGTGGGATCCGGTCGGCCACGCGGAGGCTGACCTGTTGGCCCGCACCGAGGTTGGGCTGCCGCCCAGCGTGCACATGGCGGCCATCGACGGCACGACCGAGGCGGTGCACGCGCTGCTGGAGGAGGCCCGCTTGCCCGAGCAGGCGGACCTGCTTGGCCCGGTGGACCTGCCGGCGGGCGTTCGCCGCCCGGCGGGCACCCCCGCCGGCGCGCCGGTCATCAGGATGCTGGTGCGGGTCCGGCGCGAGCACGGACTGGCCCTGGCGGCGGCGCTGCGCCGCGGCGTGGGAGTGCTCAGCGCCAGGCAAACCCGCGACCCGGCGCGGGTCCAGATCGACCCGCTGCACGTCGGGTAGTGCGCGAGGCGACGCTAAAGAATGCTGTTGCTGCCCGGCGTGCCGAATATGCCGGCGATGCCGCCCGTTCCGTTGTGCTCGACGGAGCCGCCGGCGGGCGGTCTCTACTTTCGCCGAAAGTCGATGTGCGCGCGACGCCGATTGGTCAAATGCGTTGCGCCAGGGAACATATCGCCCCAACGCAATACCAACGCGGACTCAAAACAGTCGACCAGTAAATGGCGAGGCGCTCTTGTCGCTCACTTCTTTTCAGCGGTCAGCAGCAGGTACTCCCACGCCATGACGCCGTCCACCAGGTATTCGTGCGCGAGCTCGATGAGCTGCGCGTCCAGCGCGGCGGCCAGCACGGCGTTGTTGCCGATGGTGGCGAAAGCCTCGATCGTCGGCCCGTAGTGACTCTTGAAGTAGTAATGAACGTCCTGAGCTGTCTGGAACCGATCCACCAACAACACCTCGCGTCGCGTGCCGATGTTGGTGACGCGATCTTTGAGCAGCCCGACAGCGTAGTCCTCACGGCCCCATAGCGCCGCCGGTGGTACGGCCGCGGTCAGCGTTGACCGATACGGCCGGATTGCGGCCAACATTCGGCCGAAGAACCCATCGGGCGTCCAACTGATCACCGCGATCGTGCCGCCGCTGCGGCAGACGCGGATCATCTCGTCGGCCGCGCGCTGTTGATCCGGCGCAAACATCACGCCGATCGCCGACATGACGACGTCGAACTGGCCGTCGGGGAACGGTAGGGCGTGGGCGTTGGCCTCCCGCCACTCCAGCGTCAGGCCCAGTTCCGCGGCCCGTGCCCTGGACCGGTGCAGCAGCTCGGGTGTCAGGTCGGTGGAGATGACCGTGGCACCGGTCCTGGCCGCGGGAAGCGAGATGTTGCCCGATCCGGCAGCGACGTCGAGCACGCGATGGCCCACGCCCATGCCGGTCGCGGCCACCAGGGTCGGGCCGAGTGGCGCCATCACTTCCTCGGCCATGAGTGCGTAGTCGCCCAGGGCCCACACCGCACGATGGGTGGCCGCAAGCGTCAGGTCCTGCTCGATGGGCATGTCGATGGTCATAAGACCTCCTGTACAAACGGAATTCGAGGGGTGGATCGACGTCGTCGTCGTTGCGTGCCGAAGTCGCTTTTAGGCTCCCGGAATAATGCCAGCGGCTATAATACGCATAAGCAACAATATATCTATGCAATATTAAATCCGTCTTAAACCTTGCTGGCTATCTCCTGTGTGCGCAGGTCGCCACCGACGAAGAGCGCGAGGCACCGAGGACGGTTGCATCGGTTGCGGAGGCGCCTCGCCCGCACCGTGTTTCGGGCCGCCGGAGGCGCGAACTTGTGCGGTGGCGGTACATTTAGCGCCGCAGCATGCGATATCGCGTGGTGACGAAACACGTTGATCCGCAACCGGATCGCTGCGGCGGGTCGCCGGCTCGCCGGACGGAACCTGCGGTGTGTGTAGGAAACAGTGGCTAACTGAAACAGTCTGTATCTGCCATACTCGAAGGTTGCTAGACTTTTCGTGTTTTGGCCGCAGGCCGGTGTTCAGGGCCCAAGGGCCTGGAAAGGGGGACGATGGCAACCGAGAACGCGTCGGCGACAGGCGAATCGCTGGACGTGATCACCGACGCGTTGCTGACGGCGTCGCGATTGCTGGTGGCGATATCGGCTCGCTCGATCGCACAGGTGGACGACTCCATCACCATTCCGCAATTCCGCACCCTGGTGATCCTGTCGAACCGAGGCTCGATCAACTTGGCCACGCTGGCCAGCCTGCTGGGTGTGCAACCCTCGGCCACCGGCCGGATGGTCGACCGACTGGTCTCCGCCGGGCTGATCGACCGGCTGCCGCACCCCACCTCCCGGCGCGAACTGCTCGCGGCGCTGACCAAGCGTGGACGAGAGGTCGTCCGGCGCGTCACCGAGCATCGGCGAGCCGAGATCGCCGGCATCGTGGAAAAGATGCCGCCCGCCGACCGTCTCGGTCTGGTGCGGGCGCTGACGGCGTTCGCCGCCGCCGGCGGTGAGCCCGACGCCAACCTCGACATCGAAATCTAGGGCGGCACATAGGCAAGGGTGGTCGCCCCAGACCCATTACGCCGAAAGGTAGCAACTGTCCACTACTTCGTCGGGCCGGCGCCGCCCTTTCTAGACTGGTCCGGTGCGCCTCGTCTTCGCCGGCACCCCCGAACCCGCGCTGCCCGCGATGCGTCGCCTCATCGAGTCGCCCCGGCATGACGTGGTGGCGGTGCTGACCCGGCCCGACGCGGCCTCGGGCCGGCGCGGTAAGCCGGCGCCATCGCCGGTGGCCCGCGAGGCGCTGGACCGCGGCATTCCGGTGTTGCGGCCGGCGCGGCCGAACTCGCCGGAGTTCGTCGCCGAACTCGCGGAGCTGGCACCCGAGTGTTGCGCGGTGGTGGCCTACGGGGCGCTGCTCGGCGACGGTCTGCTCGCGGTGCCCGCCCACGGCTGGATCAACTTGCACTTCTCACTGCTGCCCGCATGGCGCGGCGCGGCGCCGGTGCAGGCAGCCATCGCCGCGGGGGACACCATCACCGGGGCCACGACATTCCGGATCGAGCCGAGCCTGGACTCCGGGCCGGTCTACGGCGTGGTCACCGAGACGATTCGGCCCACCGACACCGCCGCGGATCTGCTTGAGCGGCTGTCCCTTTCGGGTGCCGAACTGTTGTCGACCACCCTGGACGGCATTGCCGACGGGACCCTGACGCCGCGCCCGCAGCCGACCGAGGGTGTCAGCCTGGCACCGAAGATCACCGTCGAGCAGGCCCGGGTGCGGTGGGATCTGCCGGCCCCGGTCGTCGAGCGTCGGATCCGCGCGGTCACGCCTAATCCGGGCGCCTGGACCGAGATCGCGGACCTGCGGATCAAACTGGCGCCGGTGCACCTCGACCAAGCGCCAAAGCCGTTGCCGCCCGGCGCTATTCACGTCGACCGCAAGAGCGTGTGGATCGGCACCGGCTCGGATCCGGTGCGGCTGGGCCAGATCCAGCCGCCCGGCAAAAAGCTGATGGATGCCGCCGACTGGGCTCGCGGCGCCCGGCTCGACGCCGCGGCACGCGCGTCATGACGCGGCCGCAAAACCGGCGGCAAGGACGAAAAGGTCCGGGCCGCAAGCCCTTAGACCCCGCGCGCGCCGCCGCGTTCGAGGTGCTGCGGGCGGTCAGCGAACGCGAGGCATACGCCAACCTGGCGCTGCCGGCGGTGCTGCGGCGACGCGGCATCAGCGGGCGCGACGCCGCGTTCGCCACCGAGTTGACCTACGGCACCTGCCGCACCCTGGGACTGCTCGACGCGGTCATCGGCGCGGCCGCCGGACGCTCACCGGAGGCCATCGATCCGGTGCTGCTCGACCTGCTGCGGCTCGGCGCCTACCAACTGCTGCGCACCCGGGTCGGCGCACACGCGGCGGTGGCAACCACCGTCGACCAGGCCGGAATCGAATTCGACTCGGCGCGAGCGGGTTTCGTCAACGGCGTGTTGCGCACCATCGCGGGACGCGACGAAAAGTCCTGGGTCGACGAGCTGGCCCCGGATGCGTCGGCCGACCCGATCGGGCACGCCGCGTTCGTGCACGCCCACCCGCGCTGGATCGCTCAGGCCTTTGCCGACGCGCTGGGCGCGGCGGCGGGAGAACTCGACGCGCTGCTGACAACCGACGACGAACGGCCACAGGTGCATCTGGCGGCCCGCCCGGGCGTGCTGTCCGCCGCCGAACTGGCCGACACGGTGCACGGCACCGTCGGCCGCTACTCGCCGTACGCCGTGTACTTGGCCGGGGGCGACCCCGGACAACTGGACCCGGTCCGCGACGGGCGGGCCCTGGTGCAGGACGAGGGCAGTCAATTGGTGGCCCGGGCGCTGACCCTGGCACCGGTGGACGGCGACACCGGGCGCTGGCTGGACCTGTGCGCGGGGCCGGGCGGCAAGACGGCGCTGCTGGCCGCGATGGGCGTCGACTGCGGGGCCCGGGTCACGGCCGTGGAGCCCGCACCGCGTCGCGCGGAGCTGGTGGCGCAGAACACTTCCGGGCTCCCGGTGCAGCTGCTGCGGGCCGACGGGCGCGAGACCGGCCTGGAGCCCGGCTTCGACCGGGTGCTCGTCGACGTGCCCTGCACCGGGCTGGGCGCCCTGCGGCGACGTCCCGAGGCGCGCTGGCGGCGGCAGCCGGCCGACGTGCCGGCGCTGGCCAAGCTGCAACGGGAGCTGCTGGCCGCGGCGATCGCCCTGACGCGGCCCGGCGGCGTGGTGCTGTACGCGACCTGCTCGCCGCACCTGGCCGAGACCTCGGGGGTGGTCGCCGACGCGCTGCGCCGGCATCCGGTGTGCGCGTTGGACACCCGGCCGCTGTTCGAGCCCATCCGCGAGGGCCTCGGCGACGGCCCCGCCGTCCAGCTCTGGCCGCACCGACACGGCACCGACGCGATGTTCGCTGCGGCCCTGCGCCGCCAGTAGTCTGGCCAACATGCCCGGACCGCTCATCGCACCGTCGATCCTGGCCGCCGATTTCGCCCGCCTCGCCGACGAAGCCGCCGCCGTCACCGGCGCCGACTGGTTGCACGTCGACGTGATGGACGGCCACTTCGTGCCGAACCTGACGATCGGGCTGCCCGTGGTGGAAAGCCTGCTCACCCACACCGACATCCCGATGGATTGCCATTTGATGATCGAGGACCCGGACCGCTGGGCACCTCCGTACGCCGAAGCGGGCGCCTACAACGTCACCTTCCACGCCGAGGCCACCGACAACCCGATCGCGGTGGCCCGCGACATCCGCGCCGCCGGAGCCAAGGCCGGGATCAGCATCAAGCCGAAGACGCCGTTGGATCCTTACCTGGAGATCCTGCCGCACTTCGACACCTTCCTCGTCATGTCGGTGGAGCCCGGTTTCGGGGGCCAGAGCTTCATCCCCGACGTGCTGGGCAAGGTGCGGACGGTCCGCAAGCTGGTCGACTCGGGGGAGCTGACCATCCTGGTCGAGATCGACGGCGGCATCAACGCGGACACGATCGAGCAGGCCGCCGAGGCCGGCGTCGACTGCTTCGTGGCGGGATCGGCGGTCTACGGCGCCGACGATCCGGAGGCCGCGGTGGCGGCGCTCCGTAGGCAGGCGGCCACGGCGTCAGCGCACCTTGGGCGCACCTGAGCCCATGGCCGTGGAACAAGTCAAAAGCATCGAAGAGGCGATGGCCCTCGCCATCCAGCACTCCTACCAGGTCAAGGGCAACACCTATCCAAACCCGCCGGTCGGGGCCGTCATCGTGGACCCCGAAGGCCGCATTGTCGGCGTCGGCGCGACCCAGCCCGCCGGCGGTGACCACGCCGAGGTCATCGCCCTGCGCCGGGCCGGCGGTCTGGCGGCCGGCGGCATCGCCGTCGTCACCCTGGAGCCGTGCAACCACTACGGCAAGACCCCGCCGTGCGTGAACGCCCTGATCGAAGCCCGGGTGGGCACGGTCGTCTACGCCGTCACCGATCCCAACGGGATCGCCGGCGGCGGCGCCGGGCGACTGCAGGCGGCCGGCGTCCAGGTGCGGCCGGGCGTGCTGGCCGACCAGGTCGCCGCCGGACCGCTGCGGGAGTGGTTGCACAAGCAGCGGACCGGGCTGCCGCACGTGACGTGGAAGTACGCCAGCAGCGTCGACGGCCGCAGCGCCGCGGCCGACGGGTCCAGTCGGTGGATCTCCAGTGAGGCCGCCCGCGCGGACCTGCACCGCCGCCGCGCGGCCGCCGATGCCATCGTGGTCGGCACCGGCACCGTGCTTGCCGACGATCCTGCCCTGACCGCCCGGTTGCCCGACGGTTCACTGGCCGACAAGCAACCGCTGCGCGTGGTGGTGGGCATGCGTGAAATACCTTCCGAGGCAAAGGTTCTCAACGACGATTCGCGCACCATGGTGATTCGCACCCACGATCCCGCGGAGGTCATCAAGGCGCTGTCGGATCGCACCGATGTGCTCATCGAGGGCGGCCCCACCCTGGCCGGCGCCTTCCTGCGGGCCGGGGCGATCAACCGGATCCTGGCCTACGTCGCGCCGATCCTGTTGGGTGGGCCGGTCGCCGCCGTCGACGACGTCGGGGTGTCCAACATCACGCACGCCTTGCGCTGGCAATTCGACGGTGTCGAACGCGTCGGCCCGGATCTGCTGCTCAGCCTGGTGGCGCGTTAGCGCGTCACGCCGTGGCTGGGTCGGTCACGGCCGATTGTTCGGGGACTTCCGGTTCGCCCGGCTCGATCGCGCGGCGCTTTCGGCTGCCGAGCAACAGGCCCAGCAGGGCGCCGACGATGCAGATGAACACGGTGACCTCGAAGATGCCGCCGTACATCTCCTCGAATGCCTTCAGGTACAGGTCCTTCTGGATGAGCAGACGCTCCAACAGGCTCGCGTTGGCCGGGATTTCCGCCGACTTCCTCGCCAGGATGTTGTTGAACTGGTAGAAGCCCCAGGCGCTGAGCGCGGCCACCCCGATCAACATCCCGGTATTGCGGGCCACCACCACCGCCGCCGAGGCGATCCCGTGCTGCGCGCTGGGCACCACCCGCAGGGCGGCCGACGAGAGCGGGCCGATCACCAGGCCGAGCCCGACACCGGCCACCAGCAGGTCCGCGTGCAGGACCGGGACGCTGAACAGCCCGAGAATGTTGTGCTTGCGGTCGATGAGATCCGCCCGCCAGTAGTGAATCAGCCAGTAGCCGTAGGCCGCGATGAGCAGCCCGACGAAGGTCACCGCGCGGTCCCCGACGCGGGTGGCGATCCACCCGCCCGCCACGGCGCCGATCGGCAGGGCGATCAGGAACCACAGCAGCAGCCCGGCCGCCGCGGTTTGGTCCATCGACAGCACACCCTGGCCGAACAGTTCGACGTTGACCAGCGTCACCATCAACGCCGCGCCCGCGCACACCGACGTCGCCAGTGCGGCCAGGAACGGCACGAAATGCACCCCGGCCGGATTGATCAGGCGGGTGCGCGAGAACCGCTCCCAGCACAGGAACGCCACTCCGGCGACGACCGCGCCGATGACCAGTGGCGGCCCGTAGCTCGGCAGCACCACCTTGCCGTCGGGATTGGGGTTGTACAGCCCCACCACCGCGAGGCCCAGGGCGATCGCCAGCAGCACGCCGCCGACCAGGTCGATGCGCTCCGGATTGGCGCTGCGATCGTGCCCCGGCAGGCTGAACTGGATCATCGCCATGGCGATCAGCGTCAGCGGGACGTTGATCCAGAACACGTCGCGCCAGTCGTGTAGCAGCCAGACGATGAAGATGCCGTACAGCGGGCCGAGCACCATGCCCAGCTCCTGCGCCGCGCCGATGCCGCCGAGCACGCCGGCGCGGTTGCGCTGCGCCCAGAGATCCGCGCCCAGCGCCAGCGTGACCGGTAGCAGGGCGCCGCTGGCCACGCCCTGGATGGTGCGGCCGGCGATCAGCACTTGGAAGGCCGCGTTGGGGTCGTCACCGAGCAGGCCCCACTGGCCGATCTGCACCGACAACGCGGTGACCACGGAGCCGAGCATGAACAGGGCCAAGCTCAGTTGCAGCACCAGCTTGCGGCCAAACCGGTCGGAGGCGCGCCCCAGCAACGGCATTGCGGCGATGTACCCCAGCAGGTACATCGTGATGATCCAGGTGATCCGCTGCAGCTTGTTCACCGGGATGCCGACATCGGTCATGATGTCGCGGATGATGGTGATCACCACGTAGGCGTCCAGCGCCCCCAACAGAACCGCGAGGCTGCCCGCGGTGATCGCGACCCGGCGTCCGGTCTGCGTGCTCATCAGCTCACCGGGGGCTTGGTGACCTGCACCGGCTGGTTCCAGTTCGACAAGGTCATCTGGACGGAATTGCCCGAACTCTTGTCCAACTTGGACTGCACCAGCTGATGGTCGCCGGATTCCTGGATCCACACCGTGGCCGGTGTCGAGTTGCCCGCGCTGAGCTGCGAGGCGATCTTGTTCACCGCGGCGGAGGGGACGGTGCCGCTGATGCGGATGGTGCTCTGCCCGTTGATGGTCTCGCGGCCTTCGGCCTTGGGGTTCTGGAAGTTCGCCAGCACGTTGGCAAGGCCGTTGTCCGGGTTCAGGATCGTCGAGACGTCGTAAATGTCGGCGGCCTTGCCGAAATCGCTCCACTTATTCGGGGTCAGGGTGGCGTAGAGCTCGCCGTCCAGGACGACGAAGTTCGCGTCGACCTCGGAACCCGCGACCATCAGTTGCGCATCGCCGGACGCAGCGGTGGCCGGGGCGGTGGTGAGGTCGCCGGTGAGCGTCTTGATGGGCAGCCCCGGAATCTTGCCGATCACCGTCAGGACCAGATGCGCGCTCTTGAGATTTTTGGTGACGTCGGTGGACTGCTTGACCAATGTCGTCGCGTCGGGGAGCGGCGCCCCGCTCTGGCTGGAGCCCTTCGAGCATCCCGCCGATCCCGTGATCAGGGCTGCGGCGACGCTCACGGCGGCGAGGACGACAAATAATCGGCGGCGGGTCTGCATAGTCTGCATCGTAGAGGGTGGACGTGAGCAGGCCGGTGAAGCGACGGGCCGCTCCCGGGGTGCCCGGGCCCCGCAACGGTCATTAACCTGGTGCAATGTTCACCGGAATTGTCGAGGAACTCGGGGAGGTCACGGGCCGGGAACCGCTCGCGGACGCCGCACGTCTGATCATTCGCGGGCCCGTCGTCACCGGCGACGCCGGCCACGGTGATTCGATCGCGGTCAACGGTGTCTGCCTGACGGTGGTGGAGGTGCTGCCCGACGGTCAGTTCAGCGCCGACGTGATGGGTGAGACCCTCAGCCGATCCAACCTGGGCGGGCTGCGGGTGGGCAGCCCGGTGAACCTGGAGCGGGCCGCGGCGATCAATAGCCGGCTCGGCGGGCACATCGTGCAGGGACATGTGGACGGGACCGGCGAGGTGGTGGCCCGCACACCGTCCGAGCATTGGGAAGTGGTGCGGATCGAGGTGCCCGCCGAGGTGGCCCGCTACGTCGTCGAGAAGGGGTCGATCACCGTGGACGGGATTTCGTTGACCGTCTCCGGGCTGGGCGCCGAGCCGCGGGACTGGTTCGAGGTGTCGTTGATCCCGACGACTCGCGAGCTCACCACGCTGGGCACCGCCCCGGTGGGCACGCAGGTGAACCTCGAGGTCGACGTGATCGCCAAGTATGTTGAGCGGCTGCTGGCGACGCGCTAGAAAAAGCCGTCTACCAGCCCCGAAGCGCTATATTGACGCATGGTCGAAACTGAACAGCACATCGCGATCGATCCGGCCGAGCTGCGGGCGATGCTCGACAAGCAGGCGATCACCGAGCAGATCAACCGCTACTGCCGCGCGGTGGACCGGCTGGACATCCCGCTGGGACATTCGGTCTTTCACGAGGACGCGACGGCGGACTACGGCGAGGCGCTCTACCAGGGCGACGGACGCGGTGTGATCGATTTCATCTGCGCCTCGCACCTGCTGACCCTCAACCATTCGCACCAGGTCTGCAACAGCATCATCACCCTCGACGGCGACCGCGCGGGCAGCGAAACCTACTTCCATTCCGCGACGCGGTTGGCGCAGGACGACAAGGTCATGCAGATCCGGGTTTGGGGCCGCTACCTCGACGAGTGGTCGCGACGGGAGGGCCAGTGGCGCATCGACAAGCGGCTGACCCTGTTCGACTTCGACGAAGTCCGGGAGGTCACCGAGATGACCCAGCGCCCCGCCACCCGCGACCGCACCGATCCGTCCTATGCCGTGCTGGAATTTAGCGGATCCCGCTGAATGGGCGTGAACGAGCCCGAATAAGCCATGGCAATAACCGCAGCGCCATGGTGGTTCATACTGGATGTCACACCCGCGCTTCTCGTGGAAGCCGGTCTGAGAGCAAGGTAGCGACGATGACGAGGTTGGACTCCGTCGAGCGGGCGGTTGCCGACATCGCGGCGGGCAAGGCCGTCGTCGTCATCGACGACGAGGAACGCGAAAACGAGGGTGACCTCATCTTCGCCGCCGAAATGGCGACGCCGGAGATGGTGGCCTTCATGGTCCGCTACACCTCGGGATACTTGTGTGTGCCGCTGGACGGCGCGATCTGCGACCGGTTGGGCCTGTTGCCGATGTATGCGGTCAACCAGGACAAGCACGGCACCGCCTACACCGTGACCGTCGACGCAAGACAAGGTGTCGGGACGGGCATTTCCGCGTCCGACCGCGCCACCACCATGCGCCTGTTGGCCGATCCCACCACCGTCGCCGACGATTTCACCCGCCCCGGGCATGTGGTTCCGTTGCGCGCCAAGGACGGTGGCGTGTTGCGCCGGCCCGGCCACACCGAGGCCGCCGTCGACCTGGCCCGGATGGCGGGCCTGCAACCCGCCGGGGCGATCTGTGAGATCGTCAGCCAGAAGGACGAGGGGTCGATGGCCCAGACCGACGAGTTGCGGGTCTTCGCCGACGAGCACGGTCTGGCGCTGATCACGATCGCCGACATCATCGAATGGCGGCGCAAGCACGAGAAGCACATCGAGCGGATCGCCGAGGCCCGGATCCCGACGCGGCACGGCGAATTCCGCGCCATCGGTTACACCAGCATCTACGACGAAGTCGAACACGTGGCACTGGTTCGCGGCGACATCGCCGGGCCGGACGCCGAGGGCGACGATGTGTTGGTCCGGGTGCACTCCGAATGCCTGACCGGTGACGTGTTCGGTTCGCGGCGTTGCGACTGCGGTCCACAGCTGGATGCCGCGATGGCGATGGTCGCGCGTGAGGGCCGCGGCGTGGTGCTGTACATGCGCGGCCACGAGGGCCGCGGCATCGGGCTGCTGCACAAGCTGCAGGCCTATCAGCTGCAGGACGCCGGCGCCGACACGGTGGATGCCAACCTCAAGCTTGGATTGCCCGCCGACGCAAGGGATTACGGGATCGGCGCGCAGATCCTCGTCGACCTCGGGGTGCGTTCGATGCGGCTGCTGACCAACAACCCGGCCAAGCGGGTCGGGTTGGACGGCTACGGACTGCACATCCTCGAGCGGGTGCCGCTGCCGGTGCGGGCCAACGCCGAGAACATCCGCTACCTGATGACCAAGCGCGACAGGATGGGCCACGATCTGGTCGGGCTGGATGACTTCCACGAATCTGTTTATTTGCCGGGCGAATTCGGCGGTGCTCTGTGAGCGGTAAATGAGCGGTGGTGCCGGTGTGCCGGACATTCCGGCGCTGGACGCCTCCGGTCTGAGGCTTGCCATCGTCGCGAGCACCTGGCACACCCAGATCTGCGACGCTCTGCTGGCCGGCGCCTGCAAGGCGGCCTCGGAGTCGGGCATCGACGCCCCGACCGTGGTTCGTGTCCTCGGCGCGATCGAGATCCCGGTGGTGGCACAGGAACTCGCCCGCAACCACGATGTCGTCGTCGCGCTTGGGGTGGTAATTCGGGGTGAGACACCACATTTCGACTATGTTTGCGATTCCGTGACCCAAGGCCTGACCCGGCTTGCGCTGGACGCCTCCACGCCGATCGCCAACGGGGTCCTCACCTGCAACACCGAGGAGCAGGCGCTGGCCCGCGCCGGCCTTCCGGAGTCGGTCGAAGACAAGGGGGCCCAGGCGACCGCGGCCGGCCTGACCGCCGCGCTGACCCTGCGTGACCTGCGCGCTCGGTCGTGACGTCGGTGGCACAACGGGACGTTTGGGACGTTGAACTGCGCCCCCATCTGACGCCGCTGTTCGCCTACGGCGCAGCATTTTTGATCGCGGCGGTGCACATCGTGGCGGGCGCGCTGCTCAAGCAGCAGTCCACCGGAGTGATCTTCCAGACCGCCGACCAGGTCGCGCTGGGCCTGCTCGGTGTGGTCATCGCCGGGGCCGTGCTGTTGCTGGCACGGCCGCGGCTGCGGGTCGGCCCGCCGGGTCTTTCGGTACGTAACCTGTTGGGGGACAGGCTTATCCCGTGGTCGGACACGGTCGGGGTGTCCTTTCCGGTTGGCAGCCGCTGGGCGCGCGTCGACTTATTCGACGACGAGTACGTCCCGGTGATGGCGATCCAGGCCGTCGACAAGGACCGTGCCGTCGCCGCCATGGACACCGTGCGTGAGCTGTTGGCCCGCTATCGGCCGGACCTGGGTCACACGTCCGAGTAGAACGTGACGAAGCCGCTGGCGCCGGCCGACTATGCCGTCCTGAAGAACTTGAGTTCGCGACCGGACGGCAATGGGGCGCCGGGCTGCGCATAGGGGTATGCGCGCAACGCGGTCAGGCTCTCCATGCGGTCGATGAGACAGCGCATGGACGCCCCGACGACAATGCGCTCGGCATCCAGCGGCCCGACCGTCGTATATACGCTACTGAAGGGCCGCGGGGGGCTTAGCTCGATCTCGCAGTCCACCCGCTGACCGGATTCGCCGACATCGCCGGGTTCGACCGTGCGGAAGGTGACCGTCCCGTCTTCCCACCGAACCTTCTCGACGCTGCGGCTGCGGGCCTTCGCCAGCACCACCAGTGCCGCGGCGGCACCCACAAACAGCGCGATCCCGATCCACATCAGTGCGCCGTGGCCAACGAACGTTACTGTGACACCGGCGATGCACAGCACCACCAGGGTGCTCGCGACGATGCGTTCGACCTGCCACTGCGCCCGGCTGATCCCCGCCTCCTCGCGGACGCGCATCCGACGCTCGCGCCGGTCGCGCTTCGGATCCGCCTCGGGCCCCGTTGCGCCCTCGCTGCGCTCGCGGCGGGCGGCGCGCGCCTGCGCCAACTGTCGTTCGAGGTCGGCGATTCGTTCCTCGGGATCGTCCATTGGCACATGGTCCCACCCGGCAAGCCGCGGCGGGAGGCTTACGCGCGCAAGGATTCCGCAACTGCCCGGCAATGGGTACGTGCGGTCCGAATCAGTCTTGGAGGATCCATGTGAAGAGCTGGATCACGGCATTACCGGCCCGGCGGAGCCAGCTCTCGTCACCGGCGTGCCTCGCGGCGCCGTGCCGCGCGGACAACCGACCGGACGGCGGTGGCGCAACGGCGCCCGGGCGCGATCGCCCAGGTTGGAGGTGCTGCGCGACAAAGTCGAGAAACGCGTCGACCTGGTCTTCGTTGTATCCGCGCCGTCCGAGCGGCGGCTTCGCGAAAACCACGTTGCGGACTTGCTCGGGACTGAGGCCGCCTCCCGCCGGATCCCGCAGCGCCGCCTCGACGAGGTCGAGAAACGCGTCGACCTGGTCTTCGTTATAGCCGCGTTTTCCGATGGGGGGTTTGGCGAACGCCACGTTGTGGACCAGCTCTGCGGTGAGGCCACCGTTGGTCGTGTCCATCAGGAAATGGTCGCACCCCGCCCCCGTTTTGGCGGCTACTAGCCTGGATACGTGCCAGATCCCGCCACGTATCGCCCCGCGCCCGGGTCCATCCCGGTCGAGCCCGGCGTCTACCGATTCCGGGATTCGCACGGGCGCGTCATCTACGTCGGCAAGGCCAAGAGCCTGCGCAGCCGGCTGACGTCATACTTCCAAGACATCTCGGCGCTGCAACCCCGCACCCGGCAGATGGTGACCACCGCGGCCAAGGTCGAGTGGACGGTGGTCACCACCGAAGTCGAGGCGCTGCAGCTCGAATACAACTGGATCAAGGAGTTCGATCCGCGCTTCAACATCCGCTACCGCGACGACAAGTCGTACCCCGTGCTGGCGGTCACCCTCAACGAGGAGTTTCCGCGGCTGATGGTCTACCGCGGCCCGCGGCGCAAGGGTGTGCGCTATTTCGGGCCGTACTCGCATGCCTGGGCCATCCGGGAAACGCTGGACCTGCTCACCCGGGTGTTTCCGGCCCGAACCTGTTCGGCCGGAGTGTTCAAGCGACACAAGCAGATTGACCGCCCCTGCCTGCTCGGCTACATCGACAAGTGCTCGGCGCCGTGCGTCGGCCGGGTCAGCGCCGAGCAGCATCGCCAAATCGTCATCGACTTCTGCGACTTCCTGTCCGGCAAGACCGACCGGTTCGCCAAAGAGCTGGAACAGCAGATGAACGCCGCGGCCGAAACACTCGATTTCGAGCGGGCCGCACGCCTTCGCGACGACCTGGGCGCGCTGAAGCGGGCGATGGAGAAACAGGCCGTGGTCTTCGGCGACGGCACCGACGCCGACGTGGTCGCGTTCGCCGACGACGAACTCGAGGCGGCGGTGCAGGTGTTCCACGTCCGCGGTGGCCGGGTGCGCGGTCAGCGTGGCTGGATCGTCGAAAAGGCCGGGGACCCGGGCGATTCCGGTGAGGAGCGGTTGGTCGAGCAGTTCCTGACGCAGTTCTACGGCGACCAGGCCGAGCTCGACGGTGCGGCCGACGAATCGACCAACCCCGTGCCCCGCGAGGTGTTGGTGCCGTGCCTGCCGTCGAACTCCGAACAGCTGGCCAGCTGGTTGTCCGGCCTGCGTGGTTCGCGCGTCACATTGAGGGTGCCGCGCCGCGGTGACAAGAAGGCGCTGGCCGAAACCGTGCAGCGCAACGCGAAAGAGGCGCTGCAGCAACACAAGCTGAAGCGCGCCGGCGACTTCAACGCCAGATCCGCCGCGCTGCAGAGCATTCAAGAGGCGCTCGGCCTCGCCGACGCGCCGCTGCGCATCGAGTGCGTCGACGTCAGCCACGTGCAGGGCACCGACGTGGTGGGCTCACTGGTGGTGTTCGAGGACGGACTGCCGCGCAAGTCCGACTACCGGCACTTCGGGATCAAGGAAGCGGCCGGACAGGGCCGCTCCGACGACGTCGCCTCCATCGCCGAGGTGACCCGCCGCCGCTTCTACCGACACCTCCAAGAGCAGAACGATCCGAATCTGCTTTCCGCGGAAGGAAAATCGCGCCGGTTCGCCTATCCGCCCAACCTGTTCGTCGTGGACGGCGGTGCGCCCCAAGTCAATGCGGCCAACGCCGTGCTCGAGGAGCTCGGCATCACCGACGTCGCGGTGATCGGCCTGGCCAAGCGGCTGGAAGAGGTGTGGGTGCCCTCGGAGCCCGATCCGATCATCATGCCGCGCAACAGCGAGGGGCTGTATTTGCTGCAGCGGGTGCGTGACGAGGC